>RFGV01000050.1 GCA_003696605.1 Chloroflexota bacterium | reverse complement strand
GGTGAATTTGGGGGGGTGGGTATGGTATAATGGAGTTCCACTGACTGTTTTTCGGGAAGAAGATGAGGTGCGGATGATCCGGTATGAGTTGACAGAGAAGGAGAAGAAGATTTTGCAGGCGCTGGCCCGACGCGGGGCGATGAGTCCTGGCCAGGTGTCGGCAGAGACGTGGTTGCTGCCAGGGGAGACGTTGACGGCGCTGAAGGAGTTGGCCAATGCGGGGCTGGTGTTGATGCGGGCGGATATGAACAGTCCTGACGGGATGCTGGTGGCGATTACTTCGGATGCGCGGGCTTATTTGAACGGTAACAAAATCTGACGGCGTTTTGTCGGGGTCGGCGCGGATGCATGAGCCGAATGGTAACTGGCCGGAAGGTAATGGCGGAGCTGCCCGTGGCGGGGGAGTAGCGGGCTGGCTGGCGCTGGGGCTGGTGGTGGTGGCTGTTTTGGTGCTGCTGGTTTTTCCGGCGGATAGTGGGGCTGTGCCGGCGTGGTTGCCGTTGCTGCAGGCGCGGGTGAAGGGGGGGATGGTGTTTTTGGCGCCGTATCTGATTGTGGCTTTGTTGGGGGGGGCGGTAGGAACGGCCGAATTGGCTTCGACGTTTCAGACTTATCCGCGTGAGGCGCTGAGTACGCGCTGGGCGCGGATTTTGATTTTGGTTAATGGGGTGGCGGCGGTGCTGGCTCTGGTTGTGGCGCGGATTACTATGCCGGAAACGAATCTGGTTTGGCTGGTGATTGTGGTGGGGATTGGGTTTCAGTCGCTGATTCGGACGCGGTTTGTGTTGGCCAAGCAGATTGGGGGGGATGGGACTGGGGAGTCGGAGGTGAGTGTTAATCTGGGCTGGTTGTATGATCAGTTTCAGAATTTGTGCCGCACGCAGATTGACCTGGAGTTGATGAATAAGCGGCGAACGGCCGTGACGCGCTTGCTGGAGTATTACCCTACGCTGGCTGAGCTGTATGATATTGCCTGGTACACGATTATTGCGCGGGCGACGCTGACGCCGGAACAGGAGAAGGCGCGTCTGGAGCAGTTGGAGAAGTTGATTGACCCGAAGGCGCCGGAAAATTTTGCGCGGGCGAGTATTGCTTTGATGATTTTGGAAAATGGGGGACCGCCGTATGTGAATTTGTTGTTGCATCAGGCGATGGGGCCGGAGAGTGTGTCGCCAGCACAGGCGAATACGCCGGAGGCGTTGGTGCGGTTGTTGTGTGAGCGGTATTCGCTGGCGGAGTTGGTGAATCTGACGGAGCAGTTAACGGAGGTGTCTGAGATTCGGGAGTGGGTGCGGAATGCGGCCAGGCCGTCGCCGGAGGTGCGGGAGGCGAATCAGAAGACGGCGATTGCTTATTTTTTGGTGCAGGAAGTGGGGTTGGATGCGGTGCGGCGGGCGGTTGGGGATTGACGATTTACGATTTACGATTTACGATTTACGATTGACGATTTACGATTGACCATTTGGGATTTACGATTGACAGTTTGCGAAGCGGGTGCGTTAGCGCCATTGGGGATTGGTTATGGGACGATTTTTGTGGATGGTTGTGTTGGTGTTGGTGTTGGTGGCTTGTGGCGGGGAGCGGGAGCCGGAGGGGGGTGTGATTTTGGCGGGGACGCCGTCGCCGGTGCAGGTGGTGCTGGTGAGTGGGGATTTTGGTGTGGGGCGGCCGCGGGTTTCGTTTGTGTTGTATGAGGGGACGGCGCCGTTGCGGGATGTGCAGGGGGTGGTGTTAACGGCCGTTTCGCTGGATGACCCGGAGGGTGAGCCGGTGTGGTCGGGAACGGCCGAAAGTTATACGGATTATGTGATTCCTTATTGGGTGGTTTATCCGGAGTTGCCAACGCCGGGTTATTGGGGTATGACGGCCGAAATAACGCTGGCTAATGGGGAGAAGACGGTTTCGACTTTTGTGGTGGGGGCACTGGAGGAGACGAGTTCGCCAGCAATTGGGGAGATGGCTCCGGCCAGTCATAACCGGACGATTCATACAGAACCTGACTTGAGCAAGCTGAGTAGTGGCGCGAATCCTGACCCGGCTTTTTATCAGATGACGGTGGCGGAAGCGATTGCCAGCGGGAAGCCGACGGTGGTGGGGATTTTGACGCCGGGTTTGTGCCAGACGAGTTTTTGTGCGCCGGTGTTGGATAGTGTGAAGCAGGTGCGGGATGAAGTGGGGGAGCGGGTGAATTTTATTCATATTGAGGTATATGCGGATTTTGAGACGCTGGCGCCGGTGCCGGAGATGGCGGAGTGGGGGTTGGTGACGGAGCCGTGGGTGTTTGTGTTGGATGAAAACGGCCGTGTGGCGGCCAAGTTTAATGGGCCGGTGTCGCCGCGTGAGTTGATGGCGGCTTTGCAGCCGTTGCTGGCGGCAGGGGGTGAGGGATGAGGTGGTGCAGATGGCTGGTGGTGGTGTTGCTGGTGGTGGGAGGAACGGCCGTTTTTCCCCGGCACCTGTTGGCCCACACAGAACTGATTGAGGCTGATCCTGCGCCTGGGGCCATTTTGCGCGACGCGCCAGACCAGTTACGGCTGCTTTTTAGTTTGCCGGTTACAGACCAGAGCCGGGTGTTGTTGCTCAATGGGGATTTGCAACTGGTTGAGGGGGTGCGGACGCAGGTGGACCCGACTAATAACCGGCAATTGTTGGTGCATGTGCCTGAGTTGCCTGCCGGGAATTATACGGTGCAATGGTTTGTGGTGGCGGCAGATGGGCATGAAATGAGTGGGAGTTATTCGTTTGGGGTGCGGTCGGGGGTGCCTGCCAGTTGGCTGGTTTGGGGCGGGACGGCCGTTTTGTTGTTGGTGGCTGGCTGGGGGGTATGGCGGCGCCAACGGCCGGCTGAATTATCGAGAGGAGGCTGAGATGGGTGCAGGTGATATTGTGGCGGAAATGGTGGCGTTTCCGGTGAATGGGGGAACAACGCCGGGTTATCTGGCGCGACCGGCGGCAAACGGCCGTTTTCCGGCGGTGGTGGTTATTCAGGAGTGGTGGGGGCTTGTGCCGCATATTAAGGATGTGGCAGAACGGTTTGCGCGGGCCGGGTATGTGGCTCTGGCGCCGGATTTGTATCATGGTCAGGCGGCGGCAGAGCCGGATGAGGCCCGCAAGTTGGCGATGAGTCTGGAGATTCCGCGGGCGTTGCAGGAGATTCGGGCAGCGGCGCGTTATCTGGCGGATATGCCGCAGGTGGCGGGGAAAGGTGTGGGGGTGATTGGCTGGTGTATGGGCGGGCGGCTGGCGTGGCAAACGGCCGTTTCGCCGGGTGATGCACCTGTGGGCGCAGTGGTGGCTTTTTACGGCCGTCCCCCAACTGAGGCGGAGGCAATTGCCCAAATTACTGTGCCGGTGTTGGGTATTTTTGCCGAACATGATCATGGTATTCCGCTAGAGGCAGTGGAAACGGTGCGCAATTTGCTGGGCCAGCAGGGGAAAACGTATGAAATTCATGTGTATCCGGGCACGCAACATGCTTTTTTCAATGATACCCGACCGCATATTTACAATGCGGAGGCGGCCACCGATGCCTGGGAAAAGACGCTGGCCTGGTTCGGCCGTTATCTGAGCTAATGCCCCAAACTGGACAGACGGGACAAACCCATATAAAGTAACCAGTATGGTAACTAAAACGACGAACCCCCAAAATAGCCAGAAAGCAGAAACGGCCGTTGATCTCACCGATCCCAGCCTGTATATCAACCGAGAACTAAGCCACATCGAATTCAACCGGCGTGTACTGGGCGAATGTTACAGCCCCGACCACCCCTTGCTGGAACAGGTCAAGTTCCTGGCCATCTTCAGCAACAACATGGACGAATTCTTCATGGTGCGCGTCTCCGGCCTCAAGCAACAGGTAATGTTGGGCATTACCGACCGGCCACCTGATGGACTGACGCCACGCGAACAACTGGTGGCCATTTACCGCACTGTCACTCAGCTATATGCCGAAGCAATGAACATCTGGCAAACCCGCCTGCGCCCCCAACTGTATGAAGCCGGCATCCAGATTCTCAACTACCAGGACCTGAAAAAACGGCAAAAGCAACGTCTTGCCGATTATTTTGAGCGGGAAATTTTCCCTGTACTCACGCCGCTGGCCTTCGATCCGGGACATCCTTTCCCCCACATCTCCAACCTAAGCCTGAATCTGGCCGTTGTCATTCGCGATCCGCGCAAACAGGAGACCCATTTTGCCCGTGTTAAAGTGCCTTCCACCCTGCCGCGCCTGTTGCCGCTCAAGCCAATTGACCCGGATGAATTGCTACCACCGACGACACGCAAATTCGTTTGGGTAGAACAGGTTATTGCGGCCAATCTGAATCGGCTTTTTCCGGGCATGGAAATTGTGGCAGCTTATCCGTTCCGAGTCACACGTAATACGGATATGGAAATTCAGGAAGAGGAAGCGGATGATTTGCTCCTGACGATGGAGGAAAATTTACGGCGGCGGCATTTTGGGTCGGTGGTGCGGCTGGAGATTGATGAGAATACGCCAGCGGAGATTCGGGAGATTTTGCTTTCTAACTTGCGGATTGGCTCGTATGATGTGTATGCGGCAGATGGGCCGTTGGGGTTGAGTAGTTTGTGGGAGTTGCATCGGCTGGAACGGCCTGACTTGAAAGATCCGGTGTTCCAATCGGCCGTACCGATGCCGCTTCGGTCTGGAGACAATATTTTTACAATTTTGCAACGGCAAGATGTGTTGCTGCACCATCCGTATGACAGTTTTTTGCCGGTGGTGGACTTTGTGGAAGCGGCGGCAGAAGATCCGAATGTGCTGGCCATTAAACAAACGCTTTATCGAGTGGGGCCTAATCCGCCAATTGTGCGGGCGTTGATTCGGGCGCGTGAGAACGGGAAGCAGGTGGCGGCGCTGGTGGAGCTGAAGGCGCGGTTTGATGAGGAGAGTAATATTGAATGGGCACGGGCGCTGGAAAATGCGGGGGTGCATGTGGTGTATGGGCTGATTGGCCTGAAGACACATTGTAAGTTGTGTCTGGTGGTGCGGCGGGAGCGGGATGGGATTCGGCGGTATGTGCATGTTTCAACGGGGAATTATAATACGATTACGGCGCGGGTTTATACGGATTTGGGGTTGATGACGGCGAATGAGGCGATTGGGGCGGATGCGTCGGAGTTGTTTAATTATCTGACGGGGTATTCGTATCAGGAGAGTTATCGGAAGTTTTGGGTAGCGCCGGTGAATTTGCGGCAGCATTTGGTGGCGTTTATTGAGCGGGAGGCGGCGTACGGGAAGAACGGCCGTATTATTATCAAGGCCAATTCTCTGGTGGATGCGGAAATTATTCGGGCGCTTTATCGTGCTTCGCAGGCGGGTGTGGAGATTGATCTGATTATTCGTGGTATTTGTTGTTTGCGGCCTGGGGTGCCGGGGGTGAGCGAAAATATTCGGGTGATGAGTATTGTCGGCCGTTTTCTGGAACACAGTCGCATTTATTACTTCCACAATAATGGCCAACCTGACTTATACCTGGGTAGTGCTGATCCGATGCCGCGCAATCTGGACCGGCGGGTGGAGGTGATGTTCCCCATTGAAGACCCGGCGATGCGACAAGAACTGGTAGAAAATGTGTTGCACGTGTACTTGCGGGATACGGCTAAAGCACATGTACTTCAGCCAGACGGCCGTTATATCCCGCGCATCACTCAACTGGCGGCCGATGAACCCGCCTTTAACAGCCAGCTCTGGTTACTCGAACACCACCGCGCCCAATCAGGAACTACCTATTAAAAATGACAGTAATTATTCAGGTAAAGTCGCACATCAGGTCTTGCTTTGGCTCTGCTTCGCTACACCTCTGGCCAGCCACTAGAGCGAACAGATACCTAACGGGCGGCCCCCAGCAAAACAGCCAAAAACCAAACCAGAAAATCATACTTCATTAGCTGGCTCAATCGCTCCAGTTGGGGGCCTGTGCGGTATTGTGTAACACGCAGCAAAATATAGAACACAACAGGATAAACGCCGATGGCAACGATGTAGGCATAAATAGGCCGAAACACATTAAAGAGGTAGGGAACCATCATCATAACCAGTGTGAGGGCAGCCAGCAGGTAAAAAACAACACGTGCCTTACGCCGTCCCCAGGTGGTGGCGATTGTGCGACAATGTTGCCGCAGATCGCCTTCGTAATCGGCTAATGTTTTGAGCACTTCGCGCCCCATGATGCCGGAACCGATGATAAGAGCCAGCCACAAAGTGGGTAAAGGATTGCCGGCAGCCACGCCACCAAATATGGCGCTCAAGGCGGAGATGAGCGCAATGGTGGCGTTACCCATAAGAACGGTGCTTTTTAGCTTCCAGGAGTAAATGTAGAGCAAGAGATTGGCCACAAAAGCAATGGCTAATGCGGAAAGGCCAATGAATGAGGCAGTGATGAGCGAAAGAATGGCCAGAGCGAAGGAGTAGAGGAGCGCAGCACGTGGACTAAGCATTCCGGCGGGTAACGGCCGTTGTGGCTGATTGATTCGGTCAATCTCCACATCCAGATAATCATTCCACGCATTGGCCGACGCAGATACCAAAACAGTGGTAATGCTGGCTAAAACAACCTGCACCCATGCCCCTGTGCCAGCCACATACCCCCCCACAAGTACTGCCAGTGCCCCCGTCAATGTAGAGAGCGGCCGACTGATTTTGTACAGCCCTTTCAGATGATTCACTTTCCACCTCCTCCAGCTAACCCATTCAGGGTAAAATAAGACTCAGTCCCTCAACAGGCTTTAACCCCTTTCCTGTAAAAAAGATACAATATTGCCACGATGATTACAAGCTTTTCCAATCCCCGAATTAAATATGCACGTCGTTTGCAAAACGATTCCCGTTTTCGCAAGCGAGAAAAAACTTTTGTTGTTGAAGGAACTCGTTGGCTGTCGGAGCTGGTGCATTGGCAACTGAAACCGAAGTATGTTCTGTACACAGAATCATGGTTACAGACAGCGAACCATGCTGAGATTTTACACCAGATTGATGCACCTATCCAATTGGTTGATGAACGGCTGATGGCAGCTATCAGTGACACGATGACGCCGGCCGGTGTGCTGGCGGTTGTGCCTGTGCAGCCACGCCAATTGCCGGAATCGGTATCGCTGCTGCTGATTCTGGATGGTGTTTCTAATCCGGGTAATGTGGGTACGATGTTGCGAACGGCGGCGGCAGCGGGCGTGGATGGGGTGTTGTTGGCGCCGGGGTGTGTGGATGTGTATAACCCAAAGGTGGTACGGGGTGGTATGGGGGCACATTTACGTTTGCCGATTCATCATGCAGCCTGGCACACAATTCGGGCGTTGACACGGGGACTGCGGGTGTATGTGGCAACGGTGACGGGAGACCTGGTGTACACGGCCGTTAATTGGCGTGAGCCGGCCGCGCTTATTATTGGGAGTGAGGCTGTGGGAGCAAGCAAGGAAGCTTTGTCTCTGGCCGATCGGGAAATCATTATTCCCATGCATGCCCAAACTGAATCGCTCAATGCGGCTATGGCCAGTGGTATTATTTTGTTTGAAGCCTTCCGGCAACGAAATCAGCTCCCCGCCCCTGAGTAAAGCGTTAATGGGGAACACGGGGCTTGAGTTCAATGCGAAAGAGATCGGGTTTTCCTTCGGTTTCGCTCTGCTGGTAGGAAAAGCGACGCCGACAATCGGGACATATGCCTTCGACATGGAAATAGTCAATATCTACACGCACACCGTATGATTTGAGCACCAGCAGGCGCATTTTCTGATTCCAGGGGAGTGTTAACCAGCCGGCTTTCATGTTCTGAACGGCCGTTTCCATCACCTCGTTCCCCTGCTCCACCCGAAATGCCGCCCAGAAAAAGCCACAACGGGCACAAGCAGCAAACATCTGATTCACTTCATCCGGCGACAATTTCTGATTTTGATTCCGCTTACTCCGTTTCTTCTTCTGGGACCTGCCCTTTTGGGCCTGCGCCTTAATTTGTTCTGTTTCAGATGTTACTTCTTCTATTTCGTCTGTCATATAATCCCGCTTGTTATCTGTCATAAAGTCATTTACCACATGATTGCGCTTGGGTACAATGCTGCGTTACAAATTCTAATGGGTACAATCTTTCTGTCAACTATACCATATATCATATGGAAACGTTGCGGATAATTCCGGGAGGACAAGAATGGAAATTCGTTCAATTACTGTATTTGCACAACCTGGTCAACCCACGCCTGAAATGCGTGCATTTTTGGCTGCGGCACGCAATGCTTACCCTTATCCGGTACAAACGGTGCGACTGGCCACGCCCCCCTTTCCGGACTGGTGGCCGCATACGGCCGATTTGCACAGTACGGCACAAGAGTTGGTGCGCCAATGGCAAGAAGCGGGTGTGAATTACATAAGTCTGGGGCCGGTACAATTGCGGCATGACACTTCCTGGCTGGATATGATTCCTGCGCTGCTGGGCGCGACTGATGCGCTGTTTGCCACGGCCGAAATTGCCGATACAAAGGGGCAACTGGATGTCGGCCGTTGTCACCACGTGGCCCGTCTTATCTTGCAAATTAGCCGTATTCTGGATAATGGGTTTGGCAATTTGTATTTCGCTGCTTTGGCAAATTGTCCGCCTGGTTCGCCGTTTTTTCCGGTTGCGTATCATCACAGCACAGATGCGCCTGCGGCATTTGCCATTGCGGTCGAGGCGGCAGATCTGGCACGGACGGCTATCCAGCAAGCGCGGACGCTCAATGAAGCCCGGCAAAATCTGGTGACGGCCATTGAAACAGCCGCGGCACAGATAACGGCCGTTTCCCGGCAACTCGCTACCACCCATCAACACCGCTTTGCCGGCATTGACTTTTCACTGGCCCCCTACCCAACCGACGATAAAAGCATTGGCGGCGCGTTTGAAGACCTGGGCGTACCGTTTACGGGTGCGTCTGGCAGCCTGTTCGCGGCTGCGTTCCTGACGGAAGCAATTCAGCAAGCCAATTTCCCCCGTTGTGGGTTCTCTGGCCTGATGCTGCCTGTGCTGGAAGATTCTGTGTTGGCTCGTCGGGCAGCCGAAAAGCGGCTTTCGCTGCCTCATTTGCTGAGCTATGCGGCTGTGTGTGGGGTGGGATTGGATACGATTCCGCTGCCGGGGGATGTGACGGCGGATAGTGTGGCGGCGATTTTGCTGGATACGGCCGTTTTGGCAACTCGCTTGCGCAAACCCCTGACTGCCCGCCTTATGCCTCTTCCTGGCCTCACAGCCAATGATCCCGTTACATTCGATTTTCCCTATTTTGCCGACAGTCGAGTGATGTCTGTGGAGCCAGAACCCAAAAAGGGGCTGTTGGCTGAAGACACCCGTCTGACAATTCGCCCTGTTTATTCCCGTTCGGAATGATGTCCTGAAATCGGCGTTGTGCTACACTATACAAACTGAAACAAAGAAACCGGAGTAAAGGCATGGTGCAATCCGAACCAGAAAAGCGTTCACTGAAAACATTGTTGGCGGCGTGGGAAACGGCCGTTTCTGGCACCAACCTCCCTCACCCGCCTGCCTACGATGGCCCCGACGTACTTATCACTCACCTGACAGAGAAAACAAATGAAGTCACTCCCGGTGCGTGCTTTGTGGCTCGTGTGCGTGCCACCAGTGACGGCCACCCGTATATCCCTCAGGCAATTGCCAATGGGGCCAGTCTGATTTTGGCCCAGCGCCCGGCAAAAGAACTGGATATTACCCTTCCCTCCAATGTGGTGTACTGGCAAGTGCCTGACACGGCCGAAACTCTTGCCTGGCTGGCCGCTGCCTGGGAAGGATTCCCCAGCCACCAGCTAACCGTAATTGGGGTGACCGGTACGGATGGCAAAACCACCACTGCTAACCTGATCCACGCCATTCTCACAGCGGCCGGCTTCAAAACAGGGTTGCTCAGCACCTTGCGGGCAGTTATTGGGGACGAGGAAGAACCGCTGGAACTGCATGTTACAACGCCGGAAGCACCGGTTGTACAGCGTTATTTGCGTCGTATGGTGGATGCAGGATTGACGCATTGTGTGCTGGAAACAACGTCTCACGGGCTGGCCCAACATCGGGTAACGGCCGTTGATTTTGATGTGGCTGTTGTGACTAATATTACGCATGAACACCTGGATTATCATGGGGATTATGACGGGTATCTGGCGGCCAAAGCTCGCCTGTTTCATATGGTCTCTAATCCGTCTCCCTTTAAGCCAGATAATGTAAAAACGGCCGTTTTGAATCAGGACGATCGCTCCTTTGCCACTCTGGCACAAATCCCTACCCCACGCCAGATCACCTATGGCTGGCAACCAACGGCCGATGTACACCCAACCGAAGTTATTTACGATCGCACTCGCACCTGGCTTACACTGAACTTCAACCATCCACTTGGATGCCAAAATGGCCGCCGACTTAAACCGCGTATGACGTTTAGTGTGCCGGCATTCACCTACTTGCCTGGTGAATTTAATGTATATAATGTGTTGGCAGCAACGGCCGTAGCCCGCGCGCTAAATGCCCCACCCGAAGCGATTCAGACAGGACTGCGTAATGTCGTCATTGTTGGCGGGCGCATGGAGCAAATTGATTTGGGGCAACCATTCCTTACGATTGTGGACTTTGCTCATACACCGAACGCGCTGGAAAAAGCGATACAGGCAGGGCGACATCTGCTGGCCAGTCGAACCGAAAACGGCCGTATCATCACCGTATTTGGCAGCGCTGGCAAACGAGACATACAAAAACGCCGCCTTATGGCCGAAATCTCCGCCCGCGACGCCGACATCACCATCCTCACCGCAGAAGACCCCCGCACCGAATCACTGGCAGACATTCTGGAAATGATGGCCGAAGGCTGCCGTAGCCAGGGTGGCATCGAACACAAGACTTTCTGGCGTGTGCCTGACCGGGGACAGGCCATCTACTTTGCTCTTACTCTGGCCCAACCCGACGACCTGGTCCTCATCTGCGGCAAGGGACACGAACAATCTATGTGTTTTGGCACCACTGAATACCCGTGGGATGATCGGGAAGCAACCCGCACTGCCCTCAAGGCATTTCTGGCTGGTGAGCCAATGCCTGATCTGGGCTTGCCTACTTACCGCCCAGAAGGGGATGTTTACATTTCATAACATTCTGCTGCAGTTCAATTGTTTTCGCAGGAGACAACATGAGTGTGCGCTCAACATCATCCATGAAAATATCACTTTTTTCATTCTCTCTGCGCCCTCTGTATCTCTGCGGTTAATTCATTTTCGAAGGAGAACAACATGGTTTCACAAATTATCAGCCGTATTCGTCGCAATCATGGGTTAGAACATGCCACTATTCATGTGTTGAGCGAAAAATACAAGAATTTCAGCGCTCAGGGCAATTCTGACTATCGCGGGTTTAGCCTGAATATTTATGGGGACATCTCTGAAGAAGAAGTGTTTAATGCGGTAGAGGAAGCTTACCGACGTATGAAACAGGGAGAGCATCACCTGGCTGTTCATCCCAATTGCGGCACAGTGTTACTGACAACAGCAACAATGGCTACATTGGCCGCCCAAGCCAGCTTTAGCCTGGAGCAAAAACGGCAGGGGAAGGATAGTATGAATTTGTCGGTGCTTTTTAATGGTTTGCCTTCGGCTGTGCTGGCTGTTGTGGTGTCGCTGATTGTATCTCGTCCTTTGGGTGTTTATTTGCAAGCCAGGTTTACTACTGAGGGTGATTTGGGAAATTTGCGAATTTTGAGAATGCGAAAAGTTTCGCCATCGCCGATAACGCGGCTGTTTCAGTTGTTGCTTACTGGTGGGCGCAAGCAGTTACGGGCAACTGCTTACCGGATTGAAACGACAGAATAGTGTGTTTTTGATGTTTGTAGTGGGCAAGGGTGATGTTTTATATTTTTCACGGAGATGATGAGCTTTCCAAGAAGGAAACGCTGGGTAAATTAATCGGCCGTTTGGGTGATCCGGCTATGCTGGATTTGAATACAGCCCGATTTGAGGGGCAGGTGTCGTTTAGTGAATTGCGGCAGGCGTGTGATACTGTTCCGTTTTTGGCAAAGGTACGGTTGGTGATTGTGGAAAATTTGTTGTCTTCGGATTTGAGTAAGGGGTATTTGAATGAGTTGGTGGCTTATTTGCCGCAAATGCCGGAGACAACGCGGTTGGTGTTTTTGGAGTCGAAGGTTTTGCGGGGGAGTCATCCGGTGGTGAAGCTGGCGGAACAGGATGAACGGGGCTATGTGAAGGTGTTTAGTCGGCCGGAAGGAGCAGCATTGACGCGGTGGATTGCGCAACGGGTGGCGGTGAAAAACGGCCGTATTTCTTCCCGTGCCGCTCATTTGTTGGCAACCAATGTGGGCAATGATTTGAATGTGCTGGAAAATGAGCTGGAGAAGCTGGTTTTGTACGCTGGTGACCGCCAGATTGAAGAAGGGGATGTAATACGGCTTTCTCCGTATGCAGCTGAGGTCAGTATTTTTGATCTGGTGGATGCAGTTGGTAATCGCAATCAACGGAAGGCGGCATTGCTTCTGCAACAAAAGTTGCTTGAGGGAACTGACCCATTTTTTCTGTTTGCCATGTTTGTACGGCAGTTTCGTTTGCTCATTCAGGTGAAGGAGTTGGCGCAAGAAGGGGAACGGCCGTCAGCAATTGCCAGTGCGCTCAAATTGCATAATTTTGTCGCAGAGAAGTTGTTTCGACAGGCACAACAGTTTAGTATGGCCCAACTGGAACAGATCTACAGGCATTTGCTGGATGTGGATGTGGCTGTAAAGACAGGGCGAAATGATATGGAAACAGCCCTGAATTTGTTGGTAGCAGGATTGACAGCAGATGATGCGGTTTCGTAGTGTTTGGTTTGGGTTGTTGTGCTTGCTGATGATGGTTTCGGCTTGCACGGTGGAAACGGTACATGCACCGGAAAAGGAGCCGCCGCGAGAAACGGCCGTTCCGCAACCCACCCACACCCATCCCCCTAATACGACCATTGTTTTTCATCGTACCGGTGGGTTTGCTGGCCTGGATGAAACATGGCGAATTTTCGCAGACGGCCGTATCAGTACACCCGCCGGCCAGGAAAAAGAAGTCTCCCCAGAGCAGGTGGCACAACTGGTTACCCATTTGGAACAAGCCGGCTTTTTCGAACTCGCCCCTGCCTACCTGCCAGATGATCCATGCTGCGACCGGTTTTTTTACGAAATTACACTCATCACCCCCGAACAGCAACACACCGTTCGCACAGTAGATGGCACCCCAGATTTACCCCCTGCATTAACCCTGGCAATTGAAGAAATCTCCACTTTTATCACCACAATGGATGAATAACCCACTTCGCCTCTAATTATTTGAACTGAAAGTAAAATCGTAAGACTATTGTTTTACACTATTGGTCAAGTGTCGAACAATTGTTTTACCAAAATTCATATTACAAGTTTGGGGAATTTACATCCATGGAATTCGATCTTGACCGCACCACTCAGGAAAGAGTTGTTTCCATTCGCATTTTGCGCCCCTACCTCTATGCCATTGCCCTGGCAATTGTTCTTGCTTCCTGGATTAGTTACATGACAATAAGCCATAGCTGGCCTTTATTTAACCAGTACTGGCCCATGTCGTTAACCATGCTTTTCGGTAGCTTCGTAGCCGGCTCTACACCCCAGGGTGGTGCGGCCGTAGCTTTCCCCGTATTTACCAAACTCCTGCATATTCCCCCCCACGACTCTCGTAATTTCGGCCTCATGATCCAGTCTGTCGGCATGATAATGGCCTCAATATTTATTGTCGCCCGTGGCGTTCCTGTATTGCCCAAGGTCATTAAATGGGCAACCTTGGGGGGCGTATTGGGAATGGCACTGGGAACATATGTGACTGTTATTCCCAATCCTTATCCTCGCATTCTGTTTACAATTGGCGCAACCGCTTTTGGAATCGTACTGTTTGTGTCACGCTGGATTTTGCGCTGGACACCCCGTGCGGACTTGCCAGGGTGGCACTGGGGATATAGGTCTCTGTTTATCGTTGTGGGTATCATCGGCGGTATTTTTGCAGCACATACTGGCTCAGGCGCAGATATTCTTACTTTTATTGTGCTGACCCTCATGTTTGGCATAGATGAAAAAATCAGTACGCCCACCACAGTAATTATTATGGGATTGAATTCACTGGTAGGCTTTTTCCTCCATGCAGTTGTATCAAAGGATATTGGTATTGTGTGGTATTATTGGCTAACGGCCGTTCCCGTCGTCGCCATCGGCGCACCCTTGGGAGCATACATTTGTTCTCGAGTTCATCGAGACACCATTATCAAGTTCATTCTATTACTTATCACAATCGAAATGATATCCACACTCCTGCTCATCCCCTTCACCCCTGCCATGCAAACAGTCACTGCAGCAGTTATTGGGACATGTGCATTCAGTTTCTATGCCATGCTAACATACCGCCAAAGGAAATTTAAAAAAACATAATGCTATCATTCAAACTACTTGGACAAACCCTCGTATATAAAGACAAACACCCTCTGAACCAATTTCGCAGTCAGAAAGAACTAGCCCTCCTGGCCTACCTCGCCCATACAAACACATCACACGAACGCAAATTCATCGCCGAGCTATTCTGGAACGAAAGCCCGCAAAAACAAGCCCTGAGCAACCTCCGTACCATCCTCTCCCGCCTACGCAAACAACTCGGCAACGAACTGGCAATTACACGCACATCCCTTGCCCTCACCCCAGAAAACCAACAAAACGTAGATTCTGTCCATTTATTGACAACCCTAAACCAAATCAAACAAGTCAACTCCCCAGAAACAGCTCGAACACTCGACACCGCCCTCACAGCCTACCAAGGCAAATTCCTGGCCAACTTCTATCTATCTGATGCACCCTACTTTGAAGAATGGAAAACAATTACCCAAGAACACATCCACAAACTTGTGACTACTGGCTACTACAAACTAGGACAATATGCCCTATCCATCATTGACACAGACTATGGCATTGCCATTGCTCGACGCTGGCTCCAGGTAGATACCCTTGATGAAGCAGCCCACTTCCTCCTACTATGGATGCTCATAACATCTGGCCGCAAACGAGACGCCATCCTCCACTATGACGAATGCGTCCAATTACTTGCCACAGAACTCGGTGTAAAGCCATCTGCAGAAATAAGAACACTGATGCAAGGAATACGCCCAAAACCCTCTATCATCAAACCCTCCCCCATGAGACCCACCAACAAACAACACAATCTCCCAACACAATATGACCAATTCTTCGGGCGTACTACTATCCAACAGGAAATCCACAACCGCCTAAACCAACCCTGGTGTCGTTTAATCACAATCGTAGGCCCAGGCGGCATCGGTAAAACCCGCCTGGCCACCACCATTGCCCACAACCGCTTGCAACACCACACAGACGGCGCCTGGTTTGTAGAACTGACCAATATCGAACCAGATGATCCCAACTTAACTGAAGCAATTGCAATTGAAATTGCCAACACCATAAATCTGCGCCTAAATGGGCCAGCAAAACCAGTTGACCAACTACTCACCCACCTGCAAAACAAAAAAATGCTGCTGATACTAGACAATTTCGATCATCTAATCGAAGGGGATTTCAAAATACTTTTAGACATCATACAACGCTGCGAAACTGTACAACTAATCGCCACCTCTCGGGAGCCACTTAAACTCAGAGCTGAGTGGGTAATCAAACTGCCGGGTTTAGATTGTCCTGTCAGCGACACTGATGACAAACCATCTGATGCAATGAATCTGTTTATGGCACGGCTAAGCCAGCGACAATGGGGAAAAATTAGCACAAACGAACTGATTGCTGCACGCCGAATCGTTCGCATACTAGAGGGTTGGCCCCTGGCCATCGAATTGGCTGCCAGCCTGACAGAAAACATCACCATAAGCGAAATTCTGGAAGAAATCAGTCATGGATTTGATGCTCTTACTTCTTCCATGCGCGATCTCCCTCCACATCATCGTAGTATGCAAACTATCTTCGAAATGTCCTGGAACACACTATCACCAGATCTGCAAAAAAAGCTGGCACGACTTTCCATATTCCAAACTGGCTTCACAAAAGCCGCAGCTCGGCAAGTAACAAATGCAAACACAACTCATCTGGCCGAACTTTGCAACAAATCTTTATTATCATATAACGAAAATACTGAATTCTATCGGCTACATCCGGTTATACAGGCTTTTGCTGCCCAAAAGCTTCTTCCAAATGACCCCATTCAATACAAACATGCTTATTACTACCTTACCTGGCTGGCACAATACACCGAAGCCTTGCAAAAAGACACCCCCCAACAAGCTGTAGTTGCAATCTCCCCGGAAATAGACAATATTCGTCTGGCCTGGCGTACAGGTCTGACCTTGCAAAAAACAGACTTGCTCCTGGCCGCCCTTCCGGCTCTCTGTGCTTTTTATCAATTTCAGGGCCTGGCCTACGAAGGGGAAGCAACCATGCAGACCACATGGCAAGCCGCCATATCTTTTAAACCTAAAAGCAGTTCCTTGATAACTCAAGCCAGGCTGGAACAGGCACGCTTTCAAAACCGCCTCGGACAATACCGATTATCTATTCAAACACTAAAAAGAGCTTTAAAAGAAGCCAGAGAAAGTAAAAATCTGTTGGCAGAAGGAACTGCTTACATACATTGGGGAGAGTCTCTTTGGCGACTTGGACAACATGATATCGCTCAAAATAAACTCAACCATGCTTTAGATATCGCCAATCAATTGAATAATGTCCAGCTAGTCGGATGGTGTCATCATCATTTAGGCATTATTAACGATATTCAAGGCCACTACAAAATTGCCCATTCTCATCTGCGGCAAGCGTGTTTTGCCTGGAAATCCATCAATGCCTTAGGGAATTTGAGCAATAGTCTCAATAGTATTGGTTTGGTTTGTTACCATCAGGGAAATCTGTTGGCAGCCCAAGAAATATTTGAACAAGCTCTAACGCTATGTAATCAGCTAGATAATCGGCACTTGCAATCTCTGATACTTAACAATTTAAGTATTATTGCCACGGAACAAGGCACGTATGCTCAGGCAGAGCATTATTTACAGCTTGGCCTTGAGTTAGCTATAGCCAATAGTAATCTGACAAATCAGGGGGAGATTTATGTTAATTTGGGCAGAAATTACCGACTAATGGGACAAAATGAATCAGCTATTGAAAGTTTGGAATTAGGGTTGCAAATTGCCCAATCTATTGGCAATCGTCCGATGATGGCAACTGCCTTGCTGCAATTAGCAAAAGCCAGGCAAGAGGGTCATGATGTGGAAGGAGCCAGAGTGTTGTATAACCAGGTCCTAAATATTGCCCGGCAAGATAGTATGGAAAGTACCGAGTGTGAGGCATTGCTAGGTATGGCAAAGCTTTTACGTTCACAAAATGTAAAGGAAGCAAAGGTTTACGTTGACCAGGCAATTGCTCGGGCAAAGGCGATTCGTGCTTCGCACTTACTCAAGCTGGCAAAGGATATTAATCGTTTTTTGAACGACGATTGGGACCAAAATATACAAAGTCAGTTTTAGGGTACAGATTTTGAATGGGTAATTTGTTAAAGTGTATCGCTTTAAGAAGTGCTTGTTGGGGAGAGTCTGAAGCAAAAAAAACCTCTAAGATTCCTGCATCTTAATATTTGGAAGCGCTTTGAAAGCGTTTGCCCCGTATACTTAGATTGAAATCAGCAAACAGAAAATTAATGCGACAGAATCTATAATGACTGTTTATTTACGCTTGTCGTTATAATCCGACTTGGTAAACGTTATAAATGAGAAGTTAATGCCTCACAATTTGCCTTCTATATATAATCCTTTTTTAGGTCGCCAAGCTATTCAACAAATCATTCATGTTTGTCTGGATCAACCGCGGTGCAAGCCTGTTATTTTGGTTGGAAGCGGAGGGATAGGAAAAACTCGGCTGGCTACTGTTGTGGCTCGAAATCGGCTTCATCTTTATCCAGATGGGGTCTGGCTGGTTAATCTAACAGATATTGCTTCGGATGCTGTTTATGAATCTGATGGCATAGCGAATGCGATTGCATCGGTTCTCGATTTGCCATATCGAGAAGGGGTGTCGTCGGTGGAGCAATTATTGGCTCATTTGGAAGATAGGGCTTTGTTGCTTTTGCTGGATGGGTTTGAGCATTTGTCTAAAGAGGGGGAGGCTTTGCTTAGTCGTATTTGGCTTCGGTGTCCTGATGTGCATTTATTGGTGACGTCTCGGCGGGTGTTGGATGAACGGATTGGACATATGTTTGTTTTGTATGGGCTTGGTTGTTCTAAGGGGGAAGAGGGTGATGGGGCGTTGGCGGTGAGTTTGTTTGAGGAACGTCGGGCGCAGTATCAATGGATGCCTCTTTCTGAAGAGGAACGTAGGGTTGTGTATCGTATTTGTTCTATGGTGGAGGGGATGCCACTGGCTATTGAATTGGCGGCAGGTCTTACTGTGAAGAGAACAGTACAGGAGATTGCAATTCAGATGGCGTCTGATTTTTATATGCTTGAGTCATCTCTGTGGGATGTACCAGTGCGTCATCGTAGTCTTCAGGCAGTTTTTGAGAGTTCGTGGTGCAGGTTGTCTGTTGAGTTGCAGGGGTGTTTGGCTCGGCTGGCTGTGTTTTCGGATGACTTTACGGCCGTTTCTGCGGAACAAGTGGCGCAAACAACTCGGCAACAATTGGCAGCCTTACAAAAGCATTCATTGCTTGCTTTTAATAAGTTAACGGGGCTTTGGCATATGCATCCGATTGTCAGGTTTTTTGCTGAGCGGGCGCTGGATGGATAGGGTGCGTACATGGTTTTTCAGTAGTCGTCCCATCACATTATCTGTGCCGCAATCCTGGCATCAAATATGCGCCTGGCTGCGGCAAGGTTGGCATAACCCAGCTTAAG
>RFGV01000600.1 GCA_003696605.1 Chloroflexota bacterium | reverse complement strand
ATGTTATTGAGCCTAAATATGGTTCGCCAATTGTTGTTGATGATGTTTTGGATGGCAACGTAAGGATTAATGTATATTATCCAGATCGGATTGAAAAATATGCGACAGATGGCGCAGGGCAATTGTACCAATACGTAGATCAGTACGATGCACAAGGTAACAAGATTTGGCCACAACGTTGGTTAATGCCAGATGGCACTCCGATTGGTGTACCAGTAGTACATTTCCGAAATAAAAAACGTCATCGGAATACTAACGGCATCAGTGAAATTCTGCAGATTATCGGTCTTCAGAATACACTAAATAGATTATTGTATTCTATGGTGGCAACGATGGAGCTTGCTGGTTTTCCAGTGCGCACGGCGGTTGGTTTCAGCCCGCCGGCCGCAATTGCGCCGGGAAGCTGGGTAGTCGCGGGAGAGGATGGTGTCACCCGTGATCAAGTGGTCGAAATGGGGGTAATGGCACAAGCTGAATTGAGGCCGTTTATTGAGCAGGGACAATGGATTGTTCAGCAGATTGCAGCAATTACAAAGACACCTCTTATTGGTGTAGTGGCAAATAATGACAACTTAAGCGGTGAAAGTCTGAAGCAAAGAGAAATAGGTCTGTTATCAAAAGTTAAAAAACTACAGATAACATTTGGTAACAGCTGGGAAAATGTCATGTGGCTTGCAGCACGTTTGCAAGCTGCATTTGGGCGCAAAAATCCACCAGTTGTAAACAGATGGTATTGTCGCTGGCGGAATCCGCATGTGCGCAATGATACGCAAGTTATCCAAAATGCGCTTATGATTAAAGATTATTTGAGCAATCGACAGTTCTTAAGCCTAATAGCAAATGTCTATGACTTTGATGAAAGCAAAATAGATAAAATACTCAGTGAAAAGGAAGCTGAAAACGCCGCCCGTGTAGCTAGTTTGCTGGCTGGCACGCCGGGCTTTGACAACATTCAAATAGAGCCATAGTAAAGGAGCATATCATGGCAGATTTAGTCATTACAGCAGCAAATGTTCTCGCAAGTTCAAGTGCAAGTGTCGCCAGCGGCATTGCTGGTGCGACAATCACAGCTGGTCAGCCCCTCTACAAGGATTCGGCTGATGCGTATGCGTTGAAGCCAGCACAAGCTGATGCAGCAACAACAGACGAGGTTGTGGGCGTTGCGCTTCATGGTGCAGCAGACGGTCAACCTATCCAATATGTCGTTAGCGATAGTGCGTTGAATCTCGGTGCTACACTAGTTGCTGGTCAAGTTTATGTATTAAGTGCAGCAAGTGCTGGCGGTGTTGCGCCGATTAGCGACTTGACAAGTGGTAATTATGTATCTGTGCTAGGTGTTGCTACAACAACATCAACGTTAAAGTTGCATGTCATCAACAGTGGTGTGGCTAAACCATAATGAAAGATTTAAAAGACATTGAACGACGCTTGGTGATTGCATTGCGACAAGCATTACTCGATCAGAATGCAGCTGGTGCAGATTGGTCCGTTGATGAT
>RFGV01000599.1 GCA_003696605.1 Chloroflexota bacterium | reverse complement strand
GATTGGTTGGAGTTGATTTTTGCAGCAGACACCTCTTCTCGAACGATAACTTTTGACTCTTCATTTAAAATAGGGTCTTATGCTACAACCGTCCCCGCAAACACAACCAATGTATACACGTTCAGAAATACCGGCGGAGGTGTGTGGCGACTTATTGCTGCTCCAGCTATAGGGATATAGATTTATCAAGCACAAAAACCCGCCACGAGGGCGGGTTTGGCGCACTGGGAGGGAGAGCAACAGGAGGGCGTGCGCGTAACGCTATTATATCATTGCGCGAGCAGCCAAAACAAATCGCTTGGCTTGACTCCGATTTTTTCGGCAACTGATAAAACAATTTGGCGCCGTGCTTTGCGAAACCCATCGCGTGCAATTGCTTCTGCGGCATCCATGAGCGGCGAGACAGGCTTTGCATTGACAATGACCGGCTCGCCGTCTGAGCCCGTCCCAATTTCATCGCCGGTCACTTTGTAGGCGTATTTGTAGCCATATGCCCACACGGTGGCCAGGGTTTTCGAGACTGACATTCCTTGCTCTAATTCGCCTGTCGCATGGTTGCGGCTCATGATTTGCACGCCACTGGCAATATCTTCGATTTCGTCGGCACGATTTGTTCCGCGCCAGTACCATTCCTCATGCGGGAGCAATGCTTCAAGCTCTCCCTTGGCTGCTGCACGGGTAATCCGCAGCTCAAACGATATGTAATTCGTCCGAGGCGCGCCAGCTTCCGCCCATTTTTTCAGGTTTTCGATGCTCATTTCTTACTCTCCCGTTGTTTGTCAACACTCGTAATGTTACGACTTCCTTTGCCTTATGTGAAATATCGTTCTGTTATATAAGACGTCCTCAAATAACAAATCGTTATAACTACGCGGTTCAAAGGTCGCATGTTGTCGCGTATGATATACAATGGCCATTACTACAACAGGAGGAGCCTATGTCAGATATCATTGTTTTGCCATTCGCCGTCGCGTGCGACGACCGCCTAACCAAACGCCATCTGCGGGTGTTGTTGGCGCTCTATTCGTACAGAAACCGAGACACCAACCTTGCGTGGCCGTCTCGCAAGTCGCTGTCCAAGGTGACCGGATACGACGAGAGTCGGATATCCGTAATAACCGGCGAGTTGGTCAAGCTGGGTTGGCTCATCAAGGACGAAAAGCCAGGTGTCGGGTGCGAATACCGGATAACCGTTCCAGACCATTTGCCGGACGAACGTCGAGAGCTCGACGACGAACCCGTTACCAAAACGGTAACGGGAGGGGTTACCAAAACGGTAACGGGAGGGGTTACCAAAACGGTAACCCTAACTAATAAAGAACTAAATAAAGAACTAAATAATAAGAATGTGCAATATGGCGATTGCACCAGCTTGTTCGACGCGTTCTGGGCTCAATACCCAGTCAAGCGAAACAAGAAAAAAGCCAAGGATATTTGGCGACGCAAACGGCTTGACAGGATAGCGCCGGTCATCATTGATGACGTTATCCGTCGCAAACAACATGACCAGCAATGGTTGAAAGGCTATGTCCCGCATCCCACGACATATCTAAATGGCGAGCGTTGGGAGGACGAATTGGCGTCGCCGGATGCGGCGTGGGATCCAGTGGATGCGGTTATGCGCTTGTCCGACGCCATAAACGGCCATGAGTTGCGTCAGTCGCGTTTTATTAATGCGGGCGAGAACGCATTGCCTTGGGATGATTCGCGATAGGGGCGCGTTTTGTGCTTAAAACTAAAAGTTATAAGGAGCGGGCTGATATAACAAGAAAATATTTCACACATGTGCGTGTTGGCGTTATATTTTGCGGCGTGGTTCAGCAAACAACAGGAGGGGAAAATGAGACTTAGGATAATCTGGAGCAGAACGTCCCAAAACGGGCGCTGGGGCGTTCAAGTGGTCGCCCCAGCAGACGCTCCAGACATCGGCTGGGGTGTAACGGCCATCCGTGGGCATATCACGGCACTTGGCCAGACAAACGGGGCGGATTGCTTCCGCCTCGACCCAGACGATGACGCCGATACGTTTATCGTATTCGGCGACGACCTCTCGCCGGTAGACGGCGCCGATACCGTCTACCATGACGATCTTCAAGGCGGCCGCACCGCCACCATTTTGATTGCCCGACCATGGGCATTATGGCGTCAGTACGGCTACAAACGCCGCGACGCTGATTTTCAGACCGTCACCGATGACGGTCAAATTCGGGTCGTAGACCCGGCCATCGCCCTTGCACAAGGGCTGGTGCTGCCGGACGACGACTCTTATCCACGGCACATTGATGCGCCGAAGATGACTACCTTCGGCGACATCCTGAAGCGAGTTATTGACCAATGACCCGCGACCAGGCTATGAAGCTCGTGGCCGGACGCCTGATGCGCGTCATGGCCATAGAGTGGCCGCACTGGGCGGCAAAGGCATTGTCCACGCCGGAGAAAATGAAGGCGTGGTGCGAGTACGTCGCCGACCTGCTCGTGGAAGGCGGCGTTGATGAGCATGGATTCGAGCGGGGAATGACCCGCCTCAAGGCTTACGCCAAGGGGTCGGATTTCCCGCCAGGCCCATCAAAATTCCTGGGCTGGTGCGAAGGGTCACAGCATCCCGCGCATCAGCCGTTTTTGTTGGACGAGCCGAAAAATATCGCGCCGCCAGAAGTTGCCATGAAATATATTGAGCAGCTTCGGCGGCGTGTTTCTTTGTTGGGAGAAAAGAGGAGGGCAACAAATGCTAAAAGTGGCAACGATTGATAATGACGGGGTTATCCGTATTTATTACAACGTTATTGAAATGCACGACAGGGTTGCGACAATCGAGACGATTGACGGCCAGAAAAAATATAGGCTAAGTGAAAACGAGATGATTTACACAATCG
>RFGV01000598.1 GCA_003696605.1 Chloroflexota bacterium | reverse complement strand
ATGAGCGTGGGGCCGCGGCGGATCGGGATATGGCGCTGCGAGGAATGCGGGAGACGCTGGCGAAGTTTTTGAGTGAGGCAGAGGCCGGCGGTCAGTGAGCAAGAGCTTGACAGTTTATGCTTCGCATAAGTTTTCCTATGCGAAGCATAATTTTTATGTCGATTGAGGCATGGGAACTAGAATTGGGTCTAGGGATATGGAAGGAGAGCCCTTGGGGGCATCTGCTATATCACTAGAGAGGGGGATGGTGTAGCGGATTTTGATGGTCTCGCCGTCAAAGTCGATGCGTTCAATCAGAGTTTGGATGGCACGCCGGCGATCTGCCGGCCCGGCTTCGTACAAGGCAGCCTCGAATTGGGCCAGGATCTTTTGTAAGGCATTGGGGGTAAGTTGGGGCAGGTGGCCGGCGTGCTGTGCCAGGAGTCGCCGGCGTTCTCGCAATAATTGCTCCCTCTCGGCTTCGCGTTCGTTTAATCGCTCAGATATTATGTCATCTAGTCCGCGCTTTTCGATGGCATCCAATAGCCGGCCAATAAGGGTATCTAACTCGCTGATTTTGCGGTTTATGCTTTCGAGCTCGATTTGGGCATGTTGCTGGTTGATGGAAAGCTGAGCGTTGATGTTTTCCAACAGGGCCGGCAGGTTTTGCGCTTGAAGGATCTCTGCGCGGGTCTTTTCTATGATCAAACCTTCGATTTTGCGCGTGGATATGCGCGGTGTTTCGCAATCTCCCCAGCGACGTTTCTTTTGCCCACAGATGTAATGAGTCCAGCGACGTACCTGGTCCCCAACCATGGCGCTGCCGCAGCGACCACAGAACAAGATCCCGCTGAGCAGGAAACGGCTGTTGTGCCGGCGCGGATGTTCCCCTTTCCACTTTTTCCCTTTCTGACTTTTTCCCGTTTTGCGTGAGCGCATGATTTCTTGCACCTTTTCCCAGGTTTCTTCATCCACGATAGCCGGCACCTGGATCTCAGTTCCACCATAAACGACCAGACCTTTATAGGTTGAATTGGTAAACATGGATTTGTAACAGGATTTGGACTTGTAAAGCTGCGTGGCATTATGGATTTCCTGGTAGGAATGGCCGGCGGCACGCATTTCCCAGGCCAGGCGGACGGCTTCCTCCAGATCCGGATCGGGGACCCAGAGCCGGCCATAGCGTGGTTGGCCGTTCTTTTTGGTGCCGATCTTTTGTTGGATTACCTTGTAACCCACCGGTGGATTGCCACCCGGCACAAAGCCTTGCTTGGCCAGGTGTTGCTGGCCACGGCGCGCATCACGGGAGATTTGCTTGAGATATTGGGCATCGCGCCAGTGATACAAGGCCTCGAACACGTATTGAAAGTCGCCGGCGGGGATTTCGTCAGTAATGGAGATTAGGATGTATCCCCGCCGGCGCAGATCAGCCTTGTGAAAATGGGCATCCGTCTCTTCGCGGGCAAAGCGGCTCCAGGACCAGAAAACGATGCCATCGACCGGGGGCGGGTCCTGCTGTGCCAGGTCCAACATACGCTGGAAGGCTGAGCGCCGGGCAACATCGGAAGCGGACAGGAATTCATCCTTGAAGGCCTGGACCAGAATCAGACCATGTTGCCGGCAATATTCCTCCACGGCGGCGGCCTGGTCGTCGATGGATTGATCCTCGCCCGGGCTATGGCGCAGATAGGCCCAGACGGTGGAGCCGGCGGGAAGCGGGCAATGCTCTGGCATGACCGTTATGGACTGGCAATTTGCTGGATGCGCTGCTCGACCGTTGCGGCCCATTCGGCAACCTGGTCGATAGAGCCAGCGCCGGCCATGCCACCTCCCACGACAATCACGAGTATGTTTTTGATGCGGAAGACGACAGTGTAAGCCACCAGCTCGGTGGTATCTCCGCTATCGTCGGGGCTGCTATCGCGCATGATGTAGGCAATGCTTTGATCACCCAGGCGCGGGGCAGAGACGCGTTTCAGTTCAGCATCGGGCAGAACATAGGGGATGAGTTCCAATGCTTTTTGGGCGGCTTCTTCGGATTCATAGATGAAGTTGATGTTGGCAATGGCCAAAATGCTGAACAAATCTTGCAGGCCGGCCTCTTTCAGGAATGTAACACCATAGCCGCGTTTGAGCCCGCGCAAAGCTTCGGGTTTGATGTTCTGTGGTTCGTATTCAGGAGAGGTGTAATTATTTATTTCGCGGTCAATGGCAAATCCAGGGGGAATATCTTCAAATGTGAGGGCAATGATGGTGGGATCGATGTCAAGGATGGCCGGCGCTGGTGTGGCGGTTGGAACAGGTGTGCGGGTAGCGGTGGGTATGGGCGTGGGAGAAGGTACAAGTGTTGGCGGAACCCGATTATCCACGCTGGTCTGGGTCGGCTCGGAACGCCCACAGCCGGCGGTCAAGACGATAATCAAGAGAACGATGCAAAGAGTGTAAAGTTTCATATGAACCTCCTGGATAAGTTGGATTGAGTCTGCAGGGATTGCCGGCCAAGCCGGCGGGTCACTTGTCACCAGGCAGGGTTTTAATCGGTGCGATAGGATTCACTTTCTTCCGCCACGAGAGATAGGTGGTACTTTTTCCCTTCCAATTCTTCCGAGCCGGCCAGCTCTTCCTGGAATCGGATCAAGGTTTGTCCGATTTCCAGATAAAGCTGTTGTAGCTCAGGAGTCAGTTTTTGTGCCAGAAAAAGGATTTGTTCTGTCATTTCTTCATGTCTTTCTTCAGGCGGAAGATGTCCGGCCAATCTTAGCACGTATTCGGTGGGAACACCAAAGTATGCTGCCAGCCTCTTGCAGGCAGTCAGCCCAGGTTGTGTGCCACTGACAATGGCAGAAATGGCGCCCTGGTAGAGGCCGGCGTTGCGTGATGCTTCACTCATGGATAGATTGCGTTCTTCCAGCTCCTTCAGGAGCCAGTCAATCAATGGTTGGTGAGGGTATGATTGTTTTTTCATTGTCTGATTTCTCAGAGGGATTATAACATATAAATACTCTTTTTTTGCGCAAAAACGGTCTGATTTTCCAGCAAATTCTTATGAAAAAGCTTGACAAGTGCGTCTTTATATGTTATAATACCTGAAATGGGAAAATCAGACATGATGGTGGAAAAAACAGAAAAGCGAGATGTGCTTGTGCAGGTCGTTATTACCAAAAGTGACCTGCGTAAGCTGCAAAAAGCAGTGTACCGTGTGCCCGGCTTGAGCCGGCGCACACTTAGTACGCTGATTTACAGCGAAATGATTCTTCCCTATCTCAAAAAGCTGGAAAATGACCCGGCTTTTCGAGATGAGGACATCGCCCCAGAATAATTTTTCTTGGGGGGGGGGAGAAATGGTCTCTTGTCGTGGGGATTTGTGGTTCGGGCAACCTGCCGGCCCTGAGCTGCAAGGTGAAGCAAAACAGCATGGCCGGCCTTCTTCGCGGATTGCGGAGAGGGCCGGCCATGCTGTTTTTGGAGGTCGATCATGGCTGAGTTGAAAGTCGTGGTCGAATACGTGGAATGTGATTCCTGGCCGGAGCCGCTGGTTGAACTGTTGGCCGGCTATGCCCTGCGCCATGGGTTGGTGAATGGAGTAGAGCCGGCAGAGGTGGCCGGCGAGGGGTCAGAAACGAAGAAGGAGGGATACGATGAATCTTATAAGAATTGATGATAAATTAATCGCGAGAGATTGGAAGAACTTCGGAAGGAGTACGACTCCTTGCGGGGTTACGCTTGCCAGCAAGCTGATTTTGGCAATTGGGGGCCTACATCTCGTCTAAATGAGCTGGCAGAGGAAATTCGGTCCCTCGAAGTTTACCAAAAAGGGGTGTAGATATGTATAAACATAAAGCCATTAAAGCTTATGATAAGCACAAAGAAGAAGAGGCGCGGCACATTGCCAGTGTGCGTCAGCGTCAGACAGAGGAAACGACCCGTGCTTTTTTGGGATTGTTCCCTGATGCAGAGCCGGAGACCTATTGGGTAGATGGGGACCAGGTTTTTGCGAGGGATGAAGATGGTGAGGAATTAGAGTTAATTTATTATCGAGTGCATGGCAAATGGGCAATAGTTGATAAGTGCCCGAAGTGCGGTTTGGCATGCGAATCGGAGTTGTTTTCCAATTTGGCCGGCTTAGGGGCGATGATTGTCGATTTTATGCCCGAGTTTGGTCATGTGTGTGTTCAAAAAAAAGGCATGAGCCTTGAGGAGCAGTTGTTGGTTATATTACGGGAATTTATCGAGGAGACAGTCAATAATAAGGAGGGATACAATGAATAACCAACAAAAAGAATGCCGGCAGACTCTGACATCTGCCGGCAACCAGACAATCGACCTGCCACAGCCGATTGATAATGTAACTCTACCAAAGAT
>RFGV01000597.1 GCA_003696605.1 Chloroflexota bacterium | reverse complement strand
TTCCTGAAGCAAATCAGGAGGCAACTGCTGGAGCAGTTCCTTGATATTGGCTTCTTGATTTGTTCGTCTGGCGGTCATATTCCCTGCCTTTGGTCTGTCTGATTGCGACCATCTCGTCAGCACTGCAGTTTTTGCGCCTATGTAGCCGAGGGGTGCGTTTAGAATTCTGGACAAACTCGACCTAACTCAAATGTATCCGTCGGTACTCTATGATGGTGAAGGCCCAAATTCCAAAATAAAACCAGTTGGCGGCTTTTGGATATTTACTTGCCAGAACGCATAATACACTGACGAGGCTGTATGGTGTGATATATGGAACCAACAACGGCGTAGATACAGCAGCCAGATATTCGTCATCAGTGTGCCATGCACGCCAAAGCAAATAGATGCCGTATGGTATCCCGATTGGCAGTACGCTGAAATTAAATACCTCATTGACCGGGGTTAATCCTGCCACCTGCTCAGGCCAGAAGCCCCACAAGGTAAAGGATAACAGTATTGCCCCGGCCGGAATGAGCATTACTCGCCAGTTTCTTTTTACCAGGATTAGCAGCGCGCCGCCCAGCGATTGCGGTTTGCAGATTAAAAGCAAAGGCCCCAAAGGTGGACCGATTGTAAGTCCCAGTAAAGGCAACCAGTCAATATTGTTTGTCCGGCATAAATCAAAAAACACCGGACTGGTAAAGACCAGACCAAGCGCAATCCAGCCCCCACCCATCTTGTGGACTGCATAGAAAATAACCACTATGTTTAAGAGCAGGTTAATGGCATTTCCTATTCTGAGGGGTAACCAGGCATGCGGCAGAAATAGAACCGTAAATGGCGGATTCATAAACGAGTCCACCGAATACGGGTCTGACAAACTCAGTTGACTGTATGTAACTTCCCAATCAACACCAGGAGGATAGAATTTGACCAATAGAATAATCGTTACGAAAACGGCAATAATAAAAAATAAAATAGCTAAAATATTATCGGTGGATTTCAGATTAGGGTGCACTGTTCACCTTTAGCCTTGACACGTAGTGACTCCGAGTGAGGTAGGACTGCACGAAACTGTAGTTCATAATCCGCCGGTTAGCGAGGCATTGAAATACCCCGCGGTTAGGGGACGAAGGCATTGCCTTTGTCCACCCTGAAATACTCGTTAAATTCGGTTAAGACCGATACCATTCTATCACAAAAGATGCTAATCTTCAATCAGATAATTTTGGAGGGCGCGTCCAGAATTTTAGGAATTCTGGACAAACCTGGGGGGATTCGCCCAGCAGAGCTGGATGCTTCGCGAGGGGGAATCTCCTCGCACCCCCCTGCCTGTCCAAAAATTTTGGACAGACCCATTTTGGAGGAAAACATGCTGGATTTCACCTCTCTCTCGGTAAACGGGCGGTAATCGTCCGAATGGCCCCCTGTCGCCAGTAATCCTTGTTCACCCAAATTGCTTGAACCGGTCCGTTATGCCAGTCCTCTCCAGTAGTATTCTGTCGAAAAACGTTAATCGACAATCGACAATCGATAATCGTGAATGGGTCTGGGC
>RFGV01000596.1 GCA_003696605.1 Chloroflexota bacterium | reverse complement strand
ATGAAATTGTTGGCTGGTTGGGTCTACCGCCCTGAAATAAATTCGGTAACCACCACCCGGTTTGGCGTCATAAACAACAGAGTCATTGTCAGGCGCGACTCTTGTCCAGCGTGCAGAGCCAACTTTCCAATCCAGATTTTGGTAGACGGAAACATTATTAGCGGTGCAGACATCGCTCGGCCCTCGGCCAACGTCAATTTCCTTTCGTTCACAAGTCCACACATCGCTCTGTACCTGGCAAATATCCTGCACAGGATACGTCAAATCTATGGAGACGATGCCCTCGCTAATTGTTCCGAATGTACATGCGACCCGACCCTCACGGATTTGCTGGTCAACTCCCTGTTCCCCGATGAAAAAAAGTCTCTTCTTGTCAGTTGAGAAGGATGGGCCTGCCGCGTGGGTGAGGATGAGTTGTGTTTGACCGGTACGGGAGTCGGCGATGTAAAGATCGTGGAAATGGCCGTCCCATTTGGTGTAAGCCAGCAAGAAAGAACTTGAAGCACGGGATGGGGCAACTGGCGTAGCGGGCCTGGGCGTGGCGGTTCGGGTTGGTGTTGGTTTATTGGAGGCCAGAGAGCCTCCGGAAGCGGTGCTGGTTGGCGTAGGGGTAGGTGTTGGTGTACTGGGCGCTTCTACCTTTAGCATCAAACTCGCTACAGGCAGAGGCGCCTCATCGCCTGCCATTGATAATTCCACATTAATTTGGAATTCTCCCCCTGTATCTGGGGCTGTCCAGGTATACCCGGTTTTATCTAACGGCTGAGTCTCTGCCAGCACAGTTTTTGAAGAGTCATTTTGCTTGGTAATGGTCCAAACCCAGTTTGGATTGCTTTCCGGTAAAGGCTCGGTTCGAGCACGAAAAGCGCGCAATATTGTCCACGTTTGCCCGGTTGGGGGGGCAGCGAACAAATCATCAACCATAACGCCGGCCAGGTTGTAGCGAACTATCCGCTGCAACTGGCGGTTAAGATAAACATTTGTGGGCAAATACCATTGCTGAGTTGCTCCTTGTCCATCAGAGCCGACAAAATGAAGTAAACCGGTTTCAGGTTCCACATCTAATTTACCGTTGACCAACCCGGCCAGAGTAAAGGTGACGCGTTGGCCCGGGGCAACCCTTTCGCCTGTAGAAGCCTGTATCGGTCCTAACT
>RFGV01000595.1 GCA_003696605.1 Chloroflexota bacterium | reverse complement strand
CGATAATAAGTTGTATGAATCAGGTGCACTGATTTTTAGCAATACGACTGCAATTTCTATAAACCTAAATTATGGATCAATTGGTAAGTATTCAGTAGTTGCGAGTGAATTGTTTAAAGGTATCGTTTATGAGTTTGCGATATTTGATTCAGCACTGTCAGACACGCAATTGGCAAACCTGAGCGCAGGAAGTGTAACTGCCGGATCACTTAACCCCTGGGGGTGGTGGAAAAATACCACTGGTGGTACATGGCAGGATTTGAGCGGTAATGGTAGGGATGGAACTGCGCAGGGAACAACGACGAGGGTGCAGTTGCGGGAGAAAGAAAATATTGGTCTATTCGATGAAACCTTATCGCTGCCAAATGCCGGCGAGCTCATCCTCAACGCAGACGGCTACGAACTCATCAGCGACGACGCAACACTCGACATCACCAGCGCAATCACCCTCGAGGCATGGGTAAAGCCATTTACTGTTTCAACACTTCAGACAGTCATAGGCAAAAACAACGCCTATGCGCTGAACATCACAGCCACCGGGAAAGTGCAATTTCAGCGCTGGTCAGGCACCACATCTGGCACAGTGGACAGCACCACAACGCTCAGTGCTGACACCTGGTACCACATAGCTGCTACCTATGATGGCACCACTACAAAAATTTATATCAATGGTTCTGAAGATAAATCAGCCACTTCGCTGACTGGCGCAATAGATAGCACTGCTACTGACCTGCTCGCAGGGGCACTGACGAGCAGCACGCAGCTTTACGCAGGGTACATCGACAGCGTGAAGGTGTACGATAGCGCCCTGACAGCAGCGCAGGTGCTTGAAAATTACAACGCAGAAAAAACTAATCACCAAAATTGATGCGACATGCGAGGCAATACTTATATTGTGATTCCAGCCAGTAAAAAGGCAGCTAAAATACCTGCTAAGATTGCCCAGCGGCTTGGCTGGGATGAGGTGGAGTACGATGAAGAAGGCAAGGAAATCAAGCGCACAAAAAAGCACCCCACCTGGGATGAGTTAGGCCAGCGTTTCAAATCGCAATTTGGCGGCATACGCAGGGTGGAGGTAGGAGGTGAAGAATTCGACATCATAGAGCTTGAACTTTCCTACATTAAAGGGGAAGTAAAGGAGGTGCTCAAGCTACAAAAGTCAGGCAAAAAGGATTTCCTTATTTTGAACCAGAGCGAGGCAAGGGCATGGCTTGAAGGGGAGGACATATTTCAATAATCCCGAAACCGGCATATCCGAAACACACATGAAACGCTCTTTTATATGCAAGGCATTGACATTATTGATCTGGTGCCTGTTGTCCTTGCTTTTATTTCTGGCAACATTTGGCAGGTGCTGTCTTATAGAAGAAAGGCGAAGCAGGAACAAGGGGACATCCTGCAAAAACTCTGGGATGAGCTAGAGTCGTTGTACGATAAACTCAGTGAAATGCGCAAACAAATAGACGCTATGGAAGTGGAAAACCTGGCACTTAAAAGCGAAGCATTGCAGCTCACACGTGAGCGTGATAGTTTTAAAAAGCAGGCTGAACAGCTAAAGGCCAAAATTGAGGAGTACAAGCGTCAGGCCGAGCAGCTGCGTGCTAAAATTGAGGAGTACAAGCGTCAGGCAGGTGAGTAATTTGAACCAAAAACAGCAATATCATGGTAAAAGCAATTTTAAAACGAATCGTCACTCTGGTCTTTGCAGTAGCGTGGCGAAAACTGGACAGCATTAAGCAGCAGGTGTCAAAGTACATTGTCAGCACCCTACTGCGTACAGGCGAGCGCATTGTAAAGGCGTTACTCGATGACAACAACAACAACGCTGAGCAGATGAAGCAGATCGGCAAGGAAGAGGCTGGCGTTGTTGTTGATGAACTGACACAGGTTGCCAAAGGGAAGATTGAAGCATTTAAAGACAAAGAGCTACGGGAGGCACTTTTAGTGTACCTGGATGGTGCCAGTAAGCTGGTTAAATTGTTGATAGATGATAACCCAGACAACGAGGCGCAGGTAAAAGCTCACTGGCAGGAAATAAAGCCGGCAGTATTTAACGAAAGCTACGATGTGTTTATCAGCAAGGCCGGCCAGGTACTTGAAAAGAAGGTTGAGGACGAGTTTTTGCGCCAAACCATTTTGGAGATACTTGAATCATTGCGTGATATTTTAGGTGGCGAGTTGTAAAGTTTTCGCCAAATTAGTAAGGCCATGCGGGGTTTACCCTACATGGCCTTTTTTTGTTCATAGTAGTGTTTAATGCCCCTACACGATGACGACTGTTGTCACTCGCTTCAATTTGATTGATATCACTTGTCTTCCAGCGCTTTGGATGTGCCGCAAGATGTACTTTGTCGCTTCGTTTGAAGAGTTTGCAACTACTGTTAGGTGTTCAGGCACTGCGACAAATTGGCCTTCGACGTTGTACTTGAAGTGGTAGGCTTTCTTTTCGTTATCTTCCATTGCTTCACTTTTTTGTTATGGTTAAAAGTTCCAAAAGTACATCAACATGACATGGCTGATGAAGTGGACACCAGCATGCCAAGTTATCATACTTAAGCAATTCTTTCGCATCTGGTGGCTCAGGTAAAGATTCAATATAGGATAAACGCCCTGTAATCCATAATGCGTAAAGCAAAACTATTGTTTCAGTTGTTGCCCCACCAACGTAGCTAAACAATATCCATTTTTTATCTTCCTTTTTGTAAAATTGGATATAACCATCACTGGTGAGCCGGAACGGGTTGCCAAATTTTGTTGGTCGGCCAACATATTTTGTATTGGGTGGCATTTGCCATCCTTTTTTTCTAAGTCGTTGTATTCGTTTCATCTAAGGCTATTTTTTGCGATGCGCCAGGCTGTGTGTGGGCCAATTCGCCATGAGTATAGATACTGCCATAGCGTTGGTTTGTCAATGCCTTCGTAGTAGGCACGTGAGCCTAGCAGGCTAAAAAACAGCCTGGCGGCGCTGATGTACTTATGCACCTTCATTTTCATTGCTAGTTACAGTATCTGTATTCATGAATTTAATCAAAACAACCTGCACTACTCCGGAGTAATTGCTTATCGACTGTAAAGCATCCTCTTTAGTTAAGCAAACGGTTCCGCCTGGGTACCATGCACCATTTTTATCATACCTCACCAATGGCAAGTAAAAATGCCGCACAGGTTCTATTTCAACAGCCCCATCGATTATTACTGCATCACTCATGGTCAAATTATTTAAAGGTTTGTTATTATCTCAACACCCTATACGTAGCACTAGCAAAAAGCGATCGTACAGCCACGCCGGCCAGCACCTTGAGTGCCTTATGCTTCCAGTTGCCTTGATCCTGAAGACACACTGTGGCAGTGCCACTAACAGCAAATGCGTTATTAAATGTGCCGGTGAAGTGGTCGACATCACGAAAGGTATGCCCCAGCCACCTGTTTGCCTTCATGCCATTCTCAGGATTGCGGCCTATGTACTTGTTCTTCCAGGCGTCGTGAGCCCAGAACTGGCCATCGAAGCCATTGCTCTCAAAAACATAGGGGTCGGCCTGGTAGGCCTCGTGTGCGCCCCATAGGACGCCAGAGATAGCATATTGTGCGCCGGCCAGCAGGTCGGATTTTGTGAGTTTAAATTGCGCACTAGCAGTAAAGCCCAGCGCAGTAAGTAGCAGAATGGTTACAAAAGTTTTCATACGTTAAAAGTCTTCAGTGATAAATAGAAATGTTACCAGCCAAATTATACCTGCCACCAGGCACCATGCAGCTACACTTTGCTGTGCAGCGTTATGATGCATGGTGGGTACTCCATCTGTTGCATGGCCGAAATCCCACGTCAACAGCGCCAATGTCAATACAATTCTTTTACTCATATTTGTCGCCTGGCTCGTCAAACCGTATCAAGCTGGATGCTATTACCCAGCCAATGGCTACTAGTAGAAACATTGCTTTAATCATCATGGCCATTAGTTTTGTGTTCTGGTTGCACTGTATCAGCCAGCCTTGCGAAAACAGTCACCTGCACTTTTGCTATTTTCCCCTGTATGTAATCAACGTCCTGAGTGACCTTCGTTTTAACTTGCAAAGGCAATACCTCGCCTTTATACGTCACGTATTGTACGCCGTCTCGAACTATAATTGAGTATGGTGTATTCATGATTCAAAGGTTTTTCTCCCAGTTATAACTTGATGCACGTAGTCGATTTTTTGCGATATGTCGTCACCTGGGGCTTTTGCTGCTGCGTAGGCCAGGTATGCGTTAAAGGAGTAATCTTTACTGTCTTTTAGCCAAAGGGCCAACAGCAATACTGAAACTACCATTCGCCTGTTCGTCTGCAGTACTCCTATCCTGTTAGGGCCAGACACCAGTAATGCCATAGGTTCTGCCCCTTCGTTGTGCTCGTAACCACCAAACACCTCTTCGATGGATTTGGTCCCCATAGCCACCTCTGTGGCACGTTCTATTTTCGCAATACTAGCCATACTTGCCATTACGGCGGCGTGGGTGGCGTATTTGCCCAAACTTATATCTTCGAGGTACTTAGTCATGTAATCGAAAATATCAACATCGCTGATGTAATCAAGTTTGTGCGAGGCATACAGATGTATATCATCACCAGCAAGCTGGATGCCCACATACTGGAAACTATGTTTGTTTGCCTCTGCGATTAGTTCTTTGATACTCCTTTTCATTGCGTGAGTTTTTAGTGGTTAGTAATTGTTGGCCTACCTCATCAGCACCCTACCGGCCAGTGCCGGGTGGATCCGCCTGGGGCGGATTTCGGCTATTTGCTGCTAAAAAATTTTTTCAGCTCTTTGTACAGCTTAGTGACGTCGTAAGTCCTGTTTTCAATCACAGGGTTTTTATACCCATTTGAGCATGTTGGGGCAACGGTTAGAAGAACCTTACCAGGTTCTGGCTCCAGCCCCCATGCCCCAGAATATGGAGCAATTGCGCATTTTACGAAAGGCTTGCGAATCTTTACAGGTTTAAGGCCGGTGCCGTTTTCAAAAACGGACACACGTTTGTCTCTGGTATTGTCGTGGTAGTAATAAAGGTGCCAAATGGCTACAATTGTAGTGATAGCGTTGTAATTGCTATCCTCTGCAAAAGCGCTCCCAAATTCTATCCTGGTTACGCCTCCATCTTTTACCGTTATGGCTGAATCTTTCCAGGTGATGGTAACATCTGCAAAATTTAACTTTTTCATGCCTGATAGTTTTGGTTAGTGGTTAATTGCTTACAGGTACAAATATAATGTACTTTGGATTAAAAAGCAAACTTTTTTGCAAAAAAAAATAAAACTTTTTTCAGTTTTCCCCAGCTTACCAGTTTCGCCCATTGGGCCAATCTAGTTTCGCCCATTGGGCCAATCTGATACATTAGTTATTATAGACAGAGAATACACAATAATAATATCGCTTTGCAAGCGATTGCAGTAACAGGTACAGGTAAGGGTAAGTAAACAGCACTAGGCAACAAGAGGCGAAACATGCACGCTGGGGCGCACCGGCGTGGCTGTGCCTGCATTTTAGGTGTTGAGCGGGTAGATAGCCCACATCCGGCATAAAAATGCCGCACAGCGCCCCAAAATGGCTTATTGTCACATTATACTAATGAGTGTGTCAAAAAGTAAAAAAAAAGTTTGCAAAAAGTTTGCACATAATTGCGCAAAGTTGTAATTTAGCGCACAGGATGTAAGTTCGTCATGGGATTACAATTTGTTCAGAGTGGGGGCTCACCCCCACCACTTTTAAAAACTAGAATTTATGGGAAGGACAAAGGAGAAGCACTTGGAACAGATGCAAGCAGAGGGGTCAGAAACTATTTATGCAACCATTCAGATGCCACGTGAACTAAGCGAGGCAATAAAGGCCATACAGGCCGCCAGGCGTGCAAAGGGGTTGCCGGTGAAGCGGAAACCGGCATTAGTGGTAGATGCTGCAATGTTGGGCCTTAGCGCCTTGAAAAAGCTGCACGAGGAGGAGATACGGCAGCACATATTGGAGGAGTACAAAAGCGTTGAACTATAAAAACCATCAGGAATGAGTAAAGCAGATTTTCAAATCGTAGGGCCGACGGACGAAATCGAAGAACGGCCTCTTTTCATAACCATTTATGGGCATCCTGGAATCGGCAAAACCAGCGTTTCCTTTACAGCCCCCTCGCCAATACTTTTCGACTTCGATGGCGGAATGGAGCGGGCATTTCAGGGCCTGCGCCCGCCTACCATTAAGGTGCGAAAATTTGACGGCTTTTACGATTACGTAATGGGCCGGCAGTTCGAACAGTACGTATTAAATGAAGGTATAGGTACTGTAATTATTGACACAGTGGGAACGCTGCTCGATGATTACATTGCCCCCTGGCTTATTTCCAACAATCCAAAAGCCGGCACTCGTTCCGGCGGTCTCACCTTATCTGGATGGGGGCAGTTATCAGTAACATTTAACAACCTGCGCAACAGGTTGCGTGAGTTGGGGTTGCACGTGGTTGCTATTGCCCACGCAAAAGAGGAGGGCGACGGGCCTTCGCAGCAGACAGTTCTCGCTGTTAAGGGCGGCACAAGTGACATTATTTACAGGGTGTCGGACATGATCGGGTACATGCACCCTAGTGGCAGTGAGCGCATCATTGATTTCAAGCCCATGGAGACACACGTTGGCAAAGACATTACCGGAAGGGGGGCTTATGTGGTGCCTGATGTTAACAGTACAGATTACAACACTTTTTTGTCCGGAATAATCCAGGATGCCTACGCTGCAATGAACATTCACGCTAAGAGGCAGCGCACTGCGAAAGAACAGGTGCAGGAGTTTAGAGACAGCATTTACAATGCCGGTTCGCTCGACGAGGTGTCTAAACTTGTCGAAGGGCTGAAGGGCAAGAATTACCCAGAGATTGTGCTTGTACAGATGCGTAGTATTTTCAAGGAGTACCTCCAGGAGCATGGCCTCAAGTACCAGGATGGGGAATTTGTCGAGGTTGAAGCAACAGGTGCACCGTCCGAAAAGCCTAAAAAGACTACCAACAAAACCACGAAAAAATGATAAGGCTATCGCCCACAAAGCTGGCAGCCTATGTTGATTTTGCGCAGGGTAAGCCCTACATGAGCAGGGATGCTTTTAGGGGGGTTGTATTGGGGGTGACAAAGCCTAACGTTCACCTGGTTTTAGGCAGCGCTGTGCATGCAATAATGGAGGGTGATTTGAGTGTGTTTTTCGAAATCCCTGTCAGGCTGGTAGATGCTGAATGGCAGCAGATGTACGATG
>RFGV01000594.1 GCA_003696605.1 Chloroflexota bacterium | reverse complement strand
GTCTAGGAGATTTAGGTGAATGGAAAATACGGCTTTTTCCTGGGGAATTATCACATTCCTCTTAGGAACATTAGGCATTGGGGTCTGGGCCTCAAAGCAAATTAAGGGCGATAGCGTCAATTTTCTGGTAGCTGGTAGAGGGCTAGCATTGCCTTTGGCTGGGGCAACCTTAATGGCCCAATCGGTCGATTCCAATGCGACTCTAGGCAATACGGATCTCTCTTCAGAGTTTGGTTTTTGGGCAGGGGCTTCACTCCCTATCGGGTTATCGCTGTGCTTGCTGCTAACAGGATTATTTTTAGCCAAACCCATGAATCGCATGGGGCTCATTACGATTCCTGATTTTTATCGACTGAAGTATGGGCGCACTGTTGAGCTGATTGCAGCCTGCATTATGTCCGTCAGCTTTTCCTTTTTGCTAGCGGGCAATTTGGTGGCTGGTGGTTATATGTTTCAGCACTTCTTGGGCCTGAGTTACTTCGGGGGCATTACCTTACTTGCGGTACTCGTGTTTGCTTACACGGTCTCTGGTGGGCTATTTGCGGTCGCCTATACGGATTTCATTCAGGTATTTATTGCTTTTCTCGGGGCCTGGGGATTATTGCTCTATGTCTTAGCCAACTTTGGCTTGGATATTACGCCTGGGATGGGGCCAGGTGCAGTGGATCAGTTAACTGCGGTGAGTTCTGGGGCAGCCATCAACTGGGCTAGCATCATTGCCCTGGGCTTTGGCAACATGGTTGCGATTGACTTCATGGCGCGCATTTTTGCGGCAGAGAGTCCTGCAACGGCTCAACGGGCCTGCTTACTGGCCTCGGCGGGAACGCTCATCATTGGCATTCCTGTTTCCATCATTGCGCTGGCAACAGGGGGCATTTTCAGCCAAATGGGCATTGTTGCCGATGGCCCGGTGCTGTTTGCTTTGCTCGACAATGTCATTCCTCCGGCGCTGGGGTTGTTGGTGCTGGCGGCAATTTTGTCAGCTTCGCTATCAACGGCGGATGGGGCCATTCTGGGAACGTCATCGGTGTTGGCCCATAACGTATTAGGCATTCGCCATGCCAATACCCATGGTGCTGGTG
>RFGV01000593.1 GCA_003696605.1 Chloroflexota bacterium | reverse complement strand
GGGTTTCGCCACCATTCGGCGTTTGAATCACAGGAAGCTGTTTAATGGTGAACAGTCCATCGGAGAAGTCCTGGCCGATGTAGTTGCCGTTTGTATCCCGGGCATTGATGCGAATACGCGCCTGGTTGGTCGCAACATTCGGAACGTTCCAGACGACACTGGTGCCACTTGCCGCCCAGGCTATCGTCTGCCAGGTCGACCCATTATCCGTGGTATAGCGCACCAGGTAGCTGGCGGCGGCATCTGTAGGGGTCCAGCTAACGGACACTTGCGTGCCGCCATCTAAAATCCCCCCCCCATTAGGGGATAGAATTTTTAACTGTCGTTGTGAAAAAACAGAGGCCAAATAATGGTAGGCTGAAATGGCGTTTACCAATCCATAGCCATAGTTATTATCAGGCCCAACTGGGCCCAAATCAGTTGCGGAGAATCTCAGAGCATCTTCCAGATCAGCAACGGTTGCATGCGGGAAGCCGCCTCGTCCAAGCAACAATGCCAAAATTCCCGAAACATGTGGTGTGGCGAACGAAGTACCACTGACCGAAGTATAACCACCTAGGCCTCCGGTGGTTAGTATCTGGTAGCCTGGAGCGACAACGTCAGGGAAGATTGTCCCATCACAGCTTGACGGACCACGACTGCTGAAGGGGCTTATCGTCGTTGTGCTGTTAATATCCCCAACAGAACCAACAGCGTAACTGCTGGTGTAATTGGCTGGGCTTACATCCGTCCCTTGGGATGGCCCGCTGTTTCCAGCAGAAAAAACAACCGCAATACCCGCGTCGCGCAGGGTCTGAATTTCCGCCTGAAATAACGCCAGGCAACCGTCGCTGGGGTCGAACCCCCACGAGGCATTCAAAACATCCGGAGCATCATCCGTTGCCGGATTGCCGTCCGGATCAAGTAACCAAGCGAAAGCCTGCGAAATTGTACTAGCCGGCGTAGCACTTCCATCGGATTTAAATATCTTGGTGGCTATCCATTGAGCGTCGGGAGCAACACCTATCATTTGGCCGCTGCCGCTACCGCCCACAAGGATTCCGGTCACCGCGGTTCCGTGCCCATCGCTGTCACAGGGTTGGCTGGCATCGGCATCGCAAAAATTGCAGCCATTGATCCCTCCGACGGGACAATCGTTTGCTGCGATGGCATTGAACCAACTGTTGTCACCACCGCGGTATGTTGGTAGCAAATCAGGATGAGAACTATCAACACCAGTATCCATGATCGCCACGGTCACATCCTGTCCAGTCACTCCCAGATTCCATAACTCCGGCACCTGGACCTGAAGAAGATTACTGGAAGGGGTTGCAGCAAGAGGTGCAGGGGTCGGGGGCGGTGTTACAAGTCGATCATAGCGGATCGAAAGGACCTCCGGTCTGGCAGCAAGCTCTGAAACGAGGTCAGGAGGCAGCTCCGCGGCGAGGCTGTCAATATGCCAAAGAGACTTGATTTTATGGACATTTCGACTGGCGAGAAACTGTTTTAGATTTTTGCGCTGCTCAGCGCTGCGTATCTTGCGCCAGTTCAGATACCGCATGCGCGCCAGCCTGCGTGCCTCTCCCTTATGGGTTCGGTCTACAGCTGCTAAAGGCGCAACTTTTGTGACACGAGGATCGGATTTCAGGGTGATAATGACCGGGATTCGACTGGCGGTTTTATCAGAAAGAGTTGATAAAACCTTGGGGCCTAGCATCCCAGCCTGCGCCGGCACCACCGCGAAAAAAACGAACCAAAGACAGTAGTAAATGTTTCTCAAGTTAATATAACCTCTAGTGAATCTAAAAGACCCATCATTTTGACAGGCGGTAAGGTAGTGTTTGCCTTCTTGTAGTCTCCCACCAAGGTATGAAAAGTTTACCTTAGTCATAAATGACCGCAATAAAAAACTGGCAAGCCCCTGTCTAAAAGGGCTTGCCAGCACAGTGTAGCCAAGCGGAATCTCTCTGGTTACGGATTTATCGCAAACAGCCCATCAGAGAAATCCTGACCGATGTAGTTGCCGTTGGCATTGCGAGCGTTGATGCGAATGCGAGCCTGGCTGGTGTT
>RFGV01000592.1 GCA_003696605.1 Chloroflexota bacterium | reverse complement strand
TCGCCCCAAAAGTGGCACGCTCGCCCGTGCTTCATATGACTTTTGTCGATTCATTGACCGATGCGCAACGCAAAGCGAGATTATTGGACAATTTGCCCGCGCTGTACGAAACACCACCGCGCGCACTGGTGCTGGCTGGGGACTGGAGCCATCGATCGCCGGTGAATTGGAATGCGCCAGGCCAGTCACGGCCCGTGGACAGCGCAATAGTGACGGCCTTGGCCAAATTATCTTCTGTCACCTCGATTTGGATACCAGCCTATCCGGCTCGCCAACCATGGGTCAGTGGAACACCGTGGATAATCCCACTGCACGAGGCGGCTTTTCCGACTTGGCCGACAACATGGTGGCTGTGGCGGCAGATTGTGCCACAAACTGAGCTAGTCAGTTGGGTGCGAAGTGACTGGCAAGAAGTCGCGGCAGGGGGAGCGCCGGTGACCATTGACGGGGGCGCTGGCTTTGTGGAGGTGTCCGATAGGTTGGTGCTGACATTACCAATGCACCTTGCCGGTGTTGCGGAGGTGAGATTGGATGAATGGCATGGTTGGCGACTCAATGGGTTGTCGTATCCCATTGGCGCCAATGGCCAGTTTTTTCGACGCACACCGACCAGCATGATGTCCACTACCTCTTTTGCGGAATTGGGCAGTCAAAATCCTGTTCTGTGGAAAGATGCCATCGTATTCGTGGCCCCCCTCGGTGATCGTTACAGTCAGCTGGCCGCGCTTGACACCTTGGCGCTAGTGACGGGCGCCTATGACTGGCGCCCGGCGTGGGCAATCTGGGGTTGGCTTGCGCTGTCAATGATATTTGTCAGCTTTTTGCTGTGGTTGGATAAACGGTTTTCGCGTGGCACCAGTGTACTGGTTCACAGCTTTGCCGTCTTTGCCCTCGTGAGTGCCGATTATGCACTGGCGGCCTTGCACCATTGGTGGCTAGGGTTTTCGGGACTGGCTGTGTGGTGGTCTGCGGTGTGGGTACTTTATCAATTGGCTTATGCTGCCCAACGGAAAAAGGAAGGACTGTACCGAATGCGGGACGAGGCCCAGCAAAAATTGGCTGAAGTTGCCCGTGAAAAAGGGGAACTGGAGGCGGCATTTGCCCATCTAAAAGATTGTCGTTGGAGTACCTATGTGGCGGATTTGCTGGCAGCATTGGCGGCTGATATGGAAAGTCGGCGTGCTTATGCGAGCGCACTACGCGTCTATCAATACATGTCGGAGCAATCTGGCGAATGGGCCAAGCGCTTGTCAGGCAGGGTCTCTAGACTGAAGCAGGCCATTGAGGTGGTTTCTGGAGAACGTTCCGCTTCGGCTGCGCAAACACTCATCCTTTCGGCAAAAGACATACATCCGCCCAAGCTTGGTCGATATACGATTGAGCGTGTGCTTGGTCAAGGCGCGATGGGAACGGTGTATCTTGGCAGTGATCCCAAAATTGGCCGACGCGTG
>RFGV01000591.1 GCA_003696605.1 Chloroflexota bacterium | reverse complement strand
TCCTGGCGGAGCGGCGGGCGCGCTGGGAAGCGCAGGAATGGGAAAAGCTGGTCGTCAAGGCCAAAAAGAAAGCCGCCCAGGCGCGGCGCAAAGCGCAAGGCCAACCCACCCGCCTCAGCGACATCCCCGAAGCCGAGTGGCAGGCCATCCCGGAAGCCAAATACCAGCGCTACCTGCCCAAAAACGACAAATGGAAAGCCAGATACAAAGAGCCAGCCGCCCTCGACACCGCCAACCTGCCCCCCCTCCCCGACAACTGGGTCTGGGCAACTGTGGAGATGGTAGCGGAACATAGGCTGGGGAAAATGCTAGATAAAGCAAAAAATAAAGGCGATCTTCGCCCGTATCTTCGCAATATCAATGTTCGATGGTTTGAATTTGACTTATCAGACATTCAAGAAATCCGGGTTACAGACGATGAATTAGAAAATGTTTCAGTCAAAAATGGTGACTTAGTCGTTTGTGAAGGGGGAGAGCCTGGGAGATGTGCTGTATGGAAACGCCCTGAGAAAATCATTATTCAAAAAGCTTTACACCGCGTTAGATTACCACCACAAATAATCCCTGATTTTCTCTCTTACTGTTTGGCTGCTGATGCTACTTCTGGACGGCTGGAAAAGTATTTCACTGGTTCCACTATCAAACATTTTACAGGACAATCTCTTCGTTCTTATATTTTCCCCCTCCCACCCCTCGCCGAACAGGAACGCATCGTCGCCGAAGTGGAGCGGCGGCTGGCGGCGGCGCGGCGGCTGGAAGAAACGGTCGCCGCCAATCTGCGCCGTCTGGCCCGCCTGCGCCAGGCCATCCTCAAGGCCGCCTTTGCCGGGGAATTGTAATGGTTGACAAATCTCCATATAATGGGGTTATCGTATCACACCACGTTGTGCACCATTTGGCGATAACCGGAAAGTGAGAGAAAGCGATGATTCTTTACGTTAAAGGTAACCTGTTCCAATCTCCCGCCCAGGTGCTGGTGAACACTGTCAACACCGTCGGCGTGATGGGCAAGGGGGTGGCGCTGGAGTTCAAACGGCTGTTCCCGGAAATGTACCAGCAGTACCGTGATTTGTGCGAACAGGGCAAATTCCAGGTGGGGATGCTCTGGCTGTACAAGAGCCCGCAAAAATGGGTACTGAATTTCCCTACCAAAAAACATTGGCGGGCTCCCTCGAAGGTAGCATATATTGAAGCCGGGCTGAAGAAGTTTGTCCAGGTGTACAGTGATTGGGGGATTCACAGCATCGCCTTTCCGCCGTTGGGGTGCGGCAACGGGCAGTTGGATTTTGAAACGCAGGTACGGCCGCTTATGGAAAAGTATCTTAAAAACCTGCCCATTGACGTGTTCATCTACCCCGACCGGCACAGCGAGTTTGTGGAACACCTCAACGTCAAGCAGATGCAAGCATGGCTGCGCTCGGAACCAACCAGCCTGCCGTTTGCGGAAGTGTGGGAAGATGTAACGGCCGTGTTAGCCCAAAAATCAGAATTTGCCACCATCGCCCAAAACAGTCCCTTCACCGCCCAGGTTGTCACCGATCCGCCTGGGTTGAGAATCAGAGCTTCCGGGCAAACCTATTTCATCCATTATGAAGCCTTGCTTGCTTTCTGGCAGCAGTTACGCACGCATGGCTTTTCCATGCGCCACATTGCTCCCGGCCTGGACCGGCAGCTTTCCTACCTCATCCCCATCTTTGCCGAGTTGGACTACGTGACCCCGGTACACGTTT
>RFGV01000590.1 GCA_003696605.1 Chloroflexota bacterium | reverse complement strand
CATATCAATCGTACAGTTGATAATGCTGTTGCTATCTGCCTGATTCGTTAACAATATCCCCCACCCATAGGTAGAATCCAATTCAACAATCCGCAGGTCATTGAATGTGACGTGTTTGGCACCGTCAAGCGTAATGATGGGATAGTCATTGATTTTATTGGCAAATTGCAGGGTCTCACCGTTTCCTCTGAACAGGATGGTATTGCTTGGGCCGGCACCCTGTATGTAGGGAATTGACACCTGTTCGGTATACGGCCCTGAGCCAACCGTTACACTAAAAGTAACCGGACCACTGATACCACAGGAAATCATCTTATTTACAGCCGCATTGAAGCTGGTGAAGTTGGTCGAAGAGGCCGGGGCATTTTGGTTAATCGTATAGCTTCCGGCAAGCGGGCTGCAGAATTCGATAATCACAACAGCCGTGTCGTTGGAATTATTGGCATCGGCATTGCCGTTGGGGAGTGCTGTCCAGGCATAGATGGTATCGACTCCGGCATTAAATGTTAAAGAGCCCACCACAAAACCCGTATCTGTGGCTCCCGGAGCCAGTGGTCCGTTTGACCATGTCACCGGACCCAATGTAGCTGCATTGGTACCTTCAACCCGGACATAAACATTCGCGCTGTTCAGATTGACAGCACCGTAATTTTTGATATCCACCACAACATTATAGGTGCCGGGTACCGGACCGGTAGGCGAGGTTATGGCAACAACACCTGCGTCATCCTGGGGCGGTGTGAATTCGATGGCTCCCGGGTCGGGAGATAAGGTATCCCTCAATGCGCCATTGATGTCAAATTTGACGCCAACATATCCACCTATATCATTGATATTGGGATTTTGAGGCGTAAAATCCCCGGCAGAGGGGTTGGCAAACAGGGGATCAGCATCGGAGCTGTTCTGGTCATAAGCACCACCATTGGCGGTTTGCCATGCTGCCAGCGTGGAATATCCGGAACCATAATATCCTACATAGTTTGTTCCGCCCGGGGAATTCACATAAAGCACATTATAAT
>RFGV01000589.1 GCA_003696605.1 Chloroflexota bacterium | reverse complement strand
GGTCGCAATAGTGCCGGGTCCAGAATATCAGCGCGATTGGTTGCAGCTATCACAATGACGTTTGTCTCATTATCAAACCCATCCATCTCTACCAAAATCTGGTTCAGGGTTTGTTCACGTTCATCATTGCCCCCACCCAAACCTGCACCACGCTGCCGACCAACGGCATCAATTTCATCCACAAATACAATGGCCGGGGCACTTTGTTTCGCTTTCTCGAATAAGTCCCGCACACGGCTGGCTCCCACACCAACAAACATTTCCACAAATTCAGAACCGGAAATATGGAAGAAGGGCACACCAGCTTCTCCAGCTACTGCCCGCGCCAACAATGTTTTACCAGTTCCAGGAGGGCCAACCATCAGCACACCTTTAGGGATGCGCGCACCAACCTGTACGAATTTTTCCGGTTCACGCAAAAATTGTACAACTTCTGCCAGTTCCAGCTTGGCTTCTTCTACGCCAGCCACATCGTCAAAAGTTACGGTTGGTCGATCGCCATCAGTCAGGTTGCGGGCACGACTACGGCCGAATCCAAAAATGCTGTTTCCGCCACCACCCCCTTGAATCTGCCGAAAGCCACGACTAAAAATCCAGATGAGCAGCAATACTGGCCCTATACCCAGCACAATGTTCATGACAGTGTTCCATGTACTTTGGTCACGAACAATCAGGTCTACGGCTGCCAAATCTTCGGCCGTTACCCCATAAAACTGAAATGTCTCCGCCAGACTGTCGCTGGTATGCATGGCGGTAGTTCGCACTGTACCATCCTTCAGGGCCAGTTCCATGCGGTCGCCTGTCACGGTAATTGTTGCCACACGGCCTTCCTTGATCATCATCATTGCTTCCTGTAAACCAATCTGAGTTGGACCGTTTAGCTGGCCACTAAACCAAAGCTGGAAGCCCAAAATGATGGCGATTATGCCCAAAACCCATACCCAAATTGGGACAGAGTTGGAACGATTGCCATTTGGTTGTTCATCCATAATTTTCTTTACTCCTGTCAGGAACAGTTTTGGCAAGTGACTGGCTGAATCATGCGCTTGCACTTACCCTATTTTGTGTTCCCACTATTTTTACGATTCAAAGCCGCGTAAATTGGTGATAATGCTGCGACTTGTTGTTCGGCTCGATAACTACTGCGTACCAGAGGGCCGCTTTCTACCCATTTGAAGCCCATTTCGTAACCAATTCGCTTGAGTTCGGCAAATTCGTCTGGGTGATAGTAACGTTCAATGGGTAAATGTTGTTTGCTGGGTTGCAGATATTGACCAATGGTTAGAATATCTACACCGCATTGGCGCAAGTCTTGCATGACGGCCAAAATTTCATCCCAGGTTTCGCCCAAACCCAGCATGATGCCGCTTTTGGTAAGCACGCCGGGATCCATTTTCTTGGCATTGGTCAAAGTAGCCATGGCCCATTCGTACCGGTCTTGTGGCTGGACTTTGCGGAATAGGCGGGGGACGGTTTCGACGTTGTGGTTGAGGATTTCCGGTCGGGCGTCCATCACGATTTTGAGGGCGGTTTGGCTGCCTTTGAAGTCGGGTATGAGGACTTCGATGGAGCAACCGGGGTGAATTTCGCGGATGCGTTGGATGCAAAGGGCGAAAATGGGTGCACCACCGTCGGGGCGTTCATCGCGGTTGACGCTGGTGATAACGACGTGGCGCAGGTTCATGGCTTTGACGGCCTGAGCAACTCGTTCCGGTTCTTGCCAGTCGAGGGGCAACGGCCGTCCTGTTTTGATGTCACAAAAACCACAACGACGGGTACAGATGTCACCCAGAATCAGGAAGGTGGCTGTGCCTTTGCCCCAACATTCTCCAATATTGGGGCATTTGGCTTCTTCACAGACGGTATGGAGCGATTTGCTCCGCATGAGTGTTTTTAGATGTTGGTAGGTTTCTCCTGTGGGCACGCGCACCCGAATCCAGTCTGGGCGACGGCGAGGAGGGTTTTTGTCTATGGAATCAAGCTTTACAAAAGACATGGTTTCTCCATTTTGGGTGGCATTGGTGTATCAGGCACTATCCAGGCAGATTGTACGTCGAAACAGGGGGGAGTTCAACCTGAAAGACTTGTCCGAAAGCGTGAACGATAGGGGAAATGAGGTCGGTGACGGAAAACGGCCGTTTCAGCAGTTCCGCCAGACTAATCACCCCATGCTCCTGAATGCCACAGGGGACGATATACCCAAAGTGGATCATGTTCGGGTTAACATTAAGGGCAAAGCCGTGACTGGTAATTCCCCGACTATTTACTTTCACGCCAATGGCAGCGATTTTTTGAGGGCCAACGGCCGTTTCTACCCACACCCCTGTATAGCCCGGATACCGAAACCCCTCAACACCCAGCACAGCCAACGCCTGAATAATGACCTCTTCCAACTCTCGCAAATACAGATGCAAATCTGGCCGATCGTATCCACGCGCCCCGTGCAGCCGCCTTAAATTCAAGATAGGATACCCTACCAGTTGTCCCGGACCATGATAAGTAACATCACCACCCCGATCAACCCAATATAACTCAAACCCCTTTTCCTTGAGGGTGTTTTCATCCAGCAAGATGTGCTCTAAATGCCCGCTACGTCCCAACGTATAAGTTGGTGGATGTTCCAAAAGCAACAATTTGTCAGGCAATTCGGGATTGGCTGCCCGCTCAGCAACCAGTTTTTTTTGCAAATTCCAGGCAGCCATGTATTGAGTTTGCCCTATCCATTCAACCTGTAACATCAACGATTTTTCCATCATGGCTATTTTCCGGCACACATCATTATATGACAATGCTTTGCCGAAATATAAATGTACCACCTCCTCACAGACCTACCAAGTTTTCTTATTTTATCCTTAACACGTTTTTATCCGACCCGCTACAATTTGAAAAACATTATTTCCATTCTTGCCATTCATTTTTGAGAAGGTTTATAGTTCCAATTACGGCCGTTATCGTGTAGAATATAGACATAATGCGGTCAAATTATAATTCTCCGTGGCAAACCAGCTCCTCTTTTTGGATGCAGTTACTAGGCCGGAACTTACCTCTGGTTATTTTTCTTTTCCTGTCTGTAACTGGCATGCTGGCTGCATACTGGTACTTTAGCCCACCTGAAGAAGGTGTGGCACAGGCTATTATTATGGCCAACAATGAACGCACTTTGTCAGCACCTATTTTCAAAAATGTACCTTCCCGCCCCGTCCAACAGCGGCTCACCCAAAGTCCGGGACCAATTCGCATTGGACTCATCGCCGGCCACAAAGGGAATGACTCTGGTTCGGTGTGTGCCGATGGCCTGACAGAAGCGGCTGTGAATGAGATAATCACGCAAAAGGTGGCGGAGATTTTGACAGAGCAGGGTGTGCGTGTAGAGGTGCTTGATGAGTTTGATGACCGATTGAAGGGGTTTAGCGGAACGGCCGTTGTTTCCATCCATGCCGATTCATGCGACTACATCAACGAACTGGCAACCGGCTTCAAAATTGCTGGTTCCAGCTTTACCAACTCCTCCGGTCTGCTTTCCTGTGTTCAACAAGCCTATTTTGCTGCTACTGGCATGCCCTACCACGAAAACACCATTACACCCCACATGACCGATTATCACGCCTTTCGCGAAATTGCCCCCGGCACACCAGCCATCATTATAGAAACTGGCTTTTTGAATCTGGACAGAGAAATATTGACCACACATGCCGATTTACCGGCACGTGGCATTGCCGATGGTATTCTCTGCTATCTGGGCAGGTGAAATGACAGACCAAACAAACACCCAACTATTGTTCCGGCAAGCACGAGCCGCTTACAAAATGGGCCATCTGAAGCGTGCCCGACAATTATTATTGGAAGCTGCACGCCAAAACCCACAAGATCATCGGGTGTGGCTCTGGTTGGCAACTGTGGCACCTACGCCGGAGAAAAGTCTGCAAATGGTGCAACGGGCTGAAATGTTGCAACCAGATGATCCGATGGTGCAAAAAGCGCGAGCCTGGGCAGAACGACGTTTACGACAACAAACGGCCGTTTCTCCGCCGCGTTCTTCCAATTCTCACACTCATTCGTGGCAAACGGCCGTTATGTACGGCACACTCTCTCTACTACTCATCATCAT
>RFGV01000588.1 GCA_003696605.1 Chloroflexota bacterium | reverse complement strand
TTTCCTTCGAGCCGACGCTGCACCGATTCGCGCAATCCTCCTATTCGCTGTCATATGCACTTTTTCATCCCCGCGGCGGACCGAAGGTGCATGGGGGCCGTCCACATGCCTGGTCGCCGAGGAGACGCCTGGATCCTGAAGCGCAAGGGCGATGGCCAGGCAGCCTGGCGTAGGACTGTTCTGCGCGGTAGGAGGAGAGCTTGCTGCGGATGGCGTGGCGGACCTGGCCCAGCAGCTTCTTGGGGCGTTGGACCGTATTGTTTCATCTGTTTTTGGCAGGCGAAACAACACGACTGTATAGTAGTGGATGCCGTACGGTTTTTGAAACAGTTTACGACGGGCTTTGGAGATTACACGCAAGAGCGCGAAAAGATCTTTGTGGAGAAGACGTTGGCAGAAGTGATACGGGAGATCAAGCAACAGAGTGAGAAGTAAAGTTTGTGCTGCCCAACACCGGCTAAAGTTTTACAACTGGACAGACAGATGAAACGGGTCAGCAGAGAGTCATTACTAATTGGCATCATTCTCCTTACAGCCCTCTCGGTGAGAATATGGGGGGCAAATTACGATTTGCCGTATATATACCACCCTGATGAACCTAGATACATAACTATCAGTCAAAACATTTTCAAGACGGGTGATTTGAATCCTCATTTCTTTAATTACCCCTCATTGTTCTTCTATATCAATGCCCTTGCTTATATACCGTATTACCTTCTTGGAAAACTAATAGGCGTTTTTCATACGCCCAACGACATACTTGCCCCTATTTCGTTGGCAATGGGAGTCACACAAGCCCAAATGCCAACCACCGTCTTACTTGGACGTGTTATCACAATTTGTTTTGGGGTGGGAACTGTAGGGTTGACTTACTTGGTTGGCAAACAAATCACAGGCAAAGCAGTAGTGGGAGTGTTAGCCTCGCTAATGGTAGCTATTGAGCCCACAAATGTCTGGAATAGTCGCCTAATAACACCAGACACTTTCGTAACGTTTTTTTCATTGGCCTCGTTCTTGGCCTCAATTCTAGTATACCAGCAGGGTAAAACTTGGCAGTATGTTGCGGCTGGTATATGTGTGGGCCTTACAGTGTCGAGTAAATACAACGGGGGCCTGATTGTATTGCCCTTGTTTTTGGCACATTTCCTTCATTATGGCAAAGCAGCACTCAAACAACCCAAACTTTATCTGGCTTTACTGCTCTGTGGAGTAGGTTTTCTCGCAACAACTCCGTATGCCATACTGGATTCGGCCAGGTTTCTGAATGATTTGAAATTTGAGTCTCAACACTACTCTACAGGTCACGCTGGTATGGAGGGAAATAGTTTGGAATGGTACCTAAATTATATGTGGAACACTGGGGGTGGTCTCTATCTGTTCGCCGTCTTGGGAATTCTATATGGCTCTATTTTTCATCCTAAAGAAACCAGTCTGCTGTCACTCTTCCCCCTGGCGTACTTTGCGTTTATTAGTAGCTTTGTTGTGAGAAATAACCGAACATTTCTACCCTTGACTCCATTGTTGTTTGTGTCGGCCGCCTGGTTTCTGATGAACTTGTTTGATAGACTCAGAGCATTGCGAATAGAACCATTGCGAAGATCGTTTCTTGCAATTCTAGCTATTCTCGCAATTATTACCCTGGCACTTCCTGCGTCACAGACAATAGCAAGTACCCAACACCTAATGACAGGAAACAGCCGCGAGACTGCGAGAGTCTGGATAGATGACAACTTGCCACCTGGCGCAAAAATCGCTATTGAGTCATACTCTCCGTTTGTAAATCCAGCTAGGTTTTCTGTGCAGGGTTTTGGACGAATGATAGACCACGATGCGGAATGGTATATTGAGCAAGGATTCGATTACTTGGTTTTCAGCCAAGGTATGTATAGGAGATTTTATATAGAACCAGAGAGATACAGAAATGAAGTCTCGCAATACGATAAGTTGTTTGAAAGATTTCATCTTGTAAGGTTATTTACCGATGGTGGCTATGAAGTGCGTGTGTATAAAGTCAAATGAGCTGCCCAACAACAGGTTGCAGCCGACACGCTCTGCTCGCTCCTCGTACGGCTGAACCTGGCCGTTGAGTCCGACCGCTGCGCGCTCGGACTCAACGGCGCTGCGGACTGCGTCCGCTGGCTGGGCCTTGCTCGCTGCGCTTGCGGCGGCCCAACCAGCGG
>RFGV01000587.1 GCA_003696605.1 Chloroflexota bacterium | reverse complement strand
TCGCCCCCCACCATAAGTACCCTGCCCACTACTGGCATCACGAAACGGTAAAAACAACCCACCCCCATACCCCTCAATCCAAAACACCGACAACGAAGCAGGCTGCCCATCAACCTCAAAGCGAGCCACGGCCACTCTGGTATAAGCAAACGTTCCATCAGCAGGCAACTCAAGACGAAACGTCTCACGAGGCACATCCCGATCCAATTGGGCTACAATTCGCCAGGAAGGATCATACGCATAGTAAGGCAAACGGACAAAAGCAGCAATTTGCTCTGGCGACAAAGGCGTTTGCGGATGTGTACGGAACAAATGATCACGCGTTGCCCGAAAATACTGCCATGCCACCTGAGGTTCTGTTTCGGCCACCAGCCGCACATGCGCGTACAACTCAGCCACCGAACGTCGCCAATGTGCCAGCGTAAAAGGATCAGACGGTGTTCCCATACTTACAAACCTGCCTCCCGAAACTCCCGAACCGCTTTCGGGCCACTTCGCTCCAATCCTTTATAAAACTCTTCCTGATCACTGGTGCGAAAATCAAGCCGCTCCACTCGAAATGGCACAAGTCGCTCCTTCTCACGTCGTCGGCGTGTTACATCTACAAAATATTGAATCGCATTGGCCACACTATTACTGTCTGTCCAGTCCGCCTTGTAAATGGGGATGCCCGCACGGTTAAAAATCCAGCTCATGTTGGGCATAGAGCCATAAGCACGATGACACGCCCCATCCAGGGCATCAACCAGAATCGGGCGTGTTACGCCTAGCAGGTCGCGCAAGGCACGCGCATGGGCAAATTTCTGTTCCATTGAAGTGTGGTGTGGGTAGTTTTCGCCGGGATGGGCTTCATGAGTGTAGATAAAAATAGAGCCTACCTCATATTCAGCGTACTGTTCAGCCAAAGCATTCATAGATGGCGCCGCCATCCCACAATATGGTCAGGTAAAACTGCCAAATTCGACAATAGTGTAAAGATGTTGTGACCAGATCTCACTCAGGCGAGTTTCTGTACCGTCAAGGTGCCAGAGGGGAAAATCAGGAGCTTTTTGTCCAAGGGGAGGGCTGGCTTCAAAATTGAGCCAGGGAAGCACTTTTTCGCGGGTAAATTCGTCGTAGTTATATCGTTTGATCAGGTCTGAGTTGCTCATGTTTTCTCCTTGTTGGTTATGGGGCTGAGTAGATTTCTCCGTTTGGATAAAAGTCTGTCCAATGGTCGGCAAATGCGGTGATGGTGGGGAGGGTGGCAAGTACCTGGCCGGTTAAGGGGCCAGATATGGCAAGACCTCGTATGGGATCCCAGGTGGTGTTGGTTTGTTCGTCTATTAGCATATCATCTTTGAGTTGAAATGTCAGAATCTGGTCTGGGAGACGGCGGATGTAGGCACGGAAGTCGTTATTGGCTGCCCAGATGAGGATGGGGGTGTCGCCAAGTGTGTCTTGTATGAGGGTTTCGGCCGTTGCCAGTTCGTAGGGGTAGGCGCGTGCCTGGCTTTCGTAGATGACGCCGATAACAAAATCAGGGCGGAATTTGTGGCGCAAGTTGGGCATTAAATTGATGTCGTTGGTCATGACGAGGGTGTTGGGGTGGGCTGTGCGCCAGTTGTCCCAGGTAGTGACCTGGGAGGGAAGTAAAAATAGCTGTATGCCTTTTAATGGGCCGCGTATGGCTCGCCCCCATGGTTGTGACCAGATGGAGTTGGTTTGGTGGTCGTACCAGGTCATGGCGCTCATGAATAGCGTGCTGGCGTTGCCGAAGGTGTATGTTTTGCCGTCTATGCGCCGGTCGTGCACGAGACCGGTGTAGCAGATGGGTCACCAGGTGACCAGGATGGGAATGCCTGCCAGTTCGTCGTTGACCATTTCCCGAAATTGCAGGACGGTGACAGGGTAGGCTTTGGCTTGTCCTTGAAGGGATATGCCCATAATGAGTTCGTCGTTTTGCAGGTTAACGGCCGTTGCTGGGGCGAATTCTGGTTTGTAAATGGGCGGGATGGCATCATTTCGTGCCCACTGGCGGAAGGGGTATTCGGTAGGGTCGTCTATGCGAGGGTTGGTGGCTATGGTAGGGGTGGCAGGGATAGGCTGTGGGTAGGAAACGGCCGTTTTTCCCGCACATGCCACCAAAAAGAGCACTATTCCAGCCAATATCACTACCAGGCGCATCATTTATGGTTGATAAAACTCCGTCGTTGGGTAAAAGTCTAGCCATGCCCAATCAAACGCCGATGAATTGGGAACCGGCTGTAATCCCTGCCCGCGCAATGGGCCATCTATGGCCAATCCGCGTGTGATATCCCATTCCGAGCCGGTTTCGTTATCGAAAATACGGCCGTTTTCCAGCCGAAACGTCAACACCTCCCCTTCAACTTGCCGCAAATAAGCATGAAAGTTATTATCCTGCGCCCACACCACCACCGGAAACTGTCCCATCATATCATTCACAATCCCCGCTGTGGCCACATCCTCATAATAGTATGCCTTACTCGTCTCACCCAATACCAACCCAATAACAAATTCCGTGCTAAATTTCTGCTTGCGGCCTATTCGATCGACGTCGTTAATCATCACCAGCGTTTCTGGATGTTCCGCCTGCCAGCTTGCCCAGGTAGTCAGTTGTGAGGGAAGTAAAAATAGCTGTACGCCCTTCAACGGACCGCGTATGGCTCGCCCCCATGGTTGTGACCAGATGGATTCAGTCGTATGGTCATACCACGTCATGGCATTCATAAACAGACCACCAGCGTTGCCGAAGGTGTATGTTTCGCCATCTATGCGCCGGTCGTGCACGAGACCGGTGTAGCAGATGGGTCACCAGGTGACCAGAATGGGAATGCCTGCCAGTTCGTCGTTGACCATTTCCCGAAAGCGTAAAACAGAAATGGGGTAGGCTTTTGCCTCTTGCCCCAGACTGATACCTATGATCAATTCGTCAGGATCAAGGGGTGAGTTGTTGGCAGAAACAAATTGAGGGTCGTACACAGGGGGGATGCTGTCAAAGGGTAACAGCCAGGGAAAGCGGATATCTTCGCCAACATCAACACGAGTATTGGTGGCTGCCGGGGGAACTGTGGGAACAGACAAAGGCGTGTCGGTGGATAGTGCCGTAGGTGGAATGGGTGACTGTGCGGCAGCAACGGCCGTTTCTCCTGCTGGCACAGAAGCTTCCACCGTCAAGGTTGGTCGGGCCGGTGCTTGAGCGATTGGTGTTGTAGTTTTGGAGGGTGGCGAAACAGAAACGGCCGTTTCTCCTCCCTCCTCCACCCCTGTACAGGCCACCAACACCAACAACAAAATCCATCCAAAAAACCATTTCCGCGCCATACCCCCATTTTCACCCAAACCAGGCCAATAGTCTGTAGAACAACATACACACCACCACTTTCGTGACCTACCTCACTGTTTTCTGACCAACACCAGGTAAAGTAAACTTGTAACAATCTAAAAATTACGGTTTGCATAAGAAAATCATGCAACCACCCAAAACCAAAGGAGCTAAAAAATAATGACCAAACCCAAAGAGAAGAAGATAACTGGCCCAACAAGCAGCCTGCTCTGGGGAATCATTCTCTTGTTCATTCTGGCCGCCTGTACCTCGTCTGGTAGTGAGCCAGCCCCAACCGGCGCCAATGACAGCATCACAGCAGGTGAAGTACAGGAACAGGAAGAAGCCAGGCCAACAACACAACCAGAACCGGCACAAACAAACAGCAATGAGGAAACGGCCGAAACAGAAACAGAAATATCGCCAGAAACGGCCGAAACCTCAGGAGGTGAACCAATTGTGACCGAAGATGGACTCGTCATATTTACAGTGGACGATCGTGGAGAGAGACTCCGCAGCCTCACCCGCACCTGGAACACCAACTGGAACCTGCACACCATAGACTACAGCGAAATCCTCTCCGGCGGACCACCACGCGATGGTATCCCCTCCATTGACGATCCCAAATTCATCACTCCCGAAGAAGCCGCCACCTGGCTGGCCGACAACGAACCCGTCATTGCCTTTGAATGGAATGGCGATGCCCGTGCCTATCCCCTGCAAATCCTCACCTGGCATGAAATCGTCAACGACATTGTCGGCGACCTGCCTGTCCTCATCACCTTCTGCCCACTCTGCAACTCGGCCATTGTCTTCGACCGCACCATCAATGGTGAAACATTCGAATTTGGCACGTCCGGACTACTACGAAATTCAGACCTGGTAATGTATGATCGCACCACCGAAAGCCTGTGGCAACAACTCACAGGTGATGCCATTGTTGGCGATATGGTCGGCACACGCCTCAAGTTCCTCCCATCTTCGCTCATCAGCTTTGCCGACTTCCGCGAAGCCCACCCAAATGGCAAGGTTCTTTCACGAGATACCGGCTACAATCGGCGCTATGGCGAAAATCCGTATGTAGGCTATGACCAAATCGGACAAAATCCATTCCTTTTCACTGGCCCCATAGACGGCCGTTTACCCGCTATGGAGCGTGTTGTCACCGTATCACTAAATGATACCGACGTCGCCTACCCACTCAGCGTCTTATCCGAACTGGGTGTCATTAACGATACCATCAACGATACAGCTGTCGTCGTCTTCCACAAACCCGGCACAGCCAGCGCCCTGGGGGCACAAATTATCGCTCAGGCCGAGGATGTAGGTGCAACTGGCGTTTTTGAGCGGACAGTGGACGATCAAACCCTCACTTTTCGTCGGGATGGCGATAATTTTGTAGATGAAGAAACAGGCACAACATGGAACATTTTGGGACAAGCCATTACAGGGCCATTGGCAGGCACACAACTGACCCCTGTTGTTCATGGAGACCATTTCTGGTTCTCGTGGGCAGCGTTTAAACCCGACACTATCATTTACACACCCTAAACCAAACAAAACTTTTCAGGCCGGAAGGCATTGAGAGTAATGTCTTCCGGCCAGGGGAGTCAAGAATGAGCGACAAACCATTATGGAAGTTGTTACTGGAAACAGAAAAGGGTAATCCTGACGAACCGCTTTCTTGCAGCGACTGTTTTTCCATTTTGGCGTATCTGGCAGACATAGGGGATACGGTAGAACGTACCCGGCTTATTCAGGCCGCCAAACAACATCTTTCTGCCTGTCCTGATTGCCAGGATTATTACCAGAAACAGTTGCAAGAAATGGAAGATGTGGTGAATGGGGATTAAGTGTTTAAAATGTCATTGTGACACACTTAAAACGCTCGTAACAGGGCAACGTGTCCCCGCAGAGATTCAGCCATCTTGTCTATGGCGATGCTTTCATGGACGGTGTGTGCCAGTTCTTCTTCGCCAGGAGAGTAACCGATGATGGGAATGCCGTATGGCACAAAGTGACGGCCGTCTGTGGCAAACTGGTAGCTGGTTAGTTTGGGTTCTCGTCCCATGCCGGCGGCAACGGCCGTTCTAACTCGTTGCACCACCTCACTATCCGGCGGTGTATAAAACCCGTAAATTGTCTCATCTGAATCTGGCACTGGCGTTGGTTCAGCACACCAGGCATCTGTTATTGTGTGGGGCCAATCTTCTGCCAACCGTTCTACAAACGCCTTCAGGCTGCGGTAACTCTCGCTGGCTGTACGAAAATCGAGCAAAACCCGTGTCCAGGCTGGCGTCACGTTACCACTTTTTGTATCTACTTCAATGATTGTGGGGGCCACACTAGTCGCTCCAAGTAACGGGTGTTGACTCAATTCATGGCGAGCCGTTTCCAGGCGTGTAAGGAAGCGGGCTAATGCATAATTGGGATTTTCGCCTTTGTCAGGCACGCTGGCATGCACAGAACGGCCGCTAAAGGTCAGCCACATTTGCACTACCCCCCGATGCCCCAACGCCAACTCATTATTGGAAGGTTCGCCCAGCACGATTAGCGCTACCGGATAGTCCAGATGCTCCACCCAATACACCGCACCGGCACCGCCAATTTCTTCCTGGACAACACCAGTAAACACCACGTCTCGGCGTGGCCGTTCTCCGGCACGAAGCAACGCTGCCATACTGTACACCTGTACGGCTAACGGACCTTTAATATCACACGCACCACGCCCCAAAATACGGCCGTTTACAATTTCTCCTGAATATGGTGGCACAGGCCACAGGGATAGGTCTCCGGGATCTACATGATCTAGATGACTGTTCAGCACCAGAGCCCCCAGCGAACGATCCTGACCATGAATACGGCCGTTTACATTCCCAATTCCATCCAGCCAGACCTCATCAAACCCCAATTGCCGCATCTCCTCCGCAATCAACGCGGCAATCGTCCCCTCCTCATGCGGCATACTTGGCGTTTGAATCAGCCGTTGGGTAAATTTCACACAATCTGCCAATAATTTGTCCCAGTTCATGAACCACCTCCCAATGCCCCTTCCCTACTAAACCAATTGGCAAAAGCAACAAAACAGGCATCAATGACTTTACACCCACTTTTGATAGCAAAAATCCATTTTCGAGCTACCATAAGGCGTGTTGATTTACTTGATCAATTGTGCCATATTTGGCAAGGGAAGGAAACAATGACGGATAAATTTATTCTCACACCGTATTTTTTGGATGATCCCGTTCCCGGATTACGGCCGTTAGCCCAATCGGACTGGCTGGTTAATGAAACAGAATTGCCTTCGGGAAATCGGCAAACGCGTATGGTGGCACTATATCGGCCATTGGCAACGGCCGTTTCCCACACCCTCCAGCAAGGGAATCGTCCCATCAGCATCGCCGGCGACTGCTGCACCAGCATCGGTGTATTGGCCGGACTGCAACAAGCCGGAATCACCCCCACGCTCATCTGGCTGGATGCACACGGCGACTTCAACACGTGGGAAACAACCCCTAGTGGCTTTCTGGGTGGCATGCCGCTAGCCATGATCGTAGGACGCGGGGAACAGACGATCACCCAGGGCACTGGTCTGCGCGTTTTGCCAGAACACCGGATCATCCTGACAGATGCCCGCGATTTGGACCCTGGGGAGCGAGAGGCGGTGACAGAATCGGCCGTTATTCGCCTGCCCGACGTACGCCAGTTGCTTAATTACCCTTTGCCAGCAGGCCCCCTGTATGTCCACTTTGATACGGATGTGATCAACCCCACAGAAGCGCCAGCAATGAATTACCCCACCCCAGGTGGTCCATCAGTCGCCACACTGGCAGAGGTATTTCAACGCCTGGCAGAAACAGAGAGAATTGTCGCCGTTTCCGTCTCTACCTGGAACCCAGACCTAGACAAAGACGGCCGTTCCCGACAAGCCACCATGACCCTCTTACAAACCCTGCTTGGCTAACAGCCTACACCGAAGCCACGGCTCCGCCGCGCCGATTGTCACCTGCTGCCACCAAACGGCCGTCATCCGCCCAAGAAACACTATGCGCCCCACCAAAATAAATACTGCGCCGATCCCAACGATTCACCCCGTATCCCATGCGCTCCAGTTCGGCAACAGCCGCCGCATCATAACCTGCCTCACACTGCAACACCCCATCTTCCAAATGCACACGGGCCGTATTTACCGCTTCGTTTAGCCGCATCCGAAAATCCAGCAAATTGCTAAGTACTTGCAAGATAGCACTACGAATGCGAATACTCCCCCCACTCCCAACAACCAGACGAATACGGCCGTCTTTTAGCACCACAGTCGGCGTCATCATAGTCGGAATTCGTTGACCAGCCGGCCGTGTATGAAACCCTGATGGGTGCAAATCTGCTTCTCCCAGCATGTTATTGGGAATATATCCCGTTTTGGGGACAACATAGCCGGCTGATTCGCCTGCAGTTGTTGTCAGGCTCACAGCCAGCCCATCCCCATCAATCACGCTTAAATGGCTGGTGTCGGGATGCGTTGCCTGTTCTGGATGGGCTGTACCTGGTCGCCCGCGATGGATTGCTTTTTCTATCTCAATGAAAAATTGAGTAACAAATTCATCACTCAGAAAACGGCCGACAGCTTCTGCCACGGGCATTTCTTCACTCCATCTATCCCAATACAATCGGGCGCGAGTCGTTGCTGCCATTATTTCATACAACAATTGCAAATGTCTGGCAGAGCCGTGTGGATAAGTTGCTATATCAAAATGGGAAAGCAACTTCAGGCTAAAAGCAATCAATACACCACCAGCGGAGCTTGGGGGTGGCAACAAAACTTCAAACTCGCGGTAAGGAATACGAATGGCCGATAATTGCCGCACCTGATATTCAAGCAAATCTTGTGGCGTGAGTAATCCACCATTTTTTTGCTGGTCATGCACAATGGCTTGTGCCAAACGGCCGTTTCGGGCAAATTGTTCCCCCTCTGCGGCCAATTCGGCCAACGTTTCAGCCAAATGGGGAATAAACAGCCGTTCACCCGGCTGCACAATGTGGCCATTTGGGGCAAAAATCTGGCGCATTTCGGTCGTGTGTGTGTAGAGAGGCGCCAGCAAAGCACAAGTATTTGCCTGAAACTCGTCTAAAATGACACCTTCACGCGCCAATCGCATCGCCGGTTCGAGCAAGGTGGCCAGCGGCAAACGGCCGTAATCTGCCGCCATCCGACATAACCCAACAATATTTCCCGGTACAGCCACCGATGCCCGCCCCAAATAAAAATCCTGGGTAGTAGGGCCAAAGTCAATCGTCACCCGTTCAAAATCTAACCGTTCTGGTGGTGTTCCTCCTTTACCCGGCATATCGCTGAAAAAGTCGTACACAACGGAACGGCCGTTTCGGGCATCATACAATTGGGCAATACCACTACCGCCCAGATGCACCACCCCAATTTCAGCAATAAACGACACAAACGCCGCCGCCACCGCTGCATCCACCGCATTTCCGCCACGACGCAACATCTCTGCGCCGGCAACGGCCGTTTCTCGCCCTCCAGCCGCAATGACACCTGCCATACTGCTTCCTCCATACCACATTTTGCTGGTGCAGATTCTAACACAAAGCACCCCAAACCATACGCCCTCTGCCTCAAAATTCGCCAATTCCCCCCGTTCGTGATAGAAAAACAACAAATCACCCACCCCACAAAACCAAACGGAGGAACAAATGATCGGCAAAAGCCAACTTCAGGCCATCCGCGCCTACCTGGACGAAAAACTGGAGTCCCATTATCTCCCCTTGTTACGGGAAATGGTCCACATCAACAGCTTCACCGCCAACGCCGCCGGTGTCAACCAGTTGGGCCAACTCACCGCCGAACTATTCGCCCCATTGGGCTTTACTGCCGAATTTGTACCACCAGCCAATCCCCAATTTGGCAATCACCTGGTACTTACCCGCCCTGGCAAATCTGGCCGCCGTATGGGCTTCGTCTCCCATCTGGACACTGTTTTCCCCCCAGAAGAAGAAATTCGCAACAATTTTCGCTGGCGGCGACAGGGCCATAAAATCTATGGGCCAGGTACAGTAGATATTAAAGGCGGTACCCTAATCATGTACATGATGCTGGACGCTTTGCATCACTTTCAGCCGGCGTTATATGATGATGTCACGTGGGTGCTATTACTTAATTCTGCCGAAGAAACTGGCTCCGATGATTTCGGCCATCTGGTACGGCAACGATTAGCCGGGGCAGACACGGTGGCTTGTCTGGTATTCGAAGCTGGCAGTATGGTCAAACGGACGTTCCAGGTAGTGGTTGCGCGCAAGGGGATGGGCGTTTTTGAGGTGCAGGTAGAAGGGAAAGCATCACATGCAGGCAGTGCCCATCAGAATGGGGCCAATGCCATTGTGCAACTGGCAGAAGTTATTCGTCATCTGGCCAATCTAACAGATTATACCCGGGATGTAACGGTAAATGTGGGCGTTGTTTCCGGGGGGACAGTGACTAATCGAGTGCCTCATTATGCTGAAGCTGCATTGGAGATGCGGGCATTTGACCCCACGGTGTTTGCAGAGACGGTGGCGGAGATTTTGGCGCATAACGGCCGTTCTACCATCCAAAATGGAAATGGCGATTTCGCCTGCCAGGTACGTGTGGAGATGATTCGCCGTACTGAACCATGGCCGCGCAACCCCAAAACTGACCGCTTGTTAGGCATATGGCAAACAGCCGCCCAGGCGTTGGGATACAAAGTGTTACCCGAAGAACGCGGGGGGCTGAGTGATGGCAATCATTTTTGGGATGTAATTCCCACGCTGGATGGGCTGGGGCCATCTGGCGGAAATGCTCACTGTTCGGAACAAAGTGCAGATGGAAGCAAAGAGCAGGAGTATTGCCTGGTGACTTCATTTGTGCCCAAAACGATGTTAAACTTGACGGCCGTTTCTCTTTTATTGACCCAATCATCATAACCGACTATGAATATGAGCAAGAAAAGGAATTCATCTGTGTTCAAACTGCTGGTTGTATTACTGATAATCATTGTGGGCGGAACGGCCGTTTACGTCTTGCGACGAGCCTGGAACGCGGCCAACACCCTCACCCACCCACCCCGTCGTCCCCTCACAACCACACTGGCCAATACCGACATCACGAATTGGGAGTCAGTCAACTTCACCACAGAAGATGGCCTCACC
>RFGV01000586.1 GCA_003696605.1 Chloroflexota bacterium | reverse complement strand
GGGGGGAAACGCTGTATAACCTGATGCCCGAATTACAGGCACATGATGAAACCATTTTCCTCTGGAGCCAAACACCAAATGCTGAACTCATTGCCCCAGACGGCACAACAAGCTCTGCCAGTTCGGAACTGTTTACAGAAAGCATTGTAAGCGGGTCACGGGGAGCGCAACGGTTGTCGGTGTTGGCTGAACCACCACCAGGCAGTTGGTTGTCTTTGGGATATACGGTGAATATTCCGGAAGGGGCAGCGCTGGCAACGGCTATTCGAGTGAAGGGGGAATCGGGGAGCGCAGATTTTCGCATTCGTCTGATGAGGACAGATGGCACAATGGAAACTGTGTTTATGGCAGAAGGGGTAAAGGCTGGGGAATGGCAAGAGGTGGTGCTGCCTATGGCGGCATATTGGGGGCAATCGGTTGTGGTGCGGCTGGAAACGGCCGTTTCTCAACCTGGTATCAAAACATACTGGGCCAATCCCAGGCTAATCATTGACCGGTAAAAAACAGGGCCGGCCCAAACCGGCCCTGCCACAAATACCTTATCGAATCACTTCAATACCACCCATATACGGCCGTAACACCTCCGGCACAACAACACTTCCATCCGCCTGCTGATTATTCTCCAGCAAAGCAATCATTACACGTGGCAAAGCCAGCCCACTGGCATTCAACGTATGCACAAAACGAAGCCGCCCACCATCCATCGGACGGTAACGGGTATTAACCCGCCGCGCCTGAAAATCCTCACAATTACTCGCCGAACTTACTTCCAGCCACTCCTGGCAACCCGCCGCCCAAATTTCAATATCATACGTCTTGGCCGAAGCAAACCCCAGGTCACCAGTGGCCAATTCCACCACCCGATAACGAAAGCCCAAGGCCTCACAAATATCTATGGCATGTTGCTTCATTTCTTCCAAAGCGGCATAACTCTGTTCTGGCGTCGTAAATTTGTACATTTCTACCTTGTCAAACTGATGACCACGTTTAATGCCACGTACATCCTTGCCCGCGCTCATTTTTTCGCGCCGGAAACAGGGTGTATAAGCCACATAGCTAATTGGTAAATCAGCCTCTTCCAAAATTTCGTCCCGATGCAAATTAGTAAGGGCAATTTCGGCCGTAGCCAATAACATAAAATCCTCTTCTGCATCCCGATAAATATTGTCAAAAAACTTTGGTAATTGACCAGCCCCTTCAAAATTTTGTGCTCTCACAATAAAAGGCGGGTAAATTTCCCGATAACCATGATGGGTTACGTGGTAATCCAGCATAAATTGAATAACGGCTCGCTGCAAACGGGCACCTAAACCTTTTAACACATAGAAACGGCTGCCACTTAATTTGACACCTCGCTCAAAATCAATAATGTCCAGTTCCACACCCAAATCCCAATGGGGCTTTGGCTCAAAATCAAATTGTGGCTCTGGTGCACCCTGTGGATCATGATGTACATTCCATGTTTCATCAGGTCCGTCTGGCACACTCTCATGCGGAATATTGGGAACCCAGAGCATTTTTTCCCGCAATGTTGCTTCTACCACCCGCAGTTCTTCATCCAGTTCGGCAATGCGATCACCCAGGCGGCGTGTTTCTTCTTTAGCTTGTTCGGCATTGGCCGCCATTTCCTGTACCTGAGCCCGCAATGTTTCTATCGATTGGCCAGTCTCTTGTCCAGTTTCGGCACGTTTAAGTTCAGCTTCCAGCTTTTTTAACGTGCCCATCAAACGGCCGATTTCCTTCGAGCTCTCATTTCGCTGTCGGCGCAATGCTTCCACTTCGTGCAAAATCTCACGACGGCGGGTATCTGTTGCCAGAATTTCATCAATGGGGGCCGAATCATTGCGACGGGCAATTTGAGTTTTTACCCATTCCGGTTTTTCTCGAATCAAATTTATATCAATCATCGTCCTTCCTCCAGTGATTGCAAACTGGTTTTGTATTATCAATGGGTGTGGCAATTAAAAAGCCCCCTCATCGTCCAGGACGAGGGGGCCCGTGGTGCCACCTGGCTTTACCGATGTAATAAACATCGGCCTCTTGACGCGATAACGGGCGTACCCGGCAAACCTTATTTCGGCTGCAACTCGGGAGTGGATTTCCGGCTGGGGGCTATTAGCTCACACCGACCGCTAACTCTCTGAAAGCCTGGCCAACCGTACTTGGCTCCGTCATAGTTGATAGGATGATTTATTTTATTGCTGGTTGCATTATAACGAGTGGGAAAACGGCCGTCAACTGTCATTTTCTATTCCCCTAAGTGGCCTGCTAAAATGTTGATTAAAGTTTAGGCTTTCTATTGATATTGGATAACAATCATTTTACAATATTTTTTGTGTCGTTTGCCAAGTTTTATTTTTTCAAGTGATGTGTTTATTGTTTGTTATTTTTCGCGGCGTGCAACCCTGTGATGTAACCCAGAATTGAACAGGAACGGCCGTTTCCCCGCAGCCTTCTCCATACAGCCGTAAACAACCCACCAAAGCAGATCGTACTTTATCGCTTCCATCGTTGCCATCATGTGCAAGACAAAGGAGGTGATGTGCCATGCATTAATTCTGTATTTCATCTTTTGTTGTTTTATAAGCACATATGAACAGAGGAGGCACGAGTCATGAAATTTACCAGTTTCTTAAAATTAATCCTGATTTTCCTGGTATTGGGCGTATTGGGAAGCGGGGCCAGTTCACAAGGATTTCCAGCACTCCCCGAAAAAGAATCACCCGTAGCTGAACCACGTGCAAGTATTGTCCGTTCTGGCTTTGTAGAAGAAGCATTAGCTCTGGCAGCAGAAACTACTGGACTAGATGCCCTCCAGGCTGGACTACTGGGATCAGAAACAATAGCCCTGCAAACACTGGAACAAACCTCTCCCAGCAGCCATCACCCTGGTCGCCGAGATATTTTAATCAATCGCGACTTTAACAATCGGCCCCAAAACGAAACGGCCGTTGCCGTCAACCCCCACAACCCCGATCACTTCGTTGCCGGCTACAACGATTACCGCATCGGCACACCTATCGGCGGCGGCTTCTCCACCTCATTCGATCGAGGACGCAGCATACACGACAGCCTGGTCACCATCCCCCTGCTAACCAACATGGTTGACTTCCCCGGCTTTGTCGAACCACCCATTGGCACAGGCGATCCAACCATTGCATTTGCCAACGACGGCACAGTTTACTACGCCAGCCTGGGATTCAGTGCCTCATTCTGCGAAAACGGAATCTTTGTCTATCGTTCTGACGACGGCGGCATTTCCTGGTGGCGCCCCATTATCTCTATTGGTCGTGGCCTGGTAGACTACTGGCCATATGCCTTTGATTGCTCCGTCTTCCTCGACAAAGAATTCATGACCGTAGATACCAGTGGTGGCCCCCATGACGGCCGAATCTACGTCACCTACACCCGCTTCCTCTTCGAACCCGGCTATCTGGAATCCCCCATTTATCTCGCCTACTCCGACGACAAAGGCCTCACCTGGACAGTAGTTGGTGAAATCAACGGCTCCTCCGCCGACCTGTGCGAATACCAGGAAGACACAACCGGCGGCAGCGGCCCAGGTGCCACAGGCCCCGATACAACACCCTACGATTGTGACGAAAATCAATTCTCCTACCCCGTTGTTGGCCCCGACGGCACGCTCTATGTCCACTTCTTCAACGAACAAAACCAAAGTGAATGGCAGGGTGGCGGCTTCGATGGCACTGGCGCATTCGAATTCGACGACCAAATACTCGTTGTCAAAGTCGATCCTGACACCTTTGCCGTCACCGGCCCCTTCCAGGTCAGCATGGTAGCTGACGGCCTCACCAACTACCCCTTCTCCCCCTTCAACAACCGACAAACCGTCTGCAATGGCGGCTGGCGCCTGAACGCCGCTGGCACAATTGCCGTTGGCCCCTCAAACGAACTATACGTCGTCTGGGCAGACAATCGCAACGGCGACGAATTCCCCTTCCAAACCTTCGTTGACCCCACAGATGGCAGTTGCCCCGCCGGGCTTCACACCAGCACAGACGTATTCATCAGCAAATCCACTGACGGTGGCATGACCTGGACACCACCCCATCGTATCACCCACGATCCCCCGAACTTTGACAACTGGTTCCCTTGGGTAAGCGTTGGTGACAACGGTTGGGTCTGGGTTGTCTATTACGATCGCCGAATTAGTGGAGACAACACATTAACCGACGCCTGGGTAGCCGTATCAAAAGATGGCGGCATGACCTGGAACGAATTCCGCGTTTCTGACGAATCTTCTGACTTCTTTGACGCATTCTTTGGTACACCCAGCTTCATTGGTGACTACAATGGCATCGATGTAGCCAACAAACGAGGTTACGCCTTCTGGACCGACTCGCGTATATCAGGTGACAGCGACGTGTTCCTGGACATTGTAAATAGTCTCGGCCACTAATCCCACCAGAAATAACTCAATACAAAAGAGGAGAGTCTGACAGACTCTCCTCTTTTTATTTATTCGCTTTTGCCGGGTATGCTATCACTCCTTCTCCCGTAGGTGGGGAAACAGCAACACTTCACGAATCGTTGATTTATCTGTAAACAACATGACAAGGCGATCAACTCCCGTACCAAAGCCACCATTGGGGGGCATACCATAACGCATTGCCCGCAGGTAATCTTCATCAATCGGGTTACGTTCATCATCTCCCTGGCGATACATCTCCTGCAATGCTTCAAACCGTTTACGTTGCTCGATAGGATCATTCAGTTCTGTAAACGCATTACCCAATTCCATACCAGCAATAAAATACTCAAACCGTTCTACATGGAAAGGATCATCAGGCGCACCTTTAGCCAGGGGGGATATATCGCGTGGGTACAACGTGATAAAGGTGGGCTGAATAAGATTAGGCTCTACATAATCGCCTAATAAACCATCAATCAACTTGCCCCAACTGGCCCCTTCAGGTGCATGGCCTCCAATCTGGCGAATAGCATCAGCAAGGCTTTTGGCATCCAGGTAATCCATGTAATCAATACCGGCATATTCTTTAATTGCATCACGCAAGGTAATGCGACGCCAGGGAGGGGACAGATCGATGGTGTGCCCCTGGTAGGTAATGGTGATTGTACCATGCACCTGTTCGGCTACGTAGGCCAGCATTTGTTCCGTAAAGTTCATGACGTCATTGTAATCCCAATAAGCTGCATAAAATTCTAGTTGGGTGAATTCAGGATTGTGTTTGAAGCTGACGCCTTCGTTACGAAAGTCTCGTCCGATTTCGTACACACGCTCATATCCGCCCACAAGAAGCCGTTTCAGATAAAGCTCAAAAGAAATTCGCAGGTAAAGCTGTTGTTTGAGTTGGTTGTGGTAGGTGGTAAATGGTCGGGCGGCGGCACCACCATATAATGGTTGCAAAATGGGTGTTTCTACCTCCAGGAACCCGTGGTTGTCCATGAAATCGCGCAAGGCACGAATGACTTTGGCGCGTACCCGAAAGACTTCTCGTACATCGGGATTAACGGCCAGGTCGGCATAACGCTGACGGTATCGTTCTTCAACGTCAGCAAATGCCCCGTGTCGAATGATTTTGCCATCTACTTCTTCTTCTTTGATGACGGGCAGTGGGGTAATTGCTTTGCTCAATAGTTGCCAGCTTTGCACGCGTACGCTGATTTCGCCAGCACGAGTGCGAAAGAGTATGCCGTTGGCTTGAATAAAGTCTCCTAAATCTAGCAGTTTTCGGAAAATGCGATGGGATTCTTCGCCAATTTCGTCGCGCCGGAGGAAAAGCTGGATACGGCCGTGTTCATCTGTCACATGGGCAAATACCGTTTTTCCCATATCACGCATGCTGGCCAACCGTCCGCAAATTTTTACTTCTATGGGAGTTTCATCTCCACGTGTCTCAGCTTCGGTAAATGCCTGCAAAGCCTGTTCGGTTGTATGCGTGCGTTCAGCACGGGGGGGGTAAGGCTCAACACCTGCTTCTTGCAGGCGCATTAGTTTTTCTAATCGTTGTTTTTCCAGATGAGTTGGTTCCCAGGACATAATTTCCTCACATTTGCCTGTGGTGCAATACCAAACAAACGGGTAGTAATTGTCTGTTCAACAAAAAGCCCGTGACAGGCACGGGCTTTCTCGTACATTCACAAGGCTTACCTGTTACTCAATTCTAATAATTCGAAATTCTGTCACCCCACCTGGTGCGTTTACTTTTACCACGTCGCCCACCTTGGCGCCCAAAATGGCTTTGCCTAATGGGCTTTCATTGGAAATACGCCCTTCGGTGGGGTCGGCTTCAGCTGCGCCAACGAGATGGTAGCGTTCTTCGATATCACTACCTTCTTCCACAATGGTAACCCAGTCACCAATGCGGACAAATTCGTGGGGTTCATCTGTTTCATCAATGAGTTGGTAATTTTTCAGAATATCTTCAAGTTCCTGAATACGCCCTTCGAGGAAGGATTGTTCGTTGCGGGCGGCTTCAAGCTCGGCATTATCAACAAAATCGTCATCCTGCCCGTCCTCAAAGGCGCGTTGCAGGCGTTCGGCGACTTTTTCGCGGCCAACTGTACGCAAGTATTCGAGTTCTTTGGTTAGCCTTTCCAGACCTTCTTTTGTTAATAGATGTGGTTTTGCTGTCATTGACACCGTTACCTTTTTGACTATAACGGAAAACTGCCGTTAAATGGGTTGGCAGTGAATTTCCATAATATCTTTAAATTGGGCGAAAATTATACCAAATTCGCTTGCGTTGTAAAGAGTAATTCGGTTAAACTTTGGGCTTTGTGTGTAAAGAAGTTTGTAAATGGGAGTGTTTGTTGAAGATGACGAAGAGGCAGTTGGGTTATGTTCTGATGGCATTGGGCATAACGGCCGTTTTGGGGCTGTTGGCCGTTGATTGGGTAGGCGCAGGAAAATTCTCTGGCATTGGCCCAACTCAGAAGCTGGCATTAGGCGCAGCAGGTTTGGTTATCCTGGTTGGTTTAACGCTGTGGCCATTGGGTGATCGCCCGGCATAACATAATTTTGGTACTTTGGCGGTTGTATGAGTGAACGAGTGACTGTTTTGAAGATGGAAAATTTAAGCTGGCAGCGTGTAACGGCCGTTATTCCCCGTGTACTCATTGGGCTAGCAGTTTTAGCTTTTATCGGTTATTTCATCGTTTATGCAATTTATGCCTTTTCCCTGTTCCGCTTTCCGTTTGACTATGATCAGGGTGAAGGTTTTGAGCTAATGGATACTGTGCTTTTCAGCCAGGGAGAATGGCCATATCGTGACAATAACCATTATCCTTTCTATTCTTCCAATTATCCCCCTCTCTTTCATGTGGTTACTGTGCCGCTGGTGTGGCTGGTGGGACCACAATATTGGACAGGGCGACTGGTTTCCTGGCTGGGAACGCTGATAACGGCCGTTGCCATTGGCTATGCTGTACACCGGCAGGGCAAACGGTGGTGGCTCTCTATACTTTCCGGATTGGCTTTTCTGGCATCCAACTATGTGTACCATGTGGGGCCATTGTTTCGCCAGCATATGTTTATGGTGATGTTTGAAACACTGGCCATTGTATGGACGGCCGTTACTATCGAACGGGAAGAAAAAGAAGGGAAATCCTTCAATTGGCAACTGCTTGTCGTTATGGTGCTGTTACTGGCTGCTGGCTACACGAAGCAACTTGCCTACGCCACTGTAGCCGCCGTGTTCATCTTCCTCTTTTTGCGGCAACCTAAACGGGCTGTCCTTTGGGCTATACCATTTGCTACTGTCACTGGTCTTATTTTCTGGTGGATCAATATAGCGACCAATGGGCAATGGCTTGTAAATACGATCACGGCCAATATCAATCCGTTTATTCGGGAGCAAGCCATTGGGCTTTTCCGTCAATGGTTCACCCTGCACACAGTGATTACAGTTGTAGCTGCATTGTTTGCCCTTTATCAGCTTTATTTTGAACGTCTGTCTGTTTATTCGGTCTGGTTTGTGCTGGCTGTTATCAACAGTATATCGGCAGGAAAATGGGGGGCTGGGGAATCATATTTTGCTACGGCAATTGCCGCCAGTTGTATTCTGACTGGTATTGCTTTTAATCGGGTGCTGGATTGGGCAAAAAGACGGGATGGATCTGCCCAAACAGATTGGTGGCAAACGGCCGTTCTTACTATTATCCCCCTGCTTTTCCTGATCCAGGCCGACAAAATGTTCCACATGCCAACCCACACGCCAACATTACGTGCTATTGCTGCCGCTTTGGGCAAACCAACCGAAGTCTGGATTCCGCCACAAACATCCTGCTCTGCGCCTCGCCCTCCCGAACGAATACCTTATGTGGATTCTGCTGGTGTCTCCCTGTTGGGACGGCCACCTTCGCCGGCAGATACAAAAGCAGGCAAAGCGATTGTGGCCTATATTTTGCAAGGGGATACGGCCGCTTTCAGTGAAGATGCTGGCTTCAATTTTTATGCGGGGCGTGATGTGGTAACAAACCCGACACAGTTGCTAAATCTTTATAACAACAATCAGGTTGACCTGACGGAAATGATTACCATGCTGGATGAACAGGCATTTGACACGGTGATACTTCGGGCACAATTTTACCCGCCACCTGTGTTAGAAGTTATTGGCCAGCGGTATGAAACGGTTGACTTGATTGAAATGAATGGCTTTGTGTACTGTATCATGCAACCGCGTCAGATAAGTGATTGAACGCTGCCAGAAACGGCCGTTCCTGCTATACTAAATCATAAAAAAGCGGCAACTTACAGGTACG
>RFGV01000585.1 GCA_003696605.1 Chloroflexota bacterium | reverse complement strand
TTGTCCCACACAGCGATCGTATAGGTGTCTGCGTAGATTTTCCCCGGTTCCCACAAGCTGGTTGGGTTACGCCCCCACCCTGGGTGGCTGGTTACGTTGCCAACTTCTTGATTGTCTTGGTTTAGCAATTGAACAAACAAAGGATAGTCCTTGGTCAGCTTGTCCATTGCCCGCAAGTACAAAGTGACGGGAACACGGTCGCCGGGTTTAAAGCGCCCTTCCTCAATCTTCACCGCCACAAGTTCAATCTTGTCGTCATATAGAAGGTTGACAGGTTCTGCATCTGCGGGCACAGATTCTACCGGAGGTGTAGCCGCATAACTTTGTGGCAATAGTACCGTTAAGGCGTAGACAGAACACATCACTAAGCCCAGGGGTATTATCGAAAACACGACAACCCGCAGTCTCCGCGGCAAATTCTGCGACCAAAAGTCCAGTCCTGACGCAAAGAAGATCCCAACAGAACTGATTGCAGGAAACAGTAGTCGCCCTTGACCACTGGTCGCAAAGGTCAACCAGTAGATCAACAATCCAATCAAAGCAACAGCCCAAGCGAACAGCAATAACTGCACTTCTATGATAGGCCCGCCCAATGCCAGGCCGGAGTGCTTGCGACGTGCCCTGAGTAACGCCCCAGCGGCGCCGGATAACGCCACAACGGTAACAACATCAAGCGCTGGGTAGACATATGTTGGCAATAGAATACTGAACCAGCCAAACAACCCCCAAAAAGAATAGCGAACGCCTCGTAATTCTCCCCAAAGATTCCCCAGCGTCTGTGGCGTGTAGCGAAGTCCGTTGATCGTCAGCAGTTGGTTTACGCCCAGCCATTCACCATATAAAACGTGGTTGCGCCAATACCACCAACCGGCGATAAGCAGCACAGGTACAGCGGATAATACCAGTGATTCGACAAGCAGTTGGCGATTTCGCCGTCTCCAAGCAATACCTGCTATGACCAGGGCTGACAAAGGTATCAAACCTAGTCCCTGCAACTTGCTTAACGCAGCAAGTCCCAGCAGCACACCCAATATCAGCAAATCCCACCGGCTGATCCTGGTCACATGGGATTTCGTCAACATCCGCCCAAGCCAATAGATCGTGGCTGTACTCACCACGATAACCATGTTGTCATTCGAAACCGTCGCGCTGATAAAAGCAAACTGTGGGATAGCTGCGATGATCACCACAGCCCAAACCGGCAATGTACGGGATGCAGGAAACACCATCCGGGCTATGCCGTAGGCAAATAGCAGAGTCAAACAACCCAGAAACAGAGA
>RFGV01000584.1 GCA_003696605.1 Chloroflexota bacterium | reverse complement strand
CTATTATTCACGACAGTGTACTGGGGAAAAGTAGCAGGTGTCAAGCCGACATGCCATCTAAAAGATGATCACACTTCCTCTTTGCACACTTTGACTGCTTTCGCTGACATACTTACCGCCCAGAAAAGTACCAGTTCAGAAATAACTGTAAACACTTTTTTAGATCATTGATCTAAAACACCAATTTATGTTACATTTGTTTGTATCTAAAATCCTTTGGTCTTATTAACATATACAGTCATTTGAGGAGGAGAATGAATGACAGCCGACACCATATTGCATCGCCTGCATAGAAACGGCCGTGAACACCCAAACGCCCCCGCCTACTACGTCAAAAGTAACCAACACTGGGTACCTACCACCTGGCGTGGCTTTCTAAACGAAGTCCGTCAGGCCGCCCGCGCCCTTATTGCCCTGGGCGTCCAACCCGGCAACACAACCTGCATCCTCGGCTTCAATCGCCCAGAATGGGTAATCTTCGATCTGGCCACCATGCTCGTCGGCGGTGCGCCTGCCGGCATATACACCACCAACTCCCCTGCTGAAGTCAAATACATCGTCGAACATGCCGAATCCTCCGTTATCTTGCTAGAAAATGAACACCAATGGGAAAAAGTACGTCAGATACGCGACCAATTACCCAACCTGAAACATGCCGTCATGATGAAAGGCGTTACCATCAATGATCCAATGGTTCTGGATTGGGAAAGATTTATGGCACGTGGCGACGAAACTGACGAAGATCAAATAGATGAACACCTCAACAGCCTGCAATGGGAACAACTTGCCACCCTCATTTACACATCCGGCACAACTGGCCCCCCAAAAGGCGTCATGCTCTCCCATAAAAATCTTGCCTGGACAGCACAAAAAGCCCAGGAATTGCTCAATCTGACACACACAGATTCGGTTCTCTCTTATTTACCGCTTTCCCACATTGCCGAGCAAATGTTCACTATACACGCAGCCATTACCGCCGGTTATCAGGTATATTACGCCGAGTCTGGCCTGAAAGTGGCCGAAAATCTCCGTGAAGTACAACCAACCATGATTTTTGGTGTCCCGCGTGTGTGGGAGCGATTCTATGCTGGCGTGCAGGCCAAACTTAACGAAGCGACGGGCGTACGCGCCAAAATTGCAGCCTGGGCACAAGATGTTGGTCGTCGGGCTACCGCTGTGCGCAATCGGGGGGGAGAATTAACCGGTCTGCTGGCTTTGCAATATCAGCTGGCTAATCGTCTCTTTTATTCGAAAGTCAAGCCTTTGTTGGGGTTAGGGAATGCCCGCCACTGTATTTCTGGTGCCGCACCAATTGCCAAGGAAATTTTGGAGTTTTTTAGTGGTCTGGATGTGATTATCATGGAAGTGTATGGCCAATCAGAAGGGTCAGGCCCGACAACGACAAACCGGCCTGGCGCAACCAAGTTTGGTACGGTGGGGCAAGCATGGCCTGGGTGTGAGGTAAAGCTGGCGGATGATGGGGAAATTCTTCTGAAAGGGGATAATGTCTTTTTGGGGTATTACAAGAATCCGGCAGCAACGGCCGATACTCTGATTGATGGCTGGTTATATTCTGGCGATTTGGGCACATTTGATGAAGAAGGGTTCCTTACAATCACTGGCCGTAAAAAGGAAATTATTATTACCTCTGGTGGCAAGAATATTGCTCCCAAGAATATTGAAGCGGCATTGAAAAATCTGGAGTTGATTGCGGAAGCAGTCGTCATTGGCGAGGGAAGACGGTATATTACGGCTCTGCTGACGCTGGAGCCAGAAGCAGCGCAACGGTTTGCTCAGGCACATGGACTGGAAGGACAGGAGTTGCACAATCATCCCACTGTTATTGCCGAAGTGCAGCGCCAGATTGATGAGTATGTAAATCCATTGTTTGCCCGAGTGGAGCAAGTACGCAAGTTCCGTATTTTGCCGCGCAATTTCACGGTTGAAGATGGTGAGCTGACTCCAACGCTTAAGATTAAACGACGGGTTATTAATGAGCATTTTGCTCGTGAGATTGAAGAGATGTACCGTGAAGATTAAAGACGATTAAGGGGAGTGTGGTGAGTTTGTAGATGACTCCGATGAGAATCGGGGTCATTTTATTTAGGAGGACGTGCAACAAAACGGCCGTTTTTCACGTACCCCTTTGTGAATTGGACAGGACGAGTTTTACACAGGAGTAATGATGAATCAACAACGTTGGCGTGAAAGCTGGCTTAAAATTCGCAAAGATCTGGAATTTCAGGCAGCAATTTTAGGAAGTCTTGTCTTGCTAATGTGGGTTATCGAATTGGTAGATTGGTTGATTTTTCGTGGTGCGTTAGACCGGTTTGGGATTCAGCCACGCACATTAATTGGACTGCGGGGAATTATTCTAGGCCCGTTTTTACATGG
>RFGV01000583.1 GCA_003696605.1 Chloroflexota bacterium | reverse complement strand
GTGCACCATCTGTCACGACGCCCACGCCAGCGATCAGCCGGCGCAGGTGGTGATGGCAATTAATGATTTATGTTTAACTTGCCATGAGGTTGTCAAAAACGAAGTCCATGTCACCCGGGGAGTTGGTGGCAATCCCCATCCCCTTTCCGGAGTCCCGGATCCGTCGCGGGAAGGGCGCGAGTTGGCTTGCAGCAGTTGCCACAACCCCCATTCAGGAAAGGTGCGCGCCTATTTCCAGGGCGGAATTACGTCCAGGTTTGGCATCTGTGAAAAGTGCCATAAAAAATGACGGACGTCACTCTGTTTGAAAGGTATGTTGCGACAATGAAACAGTTTCAACGGTTCCGTATCCTTAAGTCTTTGGTTGTATTTGCCGGTCTGCTCTGGCTTGCCGGTTGTGCCCCGTCCCAGCCGAAAGTTCGATTTGTCTGGCCGCCGCCTCCAGATGTACCCCGTTTGGAATGGGTGGGGGTTTATTACTCGGAAGCCAGCTTCGAAAAGTCAGACAAACAGAAGCTGATGGCGCAGATCTTCGGCGACGCAGGTGAGTACACTTTTAAAGCGCCGTTTGGCATTGCCAGTAACGGCAAGGGTATCGTCTATATTTCTGATATTTATGATCACAATGTACGTATTTATGATTTCAATCGCAAAAAGGTCGAGTTTTTGACCAAACAGCCGGTGATGAAAACCCCCTTGGGGTTGGATGTGGACAATCAGGGCAATCTGTATATTGCCGATGGCGGACTCGGCAAGGTGCTGGTGTTCAGCAAGGACCGCCGGCTTTCGTTTGCCTTTGGTGGAAACAAGGAAATACTGATCAAGCCGGCCTACCTCAAGGTCAACGAACGACTGGATCGTATCTACGTTTCCGATCCTTTGGAACACAAAATCGTCGTGTTTGACATGCAGGGCCACCATCTGTTTTCATTTGGGACCAGAGGAAACGGCCCGGGCGAATTTTTTAGCCCCCAAGGGGTCGCTATTGATAACAAGGACAGGGTTTTTGTCGCGGACATGCTCAATGCGCGCGTCCAGGTTTTTGATGCCGAGGGCAATTACCTGTACAATTTCGGCGAACGGGGTGATGGGGTCAGCCAGTTTGAGAATCCCAAAGATTTGGACTTTGACAGCGAAGGTAATTTGCACGTAGTCGATAGTCGTCGATCAACCTTGTACACGTACAGGCCTGATGGAACCTTGCTGTTGGCGACCGGAACGGGAAAGGCTACGAAGCATCTAATGGGTTTTGCGGCTCCCAAAAGTGTCTTTATCGATACCAATGACCGCATTTACGTCGCCGAAGCGCTCGGAAAAAGGTTTGCCGTGTGGCAATTTATGAGCAAGGCTTACCTTCAGCGCAATCCCTATACCGAGGCGGACAAAAAGCGTTGGTTCGATTACATGGAAAAGATGGCTGGAGAACAGAAAAAACCATAATGGTGAATTGACGGCCCCGGCGCGGGTGAAATAACCGATTGGGGAAAAGGTTTTCGGCTAATGCGCCTCGGCTTGATGAGGAACAGCTGAAAAAACAGGTGTTTTGGTCTGGTGTGGACCCTTGTTTTTTTTGGCATGCAGCTTGCTCGTATGTTGATGCAGGACACAAACGAAGCTTCGGCTTCACACTAACCCCGGTGAAGGCAATTCACCAGCAAACAAGGAGGTAAGGAAATGAAGAAAGTATGGGTAATGTTGGTCGTTATGGCCCTGGCCGCGACCCCGGCGATGGCTGCCGGCATCAGGAACACCAAGCACGATCTTTCACAAAGCTCTCAGAGTGGTGGCAAAACTGGTACCATTGGTCAGATCTGCGTCTACTGTCACACCCCGCACGGCGGGGCTTCGGCCAATGGTGCCCCCCTTTGGAACCGGTCGACAACAAATATTAATATCAGCAAGGTTTACAACACCTCGACGCTGAATGCAGCTCCGAATGCAACCAGCGTTGAAGCGACAGACGCCATTCTCTGTCTCTCTTGTCATGATGGTGCAAGTCTGACCAAGCCGCTGACCAACCCGCCCAACGCCGGCGGGAACGTGCCGACCACCAATATTACTGGCTCCGCTTTGATCGGCACCGATCTGTCTAACGACCATCCGATCGGGTTTGTTTACGATGATGCTTTGGTTAACAATGATAAAGAGCTTGAAAGTGTCACCAACGTACAAAACGCTTTGGGTACCGACGTCTTCTTTGGCGCAGGCAAAAACGAAATGTGGTGCTCCAGTTGTCATGATGTTCATAATGACACATATAAGCCGTTCTTGCGCATCTCGAATGCCAATAGCAAACTTTGCCTGAGCTGC
>RFGV01000582.1 GCA_003696605.1 Chloroflexota bacterium | reverse complement strand
CACCATCACCTTGCGGGTGAGGACTTCTTTGCCGCTTTCAATGCGCAACAGGTATATCCCCGATGGTAACCTGTCCATATCCCAACGGATGTGCACACTCTCCCCTTCAACCGTTTCGACCATCAGCTCCCGGCCGGCCATGCTCTGCAGCGATAAACGCATTTCCGCTTTTGAACCCTGCCTCACGCTGATATGCAGCTCCCGCCCTGCCGGGTTCGGGTACACTTCGATTTGCATCCCTTCAGCTGCCGGTTCAGCAGGGTGTAAACCCATTTTTTGGTTGCTCATCCCTGTTAACGGGACGGGCGTGGTAAACTGGTGCTGTGCACTGTAAGCCAACCCTGCTGCCGGATGGCATATCGTCTGGACCTTCCACGCATAGGTGGTGTTATTTTTTAAATTGCTGTTGAAATAACTTGTGTCAGTACCATCAGTGATTAATACAGACTTCCAGCTGCCCGAGGGCATTTCACGGTAGCGAATACGGTATCCCGTTGCCCCCGGTACCGCACGCCATTTCAAGGTAACTTGCGTTGAAGTAAGCCCGGTTACCCACAGTGAATCCGTTGTCTGGCAACCCGTGGTAAAGGTGCGCATCGTTGACCAGGGGGATACCACCGTGCCGGATGCATCTAATACCGCTCGTACCTGCCATTCAAACTGTGTTTTATTGGGCAGGTTGTTGACATCCAGATAACTCTGTCCCACCGGTACGGTAAGGGTTTTCATCACTGCAGCACCCACCTTGCGCCCCTGCACCTCATAATGATGGGCTCCTGATACAGGTGCCCAGTTTAACCGCACACTCACCGGGGTGATATCCGTTTCGAAAAGGCCTACCGGAGCATTCAAAGATAATGTAATGCCGCGTACGGCAAATTCATAGCTGCCTTCATCACAGTCATCGCTGCCTACGTTTACCGTGGCATTGTGCGTGCCGACATTGGCTGCATCATAGCGTATTTTGAAGGTGGCACTGCTGCCGGGGGCTACGCTTGACGGTGGCTGTTGGCTAACGGTGAAGGCGCTGGTATCCGGTCCACTCAGGGAAACGCCTGTGACATGCAGGGTATCCGTACCCTGGTTTTCAATGGTGAAGGTATGCTCCACCGGATTGTTCAACGGGGTACTGCCGAAATCGGTGCCATCGGTGGTTGACGTAGCCGTTTGACCATCAATGATGTTCTGGCCGTTGCCCGTGATGTTGATCTCTGCATTTGACTGCATGTATTTCATCACCGTGGCCTTGAAGCTGTTTTCATAATCCTGATAAACCACATAGGGCGTACCGCTGGCGTCTAGGGCGATGGATGTGTACCATGCCCCTCCGGCCGAGAAGCCCGCACTGCCGACCGCGACCCAGCTGCTGCCATTATATTTCATCACCGTGGCCTTGTAGCCGTTTCCATAATCCTCATAAACCACATAGGGCGTACCGCTGGCGTCTAGGGCAATGGAGGTATAATATGCATACCCGGCCGAGAAGCCCGCACTGCCGACCGTAACCCAGCTGCTGCCATTATATTTCATCACCGTGGCCTTGTCGCTGTTTCCCCCGTCCTGAT
>RFGV01000581.1 GCA_003696605.1 Chloroflexota bacterium | reverse complement strand
TGCGATGTGGACGAGCGCGTGCTGCAGCAGGGCGCGGCGATAGTGGAGCAACTCACAGGCAAACGCCCCAAATCGTGACTCATCGCCCGATCAACGGCTCGTCGCGTCAACAACCCCACCAACTCACCCGTTTCCGGATCAACCACCGGATACCCCTCATGACCAAACCGCTGCATCTTCGCCGCTGCTTCAGCCACTGAGGCTGTTGCCGGAATAGTCTGCACCCCATACGACATAATTTGAGAGACACGCGCCATTGGCCGCACAGCCTGAGGCAATAACGTGACAACCTCCTGCCGCACATCTTCCAAAGAACGGCCGACAACCAACGCCGCCGCCGCCCGACTATGCCCACCACCATTCAGTGCCCGCGCCACCACAGACACATCCACCATTTCGCTCATGCTCCGGGCAACCAATTGCACATCTCCCCGCAACTGCACCAACACAAACAGCCCGGCAGGAAGTAAAACATCCCGCAAACGGTGAGCAATAGAGGAAATTTCATCATCAAAGTCATCAGGAGCAACGGCCGTTGCCACCACCAACGCCTGCCCCTTCTCCTCAATCCATTCCGCCGTAGCCTGCAACTCCCGAAACAAACGCTGCTGCGCTTCCGTTAGCGGAATACTCAAAAACTGCCGCACCACCTTTAACAACGCCCCTTGCTCCAATAACCAGGCCGCTGCCGCCGCATCCCGCCCCGTCGTTGTTTCATATGTCAAAGTGCCCGTATCTTCATACACCCCCAACAATAACAACGTCGCCTCCTCCGGTGCCAGCGTCATGCCCGCTGCCTGCAACCGCTCTACCAGCAACGTTGTTGTCGCCCCCACCTGATCCACATGATATTGCCATCCCTGATGCCGCTTGTGAATCTCATGATGATCAATAACCCGCACCAGTGGGCTACGCACCAATCCACGCACACTGGTCAAGGATTGCGTATCTACCAGCAGTACCTCATCCACCCGGCGCCGTTTCCAGTCTTCTGGCCGCATAAACGGCAACACATCCCAGTACAACGTCAAAAATTGTTGCACATTTCGGTTTAGGCGACGCGGCAAAAGTGGCACACCTTCCGGAAACAGCTTGTAGGCAGCCAATTGTGAAGCCACAGCATCAAAGTCGGCGTTTTCGTGCGTAAGAATAAGAAACATATCTTCATTATACTCGCAAGCCCTAAAAGTCTGTATTGGAATGCAAGTGCCTGATGGGATACCGCCGCAAAGTTGTTGTTTCCATATTTAATTGACAGGTTTTTCTTTTTTCTGTCTTTACTTTTATGGGGGCTGTCAGTTTGTGTCATTAGTTGTCACATTTGTCAATTTGGTTCTTGACACAGTAGAACGGATGTGCTAATCTTTCTGAAACAGATGTTCTAGAACATCCTTCGGATTAGAGCCATACTTACTAACACTGGCTCTCTGTTCAAGAAGGAGTTCGGGATGAGGCAGAAGAGAGTTTGTATGGTCGAACGCTTGGGGAGACAAGGTTCGACACAAGCAGAAAAGGGGATGACAATGAGAGATTCACGTGTTCAATCTTCAATTTTTGGTTTTGATGTGTCTGGCTTGCAGGGAGATCTGCCGCGCAAGACACTCATTGGTGTTATTTTAATGGTAGCACTCATTGCTTTTGAGTTGTTTAACTTTGATACGACCCAGTATGCCTTAAACAACTTGATTGGTGATGTGCGTTTTCTGGGTTTGCAGTGGGCTACTATTTTGGCGATTGCCTTTTGCTCGATTGACTTTGCTGGTTTGGTGCGGTTATTTACACCGGAAAAGGGAATGGCGAATGAGCCGCGTGAGGTCTGGTATTTGATGGGGGCGTGGCTGTTGGGAGCAACGATGAATGCTATCATGACGTGGTGGGCAATTTCGTTGACTTTGCTGAATCACAATTTTGGTAATGAGGTGTTGAGTCGGGAACAGCTCTTGTTGTATGTGCCTATTTTTGTGGCGGTATTGGTCTGGCTGACGCGAATTTTGTTTATTGGGGCGTTTACGGTGGCTGGAGAACATATTTTTGATTTTAGTGGTGCAGAAACGGCCGTTTCCCAGTCACGTCCTGCCCATGCCCCTGTTCGCTCCACACCAGTTCGCCAACCACAACCGATGGCCGCCACGCCACAGCGCACCACCGTCTCCCGTCGGCAAACCGTCCCACCGCCGCCTCCGGCAATTGAAGAAGAACCAGAACCATTGCCACAGCAACCGGTGCGCCCAACCAATTCACGTATCCGGCAGCGCCCGCCAATGCCACGCCCTAATGGTGTACGACGTATGCCCCTCAATGGTGTACAGGCACGGGGGCGAAATAGAAGCTAACTATCTATACTGAACCCATCTGGCACGAATTTCACAAACCAATCGAGCACAAAATGAATGTTTGTGAAATTCGTGCCGTTTTTTCTAAACCAGTTTGACAGGCGATTTTACCGGTAACATCGGACGAGGTACACTATGACTGTCTATGAACCAACTTATCAATACTATCCAGTGGATACACCTTTGAGTGATTATTTTGATCCTTCTTATGAACCGAATACTGTGCCCTACGTTGTACCAATGCCGCCTGCAAATGACCGGGTCAATCAACGGATGTTTATGATTTTGGCCTTTGTTATCGGAGCCATTATCAGTGGGGCATTGCTTTTACCACGCCTGTTGGTATCGGAAGTGGCTATTGATGAGAGTGAGATAGAGACAAGTGTGGTGGCGGAAGAAGTAGAAGTGTCGGCAGAAACGGCCGTTATCCCCCCACCCCAAACCAGTACCATTTCCCCCATTTTCACTCCCGAAGTTCAACACTGGGCACCACAAATCACAGCCTGGGCAACACAATACGAGCTTGACCCAGATATCGTCGCCACTATCATGCAAATCGAGTCATGCGGTGACCCACTGGCACGCTCACGGGCCGGCGCACAAGGTCTTTTCCAGGTCATGCCTTTTCACTTTGCCATTGGCGAAGATCCCTTCGACCCCGATACCAACGCCCGACGTGGGCTTAACTTTCTGCGGGAACAATTGCGCCATACGAACGGCGATCTCTTTCTGGCATTTGCTGGTTACAATGGTGGCTACGCCGCATCTAACAGCAGCTTTGAATACTGGACAAATGAAACACAACGATATTACCAATGGAGCAAAGGCATTTATGAAGATGCAAAGGCTGGCCTGGAAAATAGCCCTACTATCGAACAATGGCTGGCTGCAGGTGGGCGCAGCCTTTGTGAGCAGGCAGCTTCAAGATTAAATTTGCAATAGTCTCCCCCGCTTTTCTGCTTATGAAAACGGCCGAATCCCAATGAGATTCGGCCGTTTTTCACATTCAGAATCAATAACCATAAGAAACCTACTCTTTCGATGCCCGCCAAAACAACCAGGCCGAAAAAAGCCACAAAAACACAAAAAATCCCGTCAAAAACAAAACATCAAAAGGCCACGATCCACCAGAAGAACCCAGGCCCCACACCAACACAACTCCCCCCACCAACGCCTGCACCACCGCAGTAAAAATCATAGCCAAAGCCATACCTCGAGGCCGAAACCGGGCCACAAAAGCACCTGTTGCACCAATACCCACTACCCCCAAAAACATCAAGTTAACAACATTACCTTCTGACCCAACAATCCCCACAGCCCCATTCACCCACACAAGAACAAAAGCCGTAACCAACGCAACACCAGCCCCCCAACGAAAATCCGAATCCCCCCCTTGTTGAAAAACCAGCTCAAAAGCAATACCTGTACCTGCCAGAAGCCCCCCAAAAATAACAAAATCAGCCAAAGTCCAGGCAACCTCACTAGTAAATTGCATTGCCACCCAAGGCAACACCAACAAACACACGGCAACACCCCATAACACAATTCTCAACTGATTTTTGCGTAATTGGTAACTATCATTCTTTTGAGTCATTGTTCTCTCCTAATTTCGAACCCTTCTTCATACCAGAGCCAAATTCACTGCATTCTGCAAACAGTTTACCATGCAACTCCGCACAAAACTCAGACCCTCAACAAGCCACGAAATCCCCGCGACGCATAATAGGATTCGGCACTATTGTGATAGACAAAAACACGCCCATAACGAAAATCCCCAAAGATAGCACCACCAAGCTCCCTGATATCCGCAGGTGTTTTTAACCAACTGGAAGTTCGTGTGTCAAATTTTCCCAGCTTTTGCAACGCCCGATATTGCTCCTCAGTCAAAAGCTCAATTCCCATAGCCGCAGCCACATCAAGCACATTATTCTCTGGTTTGTGCTTTTTTCTTGAGGTCAATGCCTCACGATCATAACAAAGACTCCTGCGACCTTTAGGGCTTTCTATCGAACAATCACAAAAAATAAATTCACCTGTTGTTTCGTCATAACCAATAACATCTGGTTCTCCCCCTGTTTTTTCCATTTCGTTTAACGACCACAGTTTTTCAGGATTCGCTTCAAGCCTGGCACGTACATCAGCCCACTCAAAGGTTGGGTGGCGATTCATATTTTCTTCGAATCGTTTTTTCAATACTGCCAGCAGTTCTTCACACTGTTTCGGTGACAACTCTTTTCTTTTGTTTGTATTCATGCCTCCATTTTGCATGTCTGGCAATATTCCTGCAAGTCAAGACAAATTTGTCAATGAGTTTTTGCTACAC
>RFGV01000580.1 GCA_003696605.1 Chloroflexota bacterium | reverse complement strand
TGGTTTGCCGGACCTGGCTGTGGCAAATTCCGGCTCCGGCAACGTTAGCGTATTGATGAACCAGGGCGGCGGCGTTTTCGCTGCTGCGGTGAACTATGCGGCGGGAACAAATCCTCAATCTGTCACAGCGGCTGATTTCAATGGCGATGGTTTGCCGGACTTGGCTGTCGCTGATTCGGTCAACGGTGTCAGCGTGTTGAAAAACATTAACGGCGCATTTGGCCCCGCGATAACCTACCCTGCTGGCTCATCTCCTGTATGCGTCACGTCGGCTGATTTCAATGGCGATGGTTTGCCGGACTTGGCCGTGGCAAATTCTGGCTCCGGCAACGTTAGCGTATTGATGAACAAGGGTGGTCGCACCTTTGCTTTGGCGCGAAATTATGCGGTAGGCACAAACCCCAGCGATATTACAGTAGCGGATTTCAACGGTGATGGCTTGCTGGATTTGGCCGTGGCGTATCAAGGTGCCATTTTTTCCCCTGGCGGGATTAGCGTATTGCTGAACAAGCGTGGCGGCGTTTTTGCAGCATCAAATAGCTTCGCAAGTTCAAAATTTGGAGCAAGTCCATTGTCCGTAACATCAGCGGATTTCAATGGCGATGGGTTGCCAGATTTAGTTGTGGGGAGTGACTCCTCGTTGGTCTTCGTAATGTTGAACCTAGCTGGGCGCGCCTTTACTGCGCCGAATGGTTATACGACGGGATCGGTATCTCAATCTGTCACATCGGCGGATTTCAACGCCGATGGGCTTCCAGATGTGGCCATGGCGCTTACTTCGGACAATAGCGTCAGCTTATTACTGAATCTTGGCGCAGGCGAATTTTACGGCGCTAATTATTTTGGCACGGGGACCAATCCACGATCTATCGCAACAGCGGATTTCAATGGCGATGGTCTGCTGGACATAGCCGTAGCGGATTACGGAACAATTTGTTGGGGTTCCAGCTGTGGCGACGTTAGCGTATTGCTAAACACGGGGGGCGGCAATTTCAGAAAGGCGAGGAAGTATACTGCTGGCAACAATCCCTACACCCTTGTGTCGGCGGACTTCAATGGCGATGGTTTGCCCGATCTCGCAGTGGGAGATTACCTTGGCGGAGTCGATGTATTGCTGAACAAACGCGGCCGAACTTTTAGTGCACCACAGACCTATGCGTCTAACATAAGTCCTAAATCCATTATATCGGCGGATTTCAATGGCGATGGTTCACCCGACTTGGCAGTGGCAACAAGTACCAACGTCATGGTTATGTTTAATAATGGGTTTGGTAACTTTTCTTTACCCACAAACTATGCAGCAGGCTCAAGTCCACAATCCATCACAACAGCTGATTTCAACGGCGATGGTTTGCCGGACCTGGCTGTGGCAAATTCCGGCTCCGGCAACGTTAGCGTATTGATGAACCAGGGCGGCGGCGTTTTCGCGGCTGCGGTGAACTATGCAGCGGGGACAAATCCCAAATCTGTCACCACGGGTGATTTCAACGCCGACGGGTTGCCCGACTTGGCTGTAGCGAACAATGGATCCGACAACGTCAGCGTGCTGCTGAACCAGGGGGGCGGAGTCTTTGCAAGGGATTCGAAATATTTTATGCCTTTGAAGGGAACAACACTTTTTTTGAGTGGAAAATCAATCAGCTCTGCGGATTTCAACGGCGATGGTTTGCCGGACTTGGCAGTAGTGCTTGATTCGTATCCTGATGTAGCCTTGTTGTGGCATCAGTCGGCGGGAAAGACGACAATCATAAAACGTACCAAGAACGATTTTAATGGCGACGGGAAGTCGGACATTCTGTGGCATAATCTGAAGACCAAAGCGAACTTGGTGTGGAAGGTGGGTCCGAAGGGCCGGCAGGGTGTCATGAGATTGCCGAAGATCAAGGGCGCATGGGCGGTTGCCGGGATTGGCGATTTCAACGGCGACGGGAAGTCGGACATTCTGTGGCATGATCCGAAGACCAAGGCGAACCTGGTGTGGGAGATTGGTTCGAAGGGCAAGCTGGGCGTGATCAGGTTGCCGAAGATCAGGGGCGCATGGACTGTGGCTGAGATTGGCGACTTCAACGGCGACGGGATGTCGGACATTCTGTGGCAGAATCCGAAGACCAAGGCGAACCTGGTGTGGCAGATTGGCCCGAAGGGCCGGCAGAGTATCATGAG
>RFGV01000579.1 GCA_003696605.1 Chloroflexota bacterium | reverse complement strand
GTGGTGATGAGGGGCAGGTAAACGGTGGGGGAAACGGCCGTTAACTCCAGCGCGCCCATATCAATGGCTCCGGTTTGGCTACGGGGGTTGCCGGCAAAATCCACGGCGCCGCTGTTGGCCAGGATTTCCCCGGCGGCAACGGCCGGAGAGTCGGCTTGCCGGTTGAAATCAAAAGCGGCAGAGTTGGCTCCCAAGAGACTGGTCACTTCATTCAGGTAGAGGAGGTTGTTGTGCCCTAGGATGTAGCTGCCGTCGCTGCCGGTGGAAGCGGCGTAATATGTCCGGTTGTTAGCCTGGATTGATTGGCAATTCATCCCGATGAGGAGCAGGATGAAGAAGAGCAGGCTTGATTGGATTAATTTTTGTCGTTGATGTTGCATAATTGTCTCCGATCTTTTTGGTAAGATAAGGGTAAAGATTTTGGGGATAATTTGCAAGGATGGGCTTATCTTGTTAAGGTGCTTATAGGTTGGTATGTGATTGCCTTTCTGCCCTGACATTTTTCTTGCACACACAGATTTCCTGTGCTAGTATTTTTATCCCTGCTGTGTTCGTGATGAGCTTCTTTGTTGAGCCAACACCTATTTCTTGGGAATCGGAGCATACGCAGAGGGGATGTAGTAGCCGTCAGGCAAGGCAGAGTCCTCGCGACACAAGATTCCCACCTGCGCGAGCAGGTTCAAACAGTAGAGGTTCACACGGCACGGCGGGGTGCCATTCATCCTGAATGGTTAATGGCCCCTGATCCGTCAGGGGCTTTTAATTTGAACAATCATCACCCATTTTGAAGGGTGTGGTAAAAATAAACCAAAACTTGGGATAGAGGAATAACAAAATGGTTCGTGAGCGAATTGCTGACGACATTTACGTGTTCACCAGTCAACTGTATGCACAGGTAACGGCCGGCGCCATTCTTACCAAAGAGGGTGTCGTGCTCATTGATACGTTATATTATCCAGAAGAAACTCAGGCAATTAAAGAATTTCTGGAAGATCGGCTTGGGTATAAGGTTCGTTATGTGATCAACACCCATTATCACGCCGATCATACGCAGGGTACATATCTGTTTCCGGATGCGCAAGTCGTGAGCCATGCATTGTGCCGCAAACTTCTGGACACAGTGGGGCGTGAGGGGCTGGCTGAGGCCAAGGAGAACATCCCCGAACTGGAAGGGGTTGAGATTGTTTTGCCTGATTTGGTTTTTGACGAAGGAATGTTGAATTTGCATATTGGGGGCAAAACGTTGCGTCTCTATCACTTGCCGGGCCACAGTGAAGATATGATTGGCATCATGGTAACCGATGAGGCGATTTTCTTTGCTTCTGATAATGTGATGCCTGTGCCCACAATTTTTGACGGCGATTATGATGCGTTGGTTAATTCTCTGGAGAAAATATTGGAACTTGGGCCGGATTCGGTGGTGCAGGGGCATGGTGAGATTATTTTGCGTGGCGAGGTGAAGCAGGTGTTGGAGGATGATCTGCGGTATTTGCAGATGATCAAGGAAATAGTTGCTGATACTGTAGCCAAGGGATTGCCGATAGAGGCTCTGGATAAGTACGATATTGAATATTGTGGCAAGTCGCGCATTCCTTTGAATGGGCTTGTGTCTGATTTGCATATGGCAAATTTGCGTAAGTTGTATCGAGAAATGACAGAAAATCAGGGGGTGCCTGCACTCTGATTTTTGGTTATGTGAGTATGATTTTCTGAAGGTTTGGAGGTGCGGTGAAAGTAATTTTGCCGTACCTTTTTTGTTTTTTGGGGTAGTGGTGGTGGATTGTACCGGATTATGTGAAATACTGTGTTTTTGGAAGAAGTTGTGGCAAAATGGATGGGTGAAGGCGGATTTTGAGGGCGTACACAAATGAGTTGAATTTCCGCCGTGTATGCACAGAGGTTATCATTAAGAGCAGGGGTTTTTTTGTTTTTGGTCTGATCGGGTTGACGGGTATTTTGGGGGCGCTGGTTGCGTTGATAAACGGCCGTTCTGCGGTGCGCCCCTTTTGGATTGCGACTGTTGTCCATACACCGACTCTGGTGGCAACAGCCAGTGTTGATTTGTTCCTGACACAAACAGCGATGGAGACGGCAACGGCCGTTGCTGCTCAATTGCCTGCTGCTACACCCGGTTTACCTGCCACCAATACGGCCGTTGCCACACAAGCCCTCACACCCACACACACCGCCACTCCCTTTCCCACCAGCACCGCCACACCATCTCCCACCTTGCCACCTACCAACACCCCCACTTTCACACCAACCACTCCTCCCACGCCAACCACGCTACCAACCCCCACACCTGTGCCGCCGACTGTTACCCCAACTCAACCCGCGCCACCGCCGGCAGCCCCCGTTCCTGTAAGCAACGGCTATCCTCCTCTAAATCTTATTCCTGGGCAACCACAAGGATATTTAGACAAATTCCGTCTGGTTAGCTATTACGGTAGTCCATTGGGACGAGGGCTAGGTATTCTAGGCAATCAGTCACGCCCTGAAACCATTCGCCTGTTACGGCAACTCGCCGCCGAATACCAGGCCCTTTCGCCAGATCGCACCGTCATTCCTGCATTCCACATGGTAACTACTGTGGCCAATCAAAGCCCACCCGATTACCGCCATCATGTCAGCCTGGCCATTATTGAGGAGTGGGTGGCGGCTGCCAAGGAAGCCGGTTTTGCTGTTGTATTGGATATTCAGCCAGGGCGAGCCAACGTGATGGATGAGTTTAACCGCATTCGCTACCTGCTATATGAACCCCATGTACATCTGGCTATTGATCCGGAGTTTACAATGGCTGAAGGAGAGGTGCCGGGTGTGCAATTAGGGCAATTGTCGCCAGAAATTATTAACCAGATTCAGATTAACATGAACGGGATTGGGTATGAAATTGGTCTAAATCGGGTTTTGATTTTGCATCAGTTCAAAGACAGTATGTTGCCCAACAAAGAATTGATTGAGCCATATCCGTTTGTAGAGCTGGTTATTGATGGTGATGGTTTTGGTTCACCTGGTCCTAAAATCAGTAATTACAACAAATATGCCACTGAGCCTGCGTTTGAGTATGGCGGGTTTAAGCTGTTTCCTTATGATGGTGATAATCCTTTGCTCTCGCCACAGCAGGTTATGTCGCTTTTGTTCCCCCCGCCAGTTATTATTATTTATCAGTAGTTGCGGTTCTGGCTGCGCCTGTTGGGGTGTTGATTTGAGCGATTTGTGACAGTTTGGGGTTGGGCGTAGAGGGGACGGGGGGGAATCGGTACTTTTTTGGGGGGTGTGTTTGGTTGCTTCTGGGGATGCCATCCGTTAGAATGCGCTGTTTGTGGTGAAATTTTGTTGTTGAGGGAAATGGATTTTGTTTGATTCGTCGCGAGATGGGCTGGAAACGGCCGTTTTGCAAGACCCTGATTCAGAAGTCGGCGTGGTGATGCCGGTTAATCTGAGCGAAAATCGAGGCGTCGTAAAAGCGGCCATGATTCTGGCTATTGGCAATGTTACCAGCCGTGTACTTGGACTGGCACGTGAAATCGTCAAATCCAATCTGTTTGGTACGTCCGGTCTTCTCAGTGCCTACACTGTGGCTGCTCTTGTCCCCATGACCCTTTTCAACCTCATCACTGGTGGCGAAATGGTCAGTTCCTCACTGGTTCCCGTTTTCAGCGATTACGCCAGCAAAGAAAAACGGGAAGAGTTATGGGGTGTAGTCAGCACATTCCTGAGTGTTGCTATTGTGTTGCTGGTGCTCATGGTTGGGTTGGTAGAACTGTTTGCTCCCCAGGTGGCCTGGCTGGTTGGCGCACGCAATTTTGAAGATGCTTCGCTGACGCAAGTGAGTATTAGCCTGATGCGATTGGCTACGCCTGCGTTACTGTTTTTGAGCGTGGCCAGTATTCTGACTGGTGTCCTCTATGCACTGGAGCGATTTACATTACCCGCATTTACAGCCGCTGTATTTAATGGCACGATTGTTGTGGTGGCTTTGCTCCGCCCAAACCGAATAGAAAGTCTGGCCTGGGGTGTGTTGCTGGGGTCGCTGTTACAGATTGTCTTGCAATGGCCGGCATTGCGCGACGGCCGTTTACGTTGGCAGTTCGACTGGCATCATCCGGCTATTCGCCGCATCATCATCCTCTATGCACCCATTGTTGCCGGATTGGTGGTGAATCAGGTGGCTATCTGGATTAGTTATAATCTGGCTACCCGTACAGGTGATAGTAGTGTTACCTTCATGACTTATGCCACAACCCTCTATCAGTTTCCATTGGGATTGGTGGTGACGGCACTTTCGATGGCCACATTGCCTACGTTATCGCAGTTGGCCACAGCGTTTCAGACGGCGGAGAGTGAAACGGCCGTTTCCCATGTCCGTGAATTCAAGGCTACCCTGGCTGGTGGATTGCGACTGGTAATCACACTCATTTTGCCGGCAGCAGCCGGGCTATTTGCCCTGGCCGGACCAATTATCGCCCTGTTGCTGGAGCATGGGCAGTTTACTCCGGCCGATACCGCCATGACAGCCAGGGTGTTGCGTGTGTATCTGTTTGGGTTGCCATTTGCGGCGGTAGACCAGATGCTTGTATTTGCTTCGTATGCCCGCAAGGATACATGGCGACCAGCTTTGGCAGGCGTGATTAGCATTGTGATATATACCATAACGGCCGTTTTCCTGTTACGTCCCATTGGTCTGTTTAGCCTCATGGTTGCAGATGCCACCAAACACTTTATTCATGCCATGCTGATGCTTTGGTTACTACAACGACATCTGGGTGGTCTGGCTGGTCACCAAATTGGCCAGAACACCCTCAAGTCTGTTCTGGCTGCTGCCCTTACTGGTGTCGCTGCCTGGTTTGTTGCCAATTGGTTGGCCAGCCTGCCTTTCACCGGCTTCTTGTTCAAGCTAAGTGTGGTGGGGGGCGGTGGACTGGCTGGCCTGGTTGTTTATGTATTGGCTGTCTGGTTGCTAGACATTCCAGAAGCCAAGTCATTACCCCGTCTGTTGCGTCGCCGGTAATATTTCGGTTACAATAGCACCACATTATGTCAGGTTCGGGCGTGGTGCATCAGTTTGGGCCGACCTGAAACGATAAAAACCAAAAACTGGCAGGAGGAAACGGCCGTGTCTGAGCAACAATACCAACTTGTCGTCCGCAAAGGCCCCAAGCCTGGGCAAATCTACCCGCTATTAATGACTGTTATCACACTGGGGCGCGACCCTATGTCTGATATCGTCTTGCCAGACCCAGAAGTTTCCCGGCAACATGCAAGATTAACCCTGACCGACGATGGGTATCAGTTACAAGACCTGGGCAGTACCAACGGGACATTTGTCGATGGCATTCGGCTGGGAAGTGAGCCGATTTTGCTCCAGCATGGCCAGGAAATTTTATTGGGCAGTGGCATCGCGTTGGTTTTTGAGGTGGTGACGGCCGCAGAGATGGAAACAGTGCTGGAAGAATTGTCAGAGAACCCGGATGAAACAGATACGGGAGATTTGCCACCATTGCCGGATATTCGTCAGGCAGGCACGCCCAGACCCAAACCGGAAACGGCCGTTTTCAGCAACCCGGCTTCCCCATCACCCCAAACAGACACTCCCTTTGTCGCCCCCACTGACCGCGACCCCGACGCTCGACGTCGGCGAAACACTATCCTGGCAATCGTGGGCAGCCTTTTCTTACTCTGTTGCTGTTGTTCATTCTTGCTATTTATGTACTTTTATGGAGGCGACTGGCTACTCCAGCAATTGGGGCTTTTGCCCTGATTCCACCCTTATTCAACCGGCTCGTGTTCTCCCTCCACCACAACAACCCCATCTTCCTCCGGGGTATCCTCCAAACCATCCTGCTGCCGAATGGTGGCCATATGACGAGCTACCACTTCTGGTGGCGAAAGGTCAATAAACACCTTTGAACTGACCAAAACGGCCGTAATATCATCCAATTGCCCCAACATCGGCGCAAAATCAGCCAACAAATCAAACGGGAACAAAACATACAAAAGCCCGGCAAACGGCAATAACTTCAGATAAAACGGCACATCCGGATCACGAAGCAGATAAAACACCAATCGAATCTGTTGCCAGATTTCCCGCCAAAATCCCGGATCATTTGCCTGTCCGGTTAAACGTGTCAATCTCACCTGTGCTTTTTCCTGCTTATCTGCCATCAATCCCATCCCAAAATGTTTATTTCTAAAATAGCGGTTAACTGCTTTCTTATACGTAAAACACCAAAAGCCGTTGCAAGCAACGAGGCAATCCCCCTAACGGCCAAAACGTTGACTGACGGCATAGGCAGTCAATTGAGGCAAAATTGGGTTAATATCATACTTGGTCCATTGACCAATTGCACCTGCCGTAAAAACGGTAAACCCAATGACATACCCATCCTGACGCACACCAGCATCATACCAGGCCAATTGATTAATAAACGCTTCTACACCAGTACGACCCCAGCCCTGTTCCACCCAATAACTTTGAAAATCTGCCCAGCCAAAACCTGGCGGACCAGGCCGACCGCCAATAATGCCATCAATACCCGCCTCCGAAATGACCAGCGGAATAACCAGTCCGGCCGGTTCCAAAATTTCGCGATAGAACCAACGATAACGGAATGTTAGGGCACCCCGGTCTGGATAGGCAGGGTAACCGGGCAGAGCTGCTCCGTAAAGGTAGGTCATATCGGGCGCACTATATTCATGCAGTGAGAGAATCCCGCCATATTCCAATGCCGTTTCGATCGCTGGCACAAACAAACGGAATTCATCTAACTCTGGCGCACCGGTAGGAAACCCGCCGATGGCAGCCCGTAGCCCATAACGGGCCAACTGACGCACCCGTTCTTGTTCAAAGCGGGCAAACCAGGCCATGCGGTCCAGGTTGGGATCGGGTTCGTTATATCCTTCCCAGTAATCAACGGCCGGATTGGCCAGATATTGGTCTAGTTGGGATTGTACAAACTGGCAGGCGGCTTCTTCCGGGTTGCCGTGGTAGCTGGGACCAGATGCGTTGACGCGGCCGATTGTCAGGGTGTGTGGAGAGACCCGTTTGACATCGGCCAGGAAGCCCAGATCGTCCACTGCTTTGATGACAGGGGGGCGGGCTTGTCGGACGAATTCCATGATGTTGGCATCGTTGGGGCGAATGACGTGGATGCTGAGTTTGCTGGGGCCTAGCGCGCTACTGGGAGGGAGTTGGGGGATGTAGCTGATATAGCGGGTGGGTGTGGTGG
>RFGV01000578.1 GCA_003696605.1 Chloroflexota bacterium | reverse complement strand
TGTATTCTTTACCAGACAGCCACCGCTACCAGTGGCAGTGCCCGTAACGCTGGCGCAGCGTTTCACGGTTCCAGAAACCGTGTAGGGGGTGGCCAGGTCATACCGGAAATCAGAGTGCATTCCTGTATTGATATAGAAGACCCGCCAGAACTGCACCTGATTGGTTGGGCCGATGCTGTCAACCAGGCAGATAGTATAATTCTCCTGGTCAAAGGTTGTTTCATGCTGGGCCTGCACTTGCGCAGCGAAGGCAAAGAGGAAAAAGGAGGCCAGCAGTATGAGTATAAATCGTTTCATTTCGGAAAAACAATTTTTCGAGTGTTGTTACAGCAGGATAGACCTGCTGGGATAATAATTTGAGGGTTATACACCCAGACATTTCGCAGTCGATCGTAATAATCCTGCCATCTGTATTGCTCGCCGGGGTACAACCTAATTGCCTCTCCATCCACTTGTATATCGTGCGTCGTGGTTCCCTCATTGGTAATGACCACCTTCCAGGCGCTATTTGCCGGGATGGTGTCGGCTACAATGAAATAGCCGATGGTGTTTTGAATATTGGCTTCGGTGCTGTCCACATTGGCCTGTTCTGAGCATGGGCCAGGGCTGAGGGTGCCACCTGAAACCGTGACAGAAGTCACACCGGTGCCGCTACTTATGGGAACGAAGTAGTGAATTTTGGTTGGCCGGGTGGTGGCCGCTGCGCTGATGTAGGCAGCGTAAATGGTTGAATCTGTGCCGGACGGTGTTTTCCAGCAAAGGGCCTCCACATTGATGCCATAGAACTGGGCATTGAGTTGCGCAGCGAAGGCAAGCAGGGTGAAAAGGAGTATGTTTTTTAGGTGTTTCATTTTACGATCCTTTAACCCTGTACCACACACCGGCACCGCTTGCATTTGTCACGGTGATGGCCGGAGTGGTCAGGAATTTGTTATTTGCTGGGTCAAATTGAGCTTCTACAATGTATTCTTGTCCGGGTGGAACCGTGTCACCATTCACATCAATATCAACGTCAAGACCTCCTTCAATCAGCGAACCAACATTTTTGATATGCACCATGTACTTGCCGGCAGCCACAGAGAAGCCGGTAAGCACCTCATAAGTTTCGATGCTCAATGTGCCGGCAGTTGCCGGGGTGGTTG
>RFGV01000577.1 GCA_003696605.1 Chloroflexota bacterium | reverse complement strand
GGCATCCCCCTGGCAGATGGCGGTGTCGATGGTGGTTGTTTTAACGGGGTTGACAGTCAGGTTTGTGATGATGATGCTGTCGCAGCCGAGATAGGTTGCGAGGGTATCGTAATACGTACCGGGATTGGTCTGCCACTGTCCGCCAGCGAAGAAGGCATCCCCCTGGCAGATGGCGGTGTCGATGGTTGTGGTTTTAACGGGGTTGACGGACAGGTTGGTGATGATGATGCTGTCGCAGCCAAGGTAGGTTGAGAGGGTATCGTAATAAGCTCCGGGGCTGGTCTGCCACTGCCCACCTGCGAAGAAGGCATCCCCCTGGCAAATAGATGGATTTAAGGTAGTCACAGGTGCGGGGTTTATCAGCACAGTGTCCGTCACGGTATCGATAGCACAACTGACATAGAAAGTGAGCTTTACGAGGTACAATCCGGGATTGGTGTAGGTATGCGTGGGTTGGAAATCCGTAGAATAGTTTCCCGGACCAGCTAAGGGATCACCGAAATCCCATTTCACCGAGTCAATCAATGAAGTATCGGCAGCGATGTTGAAGGTAACGGGTCTGTTCTGGCACGAGTCTGAGACGGTAAAATCGGGGGCAAAAAAGCCGGATACAAAGGGTGGTAACCCTAAAACAGCGTTACGCCCGAGCAGGTTGACAACACTGGTTTGAAAATTACATCCCAATCCAGGCACATTTGGATTATTGATTACCGATAATGATGGCCAGTTGAAATCGGGAACATAGATTTTCCCATCCGTGGCGAGTTGCAATGCTCCACCCATGTAGGGTGAGCCCGTTCCAACGGCCGTACCGATTTGCGTTGCTGAAGCGATGATTGCCGCTGGGCTGCCTGCGAGCAAATTCCATTGATAAATCGCGCCACCGTGAATGCGTAAACCATATAACAAGTTGTTATCCGGTGAAAATGCCACGCCATAGGCACCCCCACCATTACCCAGTAAAATAGGGTTAGACACAACACCGGTGGCATTATCGAAATCATACAACTCAAATCCCGGGCTGTTTTCAGCCATTGCCAGCCGCTTACCATCCGGTGATGCAGCAAGGTAGCCCCAGGTATTCGTGTTAATGCCCGCATTACTGACAACAGGTGTAGTATTTACCCCATTGCAATCCACATGAAAAGCATTGAATTGGTTGGTATTTGTCTTTTTTATGATGACCCAGTAATCCACACCATTGGCATGCTTCACGGAGGTCAACTTTTCACATGCGGGTGAAGCCAGCAAAATGTTTTTATTGACGGTAATGTCACCGAGCCCGGAGCGCAATGACATATCCACTTCGGAATATCTGAGGCCCACTGCAGGCGTTGCACTGTAGGGAACCGTAAAGATGTAATAAATGGTTTTTGACCCCGGCCTGGGCACGATGATTGCCGATTGGGCGGAAGAAGGATGACCCATTAAACCCGTCCCGTTGGGCATTACATTGTGGTTTCTGTCCCAAACCGTGATACCGTCAGTATAAAACAATAAGTTGCCATTGGCATCGGATATGGTGGCGCAGCCTTCAGATGTACTCAATTGTCCATTGGTAAGGGGAACAGGGGCTCCCGAATTAAAATCAACCCCGGCATTGCGGCCAAAGTACCAGATATTGGCTTCCTTTTGGGCGTATAGCGGTAAAAGGATGAATAGGAATATACCGGTGGTATAGAT
>RFGV01000576.1 GCA_003696605.1 Chloroflexota bacterium | reverse complement strand
GTGATCAGGCTGGCCGGGCCGGCAGCGGCAGCACCAATGATCCCGCCGGTAATTACCGCCGGAACCAAAAAGGGGACTGCACCTTGTTCCATCATTTCTTTGGGCGCTTCAAGGGCTTCTAAAATCATTGCCTTGAGCCCGCGACTGGTCAGACCACCGAAGGCGGAGATACTTGAAACCAGGAGCATGGGGGCAAATGCGCCAGAAATGGCCCCTAATATCAGACCACCAAAGGCACCTTCCAGAATAAAGCCACCAAGTCCAAGGATGGCTCCACCTGATAAGCCAAGGAGTGTGGAACGTGGGTGGTTTTTGTAGGCACCAATGTATCCACATACGATTGCGCCCCCAGCCATAGCAATCAGGACACCGAGGGATGTTTGGGCAATAACTCCCAAGATTGAGCCGGTGATCAGCCCAACACCGGCAGCCAGAACTGCCCCTAAAAAGATTGAGCCGACGAAGAGAAAGATGCGGGTGGGAAGGTTGTCGTTTTCGTCGTATTCGGCGCGACTGATGAGGCCAATGACAGCCCCTATAAGGAAGCCGCGCAGTACGGCGAAGGTGATGCCGGAGCGGATATCAGAGATGTGACCGGGGAAGATGATGCCCATTAGACCAACGACGCCGCCTAATAAAACACCAACAATAAGACCGCTAAAGAGGCCTTCGTTTCGTTTGAGCAGGCGGTTGTAGGCACTGAAGAGACCGGCAAGAACGGCCGTTCCTGACAACCCCGCCCACACATCACCAACCCAACCACCGATGCCACCAAAGGCCAAACCTAATAACAACAAAACCCACCATACCACAAATCCTGACTTCTTGTTTTGGGTTCCTTGTCCTGTTACAAATACGCCTGACATTCTCTGTTACTCTCTATCTCGAATTTCAAAGCGGCAGAAACCGTCCCCTTTTGCCCGACAATGTGTTTCTACGATTTCAAAATCCCGATAATCCTTGCCAGTGGCATATACCATCGCTTCGCCCAGCGAGCCAATATACAGGTGACAAATAGGATGGTCGCTGTGACGAGTATGGCAAATAACACAGGCGTAGTCTGTGTACACCAATACACCATCTTGATCTTGCACATCAACCAGACCAAAGTCAACAACATCCATAAGCCCTTTGCGAATGCCCAATAAAACAGCTCGTTTGCGTATTCGCTGTGGCAATGCTTTGAGGGCAATGCCAGCCAGCCCCATAACGGCCGATTGCTCTTTGACACCCCAGCGAAACGAAGCCCGACCAATGCGTTGCAACATCCCCTTTCCGGCACGGCCAGTAAATTCTTCCACAGCCGCATTCAGACGGGCATACTCGCGCGCTAAAACACCCTTTTCCAGGTTATTTTCTGGCAGATTGTCAATATATCGCTCCAGGCCGCTAATACGTAGCACAGCTTTCAGACCATTTTCCCCCAACACCTCTTCAACACCCCGAATCATTTGCAAGAGGAGCGCATTGACATAGGGTGCATCTTCAGGAATTGAAACTGGCTTAAGGTCATTCATGGAAAATCTCCTGTTTGTCACTGCGACCAGGTGGAACAGCACCTGATCATTTTATAATGCCAACACCCAGATGGGCAACTTTTGCCCACTGGCCTGAAATCCAAAGCGACGATAGAGCCGCTGGGATGTGTAATTGTTGGTTTGGGTATTCAATGTCGCTCGCTTAAATCCCTGGTGTCGGTAGTTGGCGAGGGTATGAGCCAGCAAGGTCGAGCCAACACCATGACCATGCCATGCCGGATCAACGGTAAGACGAACCAGATGGGCAGAAGAGTGACCGGGAGTGCTAAACTGAAAGCCGACAATCTCACCCTCTATGATGGCTACATCAAAGGAACAGGTGTATTGACGGGCAAGCATAAGCGCTTCGACACTATGTCGCCAGAGGGGTTCAAAAGCGGCTTGTTCCAGATGGGCTAACTGCGGCATGTCGGTTTCACGTACGGGTCGTATGTGTACCTGGGGATTGGGAGTAAATGGGGGGATTTCAAGGTCAGGTTTGACGTAGGTTTCGATATCAATGTAGAAGTGGAATCCAAGTTGGGGCAACCAGTCGAGAGGCCAGTCGCTCATAACCAACCAGGCGAGTTGGGTAACGGCCGTTTCTTGCAAGTATGCTCTGACCGGTTCTAGCATCGCTGCCAATACCTGCGGAATGTATTTTTCTTCAGCCAGGGCAACTAACCGCACCCACGCCGCCGGAGGCGGATCGGCCGTGCCGGCCAGGCAACCATACAGGGGATTCTCTTGTCCAAACAGAGTGGCAGAAAACGGCCGTTTTGTTGCCTCAGCCACCACAAAACCGGGCGATCCGATCCACTCCACCGGCAATCGCCAATCTACATGCACATGCCGAAACGTACTCTGACGCAGCAGGCGGGTAATGGCCGTTGTATCCCCCCGTGTTGCCACCCGCACCAACACACCAGATTGCCCATTTTGTCCATTAGAAACGGCCGAATCGTTTGCGAATTCCATAACGCTATTGTACACTACATAATCAAATTACTGACACCAATTCAGGACAAATGAGCAAAGAAACAAAAAACCGGGAACAAGCACTAAAAAACACCGTCGCTTCACTCACTCGCAAATATGGTGAGGGCGTCATCATGCGCCTGGGCGAAGCCCACAACCTGCACATCGACGTCATCCCCACCGGCTCCCTCTCCCTCGACATCGCCCTCGGCGTCGGCGGCGTCCCTCGCGGCCGCGTCATCGAAATCTTCGGCCCCGAATCCTCCGGTAAAACCACCCTCTGCCAGCACATCATCGCCGAAGCCCAAAAACGAGGCGGCATCTGCGCCTTCATCGACATGGAACACGCCCTCGACCCCCGCTACGCGGCCAAATGCGGCGTTGATGTCGACAACCTCTACGTCTCCCAGCCCGACACCGGCGAACAAGCCCTGGAAATCGCCGAAGCCCTCATCCGCTCCGGCACAATGGACGTCGTCGTCATCGACTCAGTCGCTGCTCTCGTCCCCCGCGCCGAAATCGAAGGCGAGATGGGTGACTCCCATGTTGGCTTGCAAGCCCGCCTCATGTCTCAGGCTTTGCGCAAGCTTTCCGGGGCTATCAAGCAAACCAACACCGTCGTCATTTTCACCAACCAGTTACGGGAGAAAATCGGGGTAATGTTTGGCAGCCCGGAGACCACCACCGGCGGCAATGCGCTCAAGTTCTATGCCTCGGTGCGGATGGACATTCGCCGCATTCAAGCCATCAAGGCGGGTGGCGAAGTAGTTGGCAACCGGACACGGGTCAAAATCAAGAAGAACAAAGTGGCTCCCCCATTCACCGAGTGTGAATTTGACATCATGTACAATGAAGGCATCTCCAAAACGGGGGATGTGCTGGACCTGGCTACCACTTATGAGATTATTGACAAGCGAGGTGCCTATTTCCGGTATGGGGATACCCTGCTGGGGCAAGGACGGGAGAATGCCAAGCAGTTCCTGGCTGAAAATCCGGCGATTTTGGATGAATTGGAGTATTTAATTAGACAGCAGGCAGGTTTGCCAACTGATGAGTTTGTTGTAGCGGCAGAAAATGGCGCAGAAGCTGAATAATCAGGCACAATAAATCCAGTTTTCCCTTTGGGAATTCCCAAAAGAGCGGGTTTGTCTGTTTCGGAGCAGACAGGCTCGCTTTTTTGATTTATGATTGGCGATTCGATTGACCTGACTAGTACTTTTTTCCTATAATGTGAATGATGATTGTATTGAGTGGTTGTTGTAATTGAGGGAGGGATTTTATGGCAGCGCTAGACAGGAGTAAGGGATATTGGCAAAAAAAGGATAAGACGTCGTGGCGTATTCGGATTGCTGCCTGGGTTTTGCAATATCGCTGGCTGGTCATTTTGTTTATTTCGATGTTGTCGCTGACATTTGAAATCATCGAACATATTTTTACAGTTCAACATGCTATTGACAGCCATTTTTATCGAGAAATTTTTACGTTTGGGGTGGTGTTTCCGGTATTGTTTGGTTTGTTGTTTGATTTGTTGGCAGAAACGGAAACTGAGCGTAATCGCTTGGCGAGCCGGCAAGATGTAGAGCATTTGTTAAATTTGCAATTGGGGATGGCGCACAATTGGGAGGATTTGTCCCGGTTGCTGGCACGCCTGCCGCGGCAAGTGGTTTCGGAGTTGGTGGGGGTGTGTGGGTATGTGTATGATGTGGAGAATGAGGTACTGGAAACGGCCGTTGTCTGGTACAAACCCTATGTGACCATTTCTACCCAACCGCCAATATTGGACAAGTACCAACGCATTTACCTGCTGAAAAAACCGATACTACAAAAAGTAACACCAAAGCATTATGCCCAATACATCATCCCCGAAAACTGCAACATCTACTGCCTGCCTCTGACACGTAGTGGCCAACTGGTTGCTATTTTGCATCTGTTCCTGCCTGACCAACTGACAATTTCTTCCGAACAAGCCGAAATACTCAACAATCTGGCCCCGGCGTTGGCACTGGCCATTGATAGCCTGCACCCTAAAGGAACAGGCATTATTCGTGCTGCCGCCACCGAAGCAGAACGTCGCCGCCTGGCACGTTATTTACATGACACATTGGGGCAAAATCTGGGGCTTTTGTGCCTTAAGCTGGATCAGTTACAGGGAAACGATGTCCTGAACGAAGTGGCAGCCATTCGGGAAGAATTGGCACAAATGTACAATGTAGCCAATCAGGCTTATGAACAAGTGCGGCAAACGCTTACCCAACTCAAACCTGTTTTTCACGAAAACTTGCCGGCAGCATTACGACAAGAAGCAGAGCAGTTTGAACAACATTGGCAGTTACCAATTAATTTAGCAGTGCGTGGAGAGTTAAATATCATTCCTCATGATACCCAAGAAAAAATAATGGGAATTGTGCATGAAGCTTTATTGAATATTGGTAAGCATGCCCACGCTCATAAGGTCTCGCTTGAGGTAGAGCAGTTGGGAGATATGTTAACTATTACTATAGAGGATGATGGAATCGGATTTGATCCATTTGGCGATGAACCGGCCGGGCATTATGGGTTGTTGATTATGAAAGAACGAGCGAAGGAGATAAACGGCCGTCTTCACATCCAATCTACACCTGGTCAGGGTACTATTGTTGTTCTCTCCCTCCCCATTCCTGCACCTGTTCTCACTCCCATCTGATCATCCCCCAATTCCCTGTCAAATAATAATTCTCCAAAAGGCCGCTGAAATAGCGGCCTTTTTTCGTAAGAACAATCTTAATTTTTATCCATTAAGATATAAATTGGGAAGAGTTAACCTCATTAATGTTACTCTGCCAGAGAGTAAATGCAGTAAATGATGAAAATTTTAATTGTAGATGATCACATTCTGTTTCGGGAAGGTCTTACCACGTTACTGGATGCCCAACCGGACATTCAAGTGGCAGGCACAGCCGATTCTGTGGCTTCTTGTATTGAGGTAGCACAATCAGTTAAGCCAGACATTATTCTTATGGACTTTACGCTACCTGACGGTACGGGTTTAGAAGCCACAAAAGCTCTCTTGAAAGAACTGCCTGAAATCAAAATTGTCTTTCTGACCATGCACGAGGATGATGAGCGACTTTTTGATGCTATCCGTGCTGGTGCAAAAGGGTATTTGCTAAAAAATATTCCCGTCTCCAAATTACTCTCATTCTTACGGGGGGTAGAGCAAGGGGAGGCAGCGCTTTCGGGAAAAATGACGGCCAAAATTCTGGAACAGTTCGCCCAAACCCCACCACAATCTTCTTCCAAATCTTCTGGTGTATTTGCCAGGCTTACACCACGAGAGTTGCAAGTATTGCGTGAACTTAGTACCGGTGCAACCAATCAGGAAATTGCACGCAAGCTGGTTATTAGTGAGCGAACTGTGAAAAATCATGTGAGCAATATTTTGGCCAAGCTTAATCTGAAAAACCGGTATGAAGCCAGTGCGTTTGCCCGACAACATGGTCTGAAGCGATAAATCTGAAGCGATTTCCCTGTGTTCAGTTTTGAAGCGTAACTTACTGAAAACCGCAGAATGTCTGTGGTTTTTTTGTTTTTAGTACCATAGTACCAGTACCACAGTACTATAAAACCTCTGTTTTCCCCCTTTATATCACCCATTTTTGTGTCCTGAATCTGTCCTCAAGATCGATGACATTATTGATTGAGTTCATTTAGCATGGAATTGAGTGCCAAAAAGCTTGATTGGAAGTGTCTATGCTGTCAAAGACCGGGAAAATGCGTTGGTCGTCATGGTGGTTGTTTACGGGACTCATGATGATCTTTATAACGCTAGCAGAATTGTTTGAACACAAAATGGTTAGCCCGTCCTGGTCTCGCTTTTTGTTGATGACTGAACTGATAGTCAGTGGTGTGGTTATTCCAATGGCATTGGGAGTTGTGTTGAATGAGTTGGTAATGGTGAAGGGGCGGGTAATGAGAAAGAAAAATGAGATGGGAAAAACGGCCGTTTCTCCCCCCAAGGTTTTGCTAATTGGCAACGCCTCCCTCCTGGGTGCCAGCCTGGAACAACTCCTTTGCCAAAAAACCCATTTCCAAATCACCACTATCTCCGCCCCGGCCACACCCAAAGATCTCCTTCAGCAAATCAGTCAATACCAGCCAGACACCCTTATCATCAACACCGACCAGATACCAATTACCCCTCAAGTGCTGGCAATTCTGCAAAAACGTTCCCGCTTACGCATGCTGGCTGTCCAGGGAGAAACCAATGAAATTCAAATCTATGAAAAAGAAACGCTCCCAATCCACAGTACGGCCGATTTCATCCAAAAGTGCAACATCAAAACGGCCACTTCCGAATCAAAAAAGGAGGAAAGTCAATGTGAATGATAAGCCTGTTTTACCTATCAGTAATCCTTTAGTTGAGCTATCAGGAGTGGCAGTATGAATGCACAAACAACCATACATACAAAAACAGTTCCTCTGCGTCGGCTCTGGTTAAGCCGACTCATGTTCGTTCTCCTCCTGCTGATTTTGGCACTATTTGGCTCACAACGTGCCGTCAAATCAGCCTCTACCATTACTCTCGAAGTACGCGAATATGTACCTGGCGCACCTCCTGGTACCGGCCCCCTCATCACCACCTACGCCTATCTGGTCAATGAAGATAACACCGGCGATCCATTTGATCCGGACCCTGCCAAACATCCCTCCCTGAAACCAATGGCCAGTTACAGTCCAGTGGTAGCCATGGGAGACGATACCAGCTCATCGCTTACACTCGATGACGGCCGTTACCTCATCTCCGTTCGTGCCGACGGCTACAAAATGGGAGGCAAACACATTCGCCTGCCAGACGACTCCGGCACAGTAATCATTGAACTCGTCCCCGAGCCCCTTCCCCTCTCCAAAATCCGCGTTCACGTCTTCCATGACAACAACCCTGTTAACGGCGAAGACGACATCCCCCGTGAAGAAGGACTCGAAGGATTTCGCGTCATTATCGAAGACGGATCCGGCGAAGTCACCGTAGACTGGTTTGGCAACCCACTCTGTACTCAATACGATGGCAACCCCAACGGCAGCACCCCCTTGGGCGACCCCATCCCCGGCACAGGCGGTATTTGCTACACCGACGCCAACGGCGATCTGGTCATCCCAAACCTGGGCCGCAACAAATACGAAGTCATCGCCATACCACCCGATGGCCAGGAAAACGACTGGATCCAAACCACCACCATCGAGGGCACTCACGTTATCGACGCATGGGTTGAAGAAGGAAACACAGGCTACAGCCCCCGAGAAGGCTTTCAACAAGCAATGGTCTGGATTGGCTTCGTCCAGCGATGCACCTTCGGAGATCCCAACGACACTTGTCCAGCCAACGATACGCCCGGCTCAGGCACAATCATGGGAACCGTCAAAACTGTCATCGAATGGATTCCACCCACAGCCCCCCTAATCCTCGGCGATCCCGTAGATCGCCCCTGGATAGCTCTGACAGACATCGGCGGAACCGACCAACAAGTTTATCTGGGGCGAGGCAATCCAGATGGCAGTTTTGTTATCAACAATGTCCCTGATGGTGTCTACCAGCTTGTTGTTTGGGATGAACCACTGGATTACATCATCTCTTTCTTCACCGTTACCGTTGACAGCAGTGTAAACGGTGGCGTCGTTGATATGGGAGAATTTGGAATCCCACGATGGTATGGCTGGATTTCCGGCTATGTATTTTTGGATGAAAATCGAAACGGCATCAAAGATCCAGGCGAACCGGGTATTCCTCGTGTTGATCTGGACACACGATTCCGTGACGGTTCGATCCAATACACAACTGTAACTGACGAAAACGGCTACTACGAATTCCCCGAAGTCTTCGAGTTAGAAAAGTTTGCTGTTGCTGAAGTAGGATTCGGCCGTATGGGGACCAGTGGCGCATCTGTCCATGATGAATACAACACCAACCTCATCAAATCTGTCCATCCGGATGTCCTTACTCTGGCCGAATTAACGTGGGCAGCCAAGCGGAGCATTATTGATTGGGGCAAATTCAACTATTTGCCTGGCGAAAACGGCGGCATATCCGGAATCGTTTACTACGCCACAATGCGCAACGAAACAAATGCCCAACTTGCAGCCGCAGAAGATTATGAACCGGGCGTTCCCAATGTCACTGTTCGTCTCTACGACGAAACCGGCACTATCTTGCTTAACGAAACTCAAACTGATGCCTGGCAGCATCCAACCAATTGTGATTATCTGGATGCAAATGGGTTGCCCGTTCCTGATCCGCTAGATCTTGGTCCAAAGTGCGTAGAAGTTCCCAACATATCCAATGAAGTTAAGGATGGTGTGTTTGATGGTGGCTACGCGTTCAATAGTTACTGGACACCATACTATGGTGCGCCAGGAGCAACAGAAGTAACAGGATTGCCGCCAGGGAACTATGTTGTTCAGGTTGTGCCCCCTCCATTCTTTAAGGTGCTGGAAGATTCTGATGTGAACACGTCGGATGGAAACCAGGTAACCCCAAATGGGCCAGCTATTAACATTCCCGCAGCAGGCTGTTCTGGTGGAGACTGCTCCAAACGCATTGTTACTTTACAAGAAGGACAAAATGCGGCGGCAGATTTCTTCTTGTTAACGGAAAATGCCGTGCCCATTCCAGGTCGAATTTTTGGCTTCTTGCTGGATGACCTGAATATCGAAACCGATCCCAACTTTATTTACTACGGTGAGAAGCGGGGGATTCCGTTCACGCCTGTAGGAATTCGGGATTTTACTGGTCGGCTAATCACTACAGTGTATTCGGATGAGAATGGTATTTTTGAGGTGTTGCTCCCATCCACTTTTGTGGCAAATTGCCCAACACCAGGCGGTGTTTGTCCGGCTATTTATCATGTAGTGGGCAACGATCCGGGGGATCCAGGTAATCCTAACCCTGGCTATAACCCCAATTATCAGACATTGACGTTTACATTTGATGTCTGGCCGGGTAAGACAACGTATGCCGATGTGGCGTTGTTCCCTATTACTGCATTTACTGCTGGTGGAGGGGGGCAGTTTAACCAACCGGCGCAATGTAATTTGCCGGATGGTACACCTGAGTTATGGGCAGTATCTCAGCCTTATGGCAGTGTCGGGGATTCGTTTACGATTACCGGTGTGAATTTTGGGGCGACACAGGGGAGTGGTTCTGTAACGATTGATGGTGTGCCGTTGTTGGTAAATTCGTGGTCGGATACGCTGCTGGATGTCACGATTCCTCCGGGATTTTCTGCAGGGGCGGGACAGTTGATGATTACGGCCGATAATGGTCTGAGTACGGTCAATGGGTTGACGTTCCACGTGTTGGGAATGGGTTATAACCCAACTGTTGTTAATGTGTATCCTGATCCAAATCCCGCGGCTACCCCGATTCAGAATGCTATTGATGCGGCTTTTGGGAATACGCTGATTGTAGTAAATCCGGGTGTTTACTATGAGAGTATTACGCTGAATAAGGGGCGTGTGAAGTTGCAGGGCGTTGGGCCAGGTGAGCCAACGTTGGGTACAGGCGGCTCGGTATTGGATGAACGGTTTGCAGTGGAAAGTATTATTGTTACCGGTGCACCTAATACGTTTGGGCCGCTGTTTAATCCGCAAATTGATGGATTTAAGATTACAGGTGGACGTGATCAGCAAGATGTTGGTGGCGGGTTGCATGTAGATGTAAACGGCCGTTATCTGGAAATCAGCAACAACATCATCCAAAGCAACGGCGGCAACTTCGGTGGCGGCATCACCATTGGCGAACCATATCGGGGCGACAACAACAACGACCGCATCCGCATTCACCATAACCGTATCCTCAACAACGGCGGCATCAGCCTGGCCGGTGCTATCGGCATCTTCAATGGTGCCAACCAGTACGAAATCGCCTACAACGAAATTTGCGGCAACTATTCGGCCGAGTACGGTGGTGGTATCTCTCACTTCGGTCTCAGTCGTCAGGGCAGCATCCACCACAACAAAATCTACTACAACAATGCCTTTGATGAAGGTGGTGGCATCCTGATCGCTGGTGAACAATTCTTCAACCCCGAAAATCCAAACGAACCAGCACCTAACCTTACCGTTGGATCTGGCGAAGTGGACATCTACAACAACCTGATTCAATCCAACCTGTCCAATGACGATGGGGGCGGTATCAGGCTCTTACAGCCCTGGGACTACAGAATCCGCATCTTCAACAACATTATCGTAAACAATGTCTCCACTGATTTTGGCGGTGGCATTGCCCTCGACGATGCCTCAGACGTTCTCATCATGAACAATACGATCGCCAAAAACGTCAACACTTCCACTGCCGAAGACTCAGACGGATTACCACACGCCGCTGGACTAACAGCCGAGGCTTATAGCACCCAATTCACCAACTATCTGGTAAATACCTATGGCTCAGCTGCTCCTGGTTTCCCCGATCCAGTCATGTTCAACAACATTTTCTGGGAAAATCAGGCTTATACCTGGGATGGCCTGCAACTGGTATTTAACAGCATCATGGACATGGAAGTGTTTGGGACGATTACACCTGCCTCTTTTACCGGTCATCCCAGCAACATGATCGGTGTCAACCCACAGTTTGTATCACCTTATGATACGGTATTGGATGCAGTAGCCTTCCGCATGGAGCCAAACTTTATCACTGTGGTATATGTGACAGTTGATCTGACGGCCGCTTTGCCGGGCAACTATCATCTGACAGGTGGTTCTCCAGCTGTTGATGTAGGTGTGTCTTCACTGGGGCCAATTGCTGCCCCGGCAGATGATATTGATGGTGAATCCAGACCACAAAATGGCCTGTTTGACGTTGGCGCAGATGAATTGACAGGAACACCGCCGCCGCCACCACCAACACCAACGCCACCACCACCGACACCCACACCATTACCCACGCCTACGCCCCCACCCACACCGACACCACCACCGCCAGCAGGCTGCACAACAAATTGTCTGCGTGTGACAAGTATTGATTTGACACCATTTGTGCGTGGTAATAACGGCCGTGTTCGGGCAGTCATCACCGTACGCGATGAAAACAACATACCAGTAGAAAATGCACGCGTATATGTCACCTGGACATTGCCCAATACCACTACCCCCCTCACACTAAATGAAGGCACAAACGGACAAGGACTTGTGCGCTTCATGGCAGAAGATGGATTAGGCACTTACACCATCACAATTGATGACATCACACTAGGAGGCTACACCTTTGACACAACCAATAGCGTACTAAGTGCGACCATCACCATACCATAACCTGATATTTCTCGAACCGTCCCTTCCCCATCTCCCCCAGCGGCTGATGGGGAAGGGATATCCGGAATGTGAAAAGTGGAGGAAACTCACTATGAACAAGAAAAAACAACCACCCAAACTAAATCGGCGACAATTTCTGCGCCTGGGACTGGGAGGTGGCGGTGCATTGGTACTAACAGCAGCCAGTGTGCTGGCACGGGCGGACAAGCTACGAGAACTGGCAGCAACAAGTACGGCTTCTCAAGTGGCTGCACCAGTTGCCCCTGAGCCAGCAGCCTCTACTGTTGTACAGGGCACAAATATTCGGCTGGCCGCTACGGATGGGCACATTTTGCTGCCAGGCAGAACACGGCCGTTATACACCTTCGGTTTTGTCGAAGCCGATCCTAACGCCTCAATTCGAGATGTCATCGCCGCCTACAAAGGCAAAGTGCAAATGTGTTCCCCTATTCTGGATGTGAATGAAGGGGATGAAGTGTATCTGACTCTCACCAACCTGGGATTCCAATTCCGCCCAGATTTGGACGATTCTCACACCATTCACTGGCATGGTTTTCGCAATCCAGTTGCCATTTTTGATGGTGTGCCAGAAGTATCCATCGCTGTGCCGGTTGCCCGAAACTTTCCCTACTTCTTCCATCCCGAACATCCGGGAACATATATGTACCATTGCCATTTTGAGGATGTGGAACACGTACAAATGGGGATGAATGGTATTGTGTTTGTTCGCCCCTTACAGAATAACGGAACAGGCAGTTTGCCCCCAGGCAAATATTGTTACAACGACGGGGATGGCTCAACAGCATACGATCGGGAAGTGACGCTGATGTTAAATGAAATTGATACCCGTCCTCACGACTTGCTGGAAGAGGTACAAGATTTTGTCTGGTCAGATTATAAGCCGAATTACTGGATCATAAACGGCCGTGCCTATCCGGATACCGTCAAGCCCAGCAACGACCCATCCCTGCCCTACCAGCCCATTTCGTCACTTATTCAGGCAAATCCCGGCGAAAAAATCCTGTTACGCTTCGCCAACCTTGGCTATGAACAACACGCCATGCAATTAACCGGTATTCCCATGAAAGTAGTTGGGCACGATGCAACGCTGCTACGCAGCCCTGACGGTTCAGATCTCAGCTACTATACGAACACCATTTACATTGGGCCTGGAGAGGCACGCGATGTCATCTTCGAAGCACCGGCATTTGATCCCACAGCCGAAACTGGCACAGACAGCATAGGAACTTACAACGTCTACCTGCTAAAAAACCGGAACTATTTCGCCCAGACAAACGACGGATTACCAGGACTTGGCGGCATGGTTACAGAGGTGCGCGTTTATAACGGTTCACCTCTGCCCCCACAAACCAAGCCAAACGAGACATTTACATAATCAGAAGTGGGTACAAAACTCTCTTCCGATAAAAGGAGTGGCAAACGATGTCTGTAAAAGTGAAAAAACACGCCAGGCCCGGCATTTTACTATTCAGCCTGATTCTACTGGCAATGATTGTGCTGGTGGGATTTGGGGGCAGAGTACGACGTGCCGCAGCAGCTGGCAGTACAACGATGGTTTGCACCTATGGCCCAACATTTGATTTGCGAACTACCGACGGGTACACCAGCACCCCTGATGGCAATAGCCTGTACTATTGGGGGTTTGCAAATATGAATGATGGTTTGGGTGGCGCATTTCAACAACCTGGTCCTGTACTTTGTGTCAATGAAGGGGACACAGTGGTTATAAATCTGCAAAATGATTTAACCGAACCGGTTTCTATTGTGTTTCCAGGACAGGAAGGAGTCACAGCAACTGGAGGTGTGCCAGGCCTGCTAACAGCAGAAGCTCCCCCAGGAGGCAGTGTGACATACACTTTTGTGGCGACTGCCCCAGGTACGTATTTGTATGAAAGTGGTACAGAACCGCATAAACAGGTGCAAATGGGATTGTTTGGGGCGCTGGTTGTGCGTCCGGCTATGGGAGCAAATTTTGCTTATAATGACCCGACCACAGAGTTTAATCCGGATCGGGAATATTTGTTGCTGATTCATGATGTGGATCCGGAGTTGCATTATGCAGTGGAACATGGTTTGCCGTATGATGTGACGACGATGCATGATCGGTATTGGACGATAAACGGCCGTTCCTTCCCCGACACTATCGCCCCCAACTTCGCCCCCTGGTTACCAAACCAACCTTATGGCGCACTCGTCCGCATCGAACCATACGATGCCACCAACAACCCACTACCAGCGCTTGTACGATATGCAAATGCCGGTATGGTCAACCACCCCTTCCATCCACACGGCAACAACCTGACTATTATTGGCCGAGACGGCCGTTTACTCCGTGGTCCTAACGGCGAAAACACCTCCTTCGAAAGCTTCACCACCACCGTTGGCTCCGGACAAACTTTCGACCTCCTGGCCCAATGGTTCGACGTCGAAGCATGGAATCAAAACAACAACCCCATCCCCGTACAACTCCCCGGCCTCTACAACCTGGTCACCAAAGACGGCGCCACCTTCTACAGCGGCAGCCCCTACCTGGGCCAAAAAGGTGACCTGCTAGTCGGCAACACCTCCTATAACGAATGTGGCGAATTCTACTTCCCCTGGCACAGCCATGCCCTCAACGAATTTCAAAACTTCGATGAAGGCTTCGGCGGTCTGGCAACCCTCTGGCGAATCGATCCGCCCGGCGGATGCCAATAAGAAGGAAGGGTCCGATGAAAAAGGAGAAACTTCCCATGCGTACAAAAATAACAACCATTCTCAGCTCAGGGCTCATTCTGTTACTACTCATGCTGGCATTAGGTAATACACCCTGGCAACCACACACCATCAGTGCAGCCCCAGCCCCCCTCCAACCCAGCCCCTCACAACCCACTCCACTTACACCAATGGCTGCCCCAACCACAATCAACATCGAACTATGCGCCAAAGCAGGCAACACAACCATGCCTGACAATACCACCATTCCCATTTGGGGATACGCCCTAAAGCCCGCCAACACACCCTGTTCGGACAATTCCGTAACAGCCAGCCTGCCAGGTCCTGTTATTGAAGCCACAACAGGAGACACACTCAATATCACTTTATACAACGAGCTACCCGAAGCCACCTCCCTCCTGTTCCCCGGACAAGACGAACCTCCCGATATGACCGGCATTGCTCCCGGTAGTACCAAAACTTACAGCTTCACAGTAACTCGTCCGGGCACATTCCTCTATGAAAGTGGCGTCAATTCAGCCATTCAGGTTGCCATGGGGCTATATGGAGCCCTCATTGTTCACGACACCACCCCTGGACAGGCCTACGCCAGCCCCGAAACCGCCTACGATACAGAGGCTGTTCTACTCCTGAGCGAAATAGATCCCAACTTAAATGCCGATCCAGCCAACTTCAATTTGCTGGATTACAAACCGCTCTACTGGCTGATAAATGGCAAAGCTTATCCAGATACAGACCCAATTGATGCCGATCCGGGAGAACGAGTACTGTTGCGGTATCTGAACGCTGGATTTACTAACGACACAATGATGATTCTAGGCACACACCAGAAACATATCGCCAGCGATGGGTATCCGTTAAACTTTCCTGTTGATATGGTGGCACATACTATCCCGGCAGGACAAACGGCCGATCTCATTGCCACCATGCCTCACAACCTCGATGGTGGTCAACTTGCCTTGTACAATCGCCAACTTCACATCACCAATGGAGATGCCACCAGCACTGCCCATTTTCCCGGCGGCATGATGACATTCATCAACATTGCCCCATTTGTCAACTTTAATAACTACACCCTGGCCAGCTATGGCGGCACACAAGATGCCGCGGCCACAGCTACCATTGAAGACAATGGCGCCACCTTGCACCTAGTAGGCAACGGTTGGAAAAAGATCCCCTTCCCCTACACCGTCACTCCCAACACTGTTATCGAATTTGACTTTATGAGCAGTGTTCAAGGAGAAATTCACGGGATTGGCTTTGACAACGATGACGTTATCAACAATCCCATTCAGATATTCCAGGTGTATGGCACACAGGGTTGGGGCATCCAAAACGCCAGCTTTAACTATGCCGGTAGCGCACCGAACTGGGTACGCTTTTCTATCCCGGTTGGGCAATTCTATACAGGCACAATGACTGATCTGGTGTTTGTCATGGATGATGATGCCGCAGCCGCCGGAGAAAGTCTGTTCCGCAATATCAAGGTGTATGAAGCCCCACCGCTCATGGTGAATGTGAATGGAACACCATATGCAGTGATGTCTTACGGAGGTTCGCAGGATGTGGGGGCATTGGTCAGTGTGGAGAATGGTGGTGACACGTTGCGTATTACCGGCAATGGCTGGAAGAAAGTGGCTTTTGCCTACACTGTCACCCCCAACACAGTACTGGAATTTGACTTTGAAAGCAATGTTGAAGGTGAAATACATGGTATTGGCTTTGATACAGATGACAATATCAGCAGTAACCTGACTTTCCAGTTGTACGGCACGCAAACGTGGGGATTGCAAGCGTTTCATACATACACGGGTAGTGGGGTGCAGCATTTTGTTGTTCCGGTAGGTAACTACTATACCGGCAGTATGTTGTATCTGACTTTTACGAATGATGATGATGCGGCTGCTGCTGGCGAAAGTGTGTTTAGCAATATCCAGGTCTATGAACAACCGTAGCAGGGGATAAGTGGTGAATGACCGGTCGGCGGTTGTGGATAGCTGGCCGGTCATTCTAATCAAAGGGGTAAATTTTATGCATGAAGTGTCTTTGAGTGTGCATGGGAGAAAACGGCCGTTTTCCTTCACAATGTTACTTTTTCTCGCCCTGATTCTGGCTCTGGTTGGTTTACTTATCTGGATGGCCGTGACTCAATTCGGTCATATCATAACCGGCAACCGCCCCCAATCTGCTGCTGAGTTACCTCAAACAACCTTTACCGAAGCAACTGGTGTCCGTATTATGCTGGTAGCCATCACAGCCGGCGGCGGTATGATCGACCTTCGCTATCAGATTGCCGATCCGGACAAGGCTGTTATTGTGCATGATGAAGAAAATCCCCCCACAATTATTGACGAACGCACTGGCAAAGTGATCTCCCGCCCCTGGCACGATCACGCTCATGACCAGGATTTACATACGGCCGTTACCTATTACGAACTCATCCTCAACCCCGATGGTCTCATTCGGCCTGGCCAAACCGTCACCATACGCATTGGCAATGCTGAACTCAAACATGTCCCGGTACAATAACAAAAGGGGGAATCATGACCCGCAAAATCCTGTATCTGGTTCTTTTGCTTCTGGCACAAATGATCATCTCACCTTTTGCTTATGCTCATTCTGTCAAATTACTACGGTCTGATCCGCCAGATGGCGCCCATCTGGATTCATCGCCAACGGTCATCAGAGCCTGGTTCAACGAGGAACTGGACGCCAGCAGCACAATGCGTGTGTTGGACAGTACAGGAGGGCAAGTGGATAACGGCGATGGTGGACTTGACCTGACAGATCCAGACCACGCCTCTATGAAGGTAACTGTGCCTGTACTCATTGATGGTGTTTATACGGTTTCGTGGCGGGCAGTTTTGGTAGATGGGGATGTTACGACTGGCGTGTTTCATTTTACGGTAGGAACGCCACCAGCAACAACCAGTTTGACTCAATCTATGCAGGCAGAAGATGAAACGGCCGTTTCCCTGCCGGTACTTCTGGCCATCGGCGGCTCCATTCTGATACTGATAGCAGGATTGTGGCAATGGCAATCTTCAAGGAATCAAAAATGAGCAAATCCCCCCTGAAATTCACACTTGTTCTCACAATGATTCTACTCCTTTTTGCCTTCATACCCACGTCGCCTGTCGCCGCCCATGCAATACTGGCTCGATCTGAACCAGCTGACAACGCAATTTTATCTGAACCACCCAACCAGGTACGTCTCTGGCTCACCGAACCCATCAGCCCGGAATTTAGCACAGCACAACTGCTGGACGTTACCGGCACGGCCGTTCCCCTGCGCGGCATTCGCACTGTTCCCAACGAACCCAATCTGCTTATCCTGGATCTGCCACCTCTGGAAGAGGGAGTTTATAGCGTATGGTGGAAGGTGCTTTCTCAAAGTGACGGTCACTTTACGCAAGGGCTCATCGTTTTTGGCATTGGCACAACAGCTGACCTAAACCAGGCACAAGCAACCATCCCTAAAACGGCCGTTCCCTGGCCTGAAGTCGCCCTGCGCTGGGCCAATTTCACCATCTTGCTCCTTCTGATAGGTTCCTTAACCATTCTCGCATTTCTTCTGACCCCACCCGTCTCCCCCCCCACAATTGTTACCACCTACCAACAAGCACGTCAGCGGGCGTGGCGGCTGGCCTATATGTGTGCCATTAGTGGGTTAGGGCTTGGAATTGGCTGGATAATGTGGCAAACGGCCGTTTTGCGCCCCGAACTTCCCCCTACCACCCCCATTTGGACCATTGCCAGCCAATGGCTTACCCAAAGCCGCCCCGGCCTCCTCTGGATTGCACGTCAGACCATCTGGCTTGCATTCATTCTCTCCCTGTGGCGAATTAACCGCAACCACCTTCCCAGTCCATCCAGCCCCTTGCCCCACCTGTTACTCCTGCTCACCTTCCCCCTCATCCTCACCCAATCTCTTGTCAGTCATGCGGCAGCCCTCACCACCAACACCACTTTAGCTATCATAACCGACAGCCTTCATCTGCTTGCCGCTGCCCTTTGGATAGGCAGTTTATTGGCCTTGCTAATGACCCTGTTGCCGCCAGCCAGACAAAATAAAAATCACTTGCGGTCTTTACTTCAGTCAGGATGGCAACCATTTGGGCGTTTGGCTGCCTTGAGCATAGGCATCCTCGCCGCCACCGGCCTATACAGTCTGGGACAACAAGTTGCCACACCCGACGCCCTATTGTTGACCAATTACGGCCGTTCTCTGTTCCTCAAAACCCTGCTTCTGCTCCTCACTCTCAGCTTCGGCGCACTCAACGCCATCCTCCTGCATCCCACCCTTGCTGCCATCCCCGCCCGGCTGCTCCGCCGCCCTCAGGGATGGACACCCCTCTCATGGCGCTGGCTGCCTCGCCTCATGCTCATTGAAGCCACACTTGGCCTCGGCGTTATTCTACTCACCGCCTATCTAACAGCCGCCCCCAACGCCAGCCAGGCTCCCACCCCGCCTGAAGAAATCCCCACTACAGCCACCCAGCTTGTTGACGATATGCTGATAACGCTCTCCATCAAGCCAAATCGGCCTGGTGCAAATGTCATGAACATCCGCGCAGTAAGCACTCGTCGGCCTGCCCCGGCTGAAGTTTTGCGCGTCATTGTGCGATTTACCTACCTGGAACAAGACCTGGGAATAGAATCGGTAGCAGCAGAAGCTACCAATGAACCAGGATTGTATCGGCTTGGCGGTAACCAGCTTCGCCTGCCTGGCCGCTGGCAAATAGATGTGGTGGTGCGCCGCATGGGAATAGCGGATGCGGTGGCTCGCTATGAATGGACATTGCCCGAAGCACAATCTTCTGACCAGCCACTAATCTCTAACAAGCAATGGGCACCCTGGTTAACTATTGGTGCTATGTTGATGTTGCTGGCTACGTTGGCAGGAACGGCCGTTTATGTCTGGCACAACCACCAGCAACCCGTATCCCATCTGGCCCAACAAACAGTGAAGATTCCTCCTGATTTTTCAGATTGGTGATATTGGGCGTGACTTTTGCGAACATTATGCGACAATATTAATAAAGTCGTGTTTGAAACGGCCGTGTCTCGCATCATACACCACATCCCAGCCACATATCCATCCCGGCAAACATTCAGCCACCCATTTATATAAGCCATATGCCAGAAAAAACAACCAAATTAACAACCGGTTTATTATCCATGCTAATAGCTGGCTTACTCCTCCTGGCAGCCATTACCTTCACCACCGCCATTGGCCAAACCGCCTCCCTCTCTCCCTTCGCCATCTCAGATCCCATCAACTGCACCAATGCCTCTTCTCCCGTAGCCGCTTTTGAGATTTCTCGTGGCCAATCCCCTGATGACTACACGACGTTCCTTAATGAACTTGTCTCTTTCGGCTACACTGTTGGTACAGTCGATCTTTCTGCCGGAACAATTCCCTCTTGCGTGGACATCCTCATCATCATGGGGCTGGCAGGCAACAATCGCCTGTCCTCACCCTATACAACCACCGATGCTACTATGCTTCGCAATTGGGCGGCGGCCGGACATGGCTTGATGATCTCCAGCGATTGGGGCTTTCTAAAAGGAGACACACAACCTCTTTTTCAGGAATATGGATACACGTTGCTGGGAGATGACGCCGTTATTGATCCAACAGATGCTGATCCGTCCGGGCCTAATAATAGCTGGGTTATTTATCAGGTCGATAATTTCGGCACACATCCTATTTTTGACGGCGTTACAGCATTTGAAATGCTCCGCAGTGCGTGGCTTACCCCGGCCACAAATGCGTTGGTAATTACCGATGCTGATGCTAATCCAGCTAACATGCCGGTAATGGCAGCGTTTCGTGATGGCTCAGGTTGTGTTTTGCTGGCAACAGATAGTAACTGGCTGGGGGAGTTTAGTAATGCCTATGCCTTGCAAGATAATACTCGCGCCGGACGACAGGCGGTGGCATGGCTGACGGGTTGTGTGCGCTTGCGCCTGACGAAAACGGCCGATCTGAATCCCGTCCCCGCCGGAAATTTGCTTCGCTATACAATCACAGCATCTAACTTTTACACGGACACTCTCACTGGCATTACCATTACCGACACGATTCCAGCAGGCACTTCTTTTGTCGCCGCCAGTTCTCCCTTCTCTGGTCCGGATGCTAATGGGGTTGTTACGTGGAATGTGGGGACGCTTCTTTCAGATAATTCAGCCGTAGTTACTCTGACAGTGCGGGTAGATGCTGGTCTGGGGGCAGGAACGACTATTCTTAATACAGCGTATGTAGCAAGTAACGAGGGATTAACAGATTCGGCCGTTTTGCTGGTTGATGTCTCCAATCCACCTACGCCTACACCCACACCGACTTCTTCTCCCACACCCACATCTACGCCCACCTCTTCGCCTACACCCACACTTACCCCAACAGCTACCCCAGAGAGAATCACGGCCAATGCCGGGGGGCCATACACTATCACAGAAGGAAGCAATGTCACTCTGGACGCAAGCAGTTCGTTTGATCCAAACGGTGGAAGTCTGAGTTATGCCTGGGATTTGGACAACGACGGCCTGTTTGATGATGGCACGGCCGTCACTGTCGTTTTTTCGGCAAGCAATCGAGATGATGGCGTTTATCCTGTCTCAGTGCAAGTAACAGGCAACACCGGTTCAGCGACAGATACAACTACCGTGACAGTGAACAACGCGATACCACAGGTGACACTCATGGCTGATAGCTGGGATGTACTGATAGGAGAAACGGCCGTTTTTACCGGCACATTCACCGATCCCGGCACCCTCGACACCCACACAATCCTTTGGAATTTTGGAGACGGCGCCACCACCAACAACACACTCACCGCCAGCCACACCTTCAATCAAACCGGTCAATACCTCATTACCCTTACCATCACAGACGACGACGGTGGCGTAGGGCAGGCTACGGGCACAATGAACGTCACAACTCCGCCAACCCCCAGCTTTGTTTTTCTGCCAGTCGTCCAGCTAAATTACTGCATTCCCACCAGCCACCCGGCCGACATCATTCTGTTACTCGATTCATCTGGCAGTATGGCTAACCCGACAAGCAGCGGCAACACCTCCAGACTGGCCGCCGCACAAGCTGCTGCTACCGATTTCCTCAACATTATCAATCTGCCACCGGATCAGGCCAGCATAATCGATTTTGACAGTGAAGCACGGGTGCTTGTCCCCCTTACTTCCGATCGAGCTGCGCTAATTGCGTCTTTGCAATCATTGGTAGCTGAAGGACTGACACGCATCGATCTGGCATTGGCAACAGCCAGACAAGAGTTGAGTAGTGGGCGTCATAACCCTGCGCACACGGCCGTTATCATTCTGCTCACCGACGGCAAACCCTTTGGCGTAGGCGAAGAACCAGTTATTGCCGAAGCCAATGCTGCCAAAGCTGCTGGCATCATCATCTACACCATTGGCCTGGGAGATAGCATCAACGAAACCTTGCTCAAAACCATTGCCACTGACCCGACTCATTTTTATCACTCACCCACAGCAGACGATTTAAGCCAGATTTATGCAGAAATCGCCGGATTTATCAGTTGTCCGGGCAATTAAGCCTCTGGATTTGCCGGTATCTGTGAAACAGACATTTACATTCAGGCAGGAATCAGCTAAAGTACCTGTATATTGCCAACTACTTTAGCCAGACAAGGAGGAGGATTCATGCCTGTAACGCATCGCCTGGTGCCAGAACGGCCGATTCGACTGACCGAATTACCCACTCGTGGCCAATCGTTTTACCCGGCCGGCAAGGAAGCTGCCAAAGCGGAATTTCGCGCCTTGCGGAAAGAACTGGCCGAATTACAATACCGTTTTTATGCAGACGGCCGTTTTCGACTACTCATCATCCTGCAAGCCATGGATGCGGGCGGCAAAGATGGCACAATTCGGCGTGTGTTCCAGGGTGTCAATCCACAAGGTGTGCGGGTCACCTCCTTCAAAGTCCCCAGCAAAGAAGAACTCGCCCACGATTTTCTCTGGCGTATTCACAAAGCAGTACCCGGCAACGGCATGATTGGCATTTTCAACCGTTCCCATTACGAGGATGTTTTAGTCGTTCGTGTGCACAATCTAGTGCCCGAATCTGTTTGGCGGCCTCGCTACGAACAAATCAACCAGTTTGAGAAAATGCTCACCGAAACCGGCACAACCATTCTCAAGTTCTATTTGCACATCTCCAAAGAAGAGCAAAAGCAACGTTTTCAGGAACGTGTGGATAATCCGGAAAAACATTGGAAGTTTTCGCATGATGATTTGAAGAAGCGAGCTTTGTGGGATGCATATATGGCAGCCTATGAAGAGGCCTTAAACCGGTGTACAACCCCCTGGGCACCGTGGTATGTTATTCCGGCAGACCAAAAATGGTATCGTAATCTGGCAATTGCCCGCGTGATTGTGGATACTATCAAGCAATTAGACCCTCAGTTTCCACCACCAGAAGGGGATTTAAGCCAGGTAGTTATTGAATAATCAGATGTCTGTAGCGGGGGTATCTTCAATTGTAGGCTGTTCTACTGGCGAGTAATGGTCATCGTTAGCAGAAACGGCCGTTTCTGGCAACTCCACCCGATATGGATCGACCTGCTGATTTCCACAAAATGGACATAAATTCCACTGTAACTCCATCAACGAATTACAGTCTGGGCATGCTTTTTTCAGGCGTGTATGACAATAGGGACACAAAATCCAGTTAGGGTGGATAACACGAGAGCAACCGGGACAAGACGGCCGTTCCTCAATTTCCTGCAACAGCGCCTCCTCCGCCAATGCCCGCTCATACGCCTCCGCCAGCGTCTCCGGTGGCCGCAAAATCAAATAAACCACCACCCCCACCACAGGCAACGCCGCCACCAACAACGCTGCCAGAAAATGCGCAAACGGGTCTCGCGACCGGGCACGCATATCCCGAAACGCCCAAATAATCAAACTCAGCCACAGCGCCACCAACAGCGCACCCAGCACAGCCGCCACAACCGTTAGATACGAGGCCAAAGTTTCCAAAGAAGGAACGGACATAAAAAACTCCGGTCAGGCCAGAACGACCACAAAACCAGTAAACACAGGCAAATTATAACATACTCAACTTAAGTATCGGACAAACCGATTCTGCTTATCCACCAAAATAGCTTTTGGCTCAACTGGTTTATCCGTCAGTTCAAAGCCGATAATAATCACCTCTTCTCCCGCCTTGATCAAATGCGCCGCCGCACCATTCATACAAATCTCACCAGACCCCCGCTCTCCCTCAATCACATACGTCTCCAAACGCGCACCTGACGTATTACTGACCACCAAAACTTTTTCGCCCGGCCACAAACCAGCTTTTTCAATCAGATCGGCATCAATTGTAATACTACCAATATAGTCAACATTTGCTTCTGTTACAGTGGCCTTGTGAATTTTAGACCGCATTACCCATCTCATGGTTCAATACATCTCCCACTCTAGTGTGATTTTTACACAAACTGCATGAGCATATCAATAATAGTCGAGGCTGTCAACAGCACTTTTGCCCCACTTTGGCTTATCAGAAAAAGAGAATCGTTTGTTGGCAGTGCAGCCCTGTTGTAACCAACCAAACGCTTTACTGCCGTAGTCTCTGTTACTATTTGGTTTGGAAAACGTTGGGATCCTCAAGATCGGCCGTAGGATCGGCGCAGGTGGTAAAGGAAAAGGCATAAACTGCCAGGCCACGGGCGTGAAAAGTCAGGCTCAATTCGTGCTTGCCATACAGACTATTATTGACCAGTTCATACATGCGCGGCCGATCGACTAAAACGATGCTTTTGCCATTCCGGAAGGTGATGTCGCGGCCAGCATTAGCTGGATTGAGATAACGGCCGTCTTGCTTCACTTCAATCACCGGCTCACTTTCCGGTTTTCGCAAGTCCAGCACTGTCTCTACCGGGTCTGGAGATGGACTCAACACCGCGTTTACTGTCACAGCCCGGTAAGGCAACACAATACGCCCCCCACTCTTGCCCGCATAAGACATTGCCTCCGGCCATGCTCGCCAAATACCTTCCACATAAAAGTGCCCTTCTTCCCGTTCGATGCCATCCGGCCATTCATACAACACAGGGCTAAGGGGTACATATCCTTCCGGGTTACCCAGCCCTCCGGCAAATAACCCTCCCCCCCGATAACCGGCATATAGTTCGGGTGTTGGCCGATAACATGCCGCACCGGGTTGGTCTTCATCCCGAATTGGTGTGACCAGCTTGTCGGGCAATATAATGGATGGATCGCGTTGGCGTAGCAGCTGACGAATGGCGCGTTCTGTTTGCTGGTATGCACCTTCGCCCTGGCACTGGTAGCGGATGTATCCTTCTGAGTCAATGAGGTATTTGGTTGGCCATGCTTTGTTGGCGTATAGCTCCCAGTTTGCCAGATCGTTGTCGAGCAGGATGGGATAGGGAAGTTGAAAGTCGGCAACGGCCGTTTCGATGTGCATCCGAAATCTGGCAAACCGAAATTCTGGGGAGTGAACACCAATAATTACCAGCCCTTTGTCAGCATATCGCTTATGCCATTGTCGCAAATAAGGCAATGTTCGGATACAGTTAATGCAGGTGTACTCCCAAAAATCAATCAGGACAACCTGGCCGTAAAGTTGCTCCCGAGTCAACGGCCGTTCCACATTCAACCATTGCCCCGGCGCAAACTCCGGCATCCTTATGATTCGTGGTTCCAGCAATGATTGACGCATATTTTTATTTTAGCACAAACAAAAACAAGGTTGGCAACTCACCACCCCACACTTACCCGATTAAGATAAGGAAAGGTTCTAATACACTTTTTTAGTCGTTATGCGAGTTCGATTCGTAATCATGCACCGGATCATCACCGGCAAACGGAATCAACGTAAATAATAACAAAATAATCAAAGCGACAACAAATAAATTCATCTTTTACCTTCCTGATATAATCGGGTTATACGCTTAATTATGGCTTATAACACAATTTGTCGCCTTAAGTTACCCCTCACAAAAGTTGTTAATCTTTTTACACGAACAACCTTACAACCAATCTGAGGATGCTGAAGATAAAATGAAAATTGGTATTATTGGAATTGGCGCAATGGGAAGTTTATTTGCAGCCCGGCTACATGGGTTAGCTGATGTCATGATGTTGGGGCATTGGGCAGCACAAATAACGGCCGTTCGCCAACACGGCCTCACTCTCATCCACCCAGACGGCCACCAAACTCATCATCCCATCCCTATCACCAGCAACCCCACCGACATCCACAACGCCAACTTTGTCTTTGTACTGGTCAAAAGCCACCAAACAGAACAAGCCGCCCAACTGGCCTTACAAATCCTTGCACCTGACGGTCTGGCTGTCACCCTGCAAAATGGTCTGGGTAATTGGGAAAAACTGACAACTGTATTAGGAAAAGAACGAGTGACGCTCGGCGTTACCACAGAAGGTGCCACAATTGTGGCCCCCGGTACAGTGCGCCATGCCGGACATGGCGTGACCCACCTGGCCACTCGTCCCGAAATTGCAACACGTGTTACAACTCTGGCCCAATTATTAACACACGCAGGTTTTGAAACCCACCTGAGTGAAAATGTGGACGGGCTGGTTTGGGGAAAGCTGGCAATTAACGCCGGAATAAACCCCATAACGGCCGTTCTACGTGTACCAAATGGCCACCTTGCCCAAAACCCACACGCCCGCACCCTCATGCAAGCCGCAGCCCGCGAAGTCGCCCAAATCGCCAGCGCCCTCGGCATCACCCTCCCCTACCCCGATGCCGGTCAACGCACCCTCGAAGTTGCCCAGGCCACCGCTGCCAACCACTCCTCCATGCTCCAGGACATATTACGCGGCGCCACCACTGAAATTGATGCCATCTGTGGTGAAGTCGTCCGCCACGGCCAGCATCTTGGCATTCCCACACCAGTTAACCGTTGCTTGCTAGAACTCGTCAGAGCTATTCCCACCCCCGATTCATGACCACTCCCCATCCCGCCCATTTACCGGTACAATCAAAATACCAAAAAGACGGAGGGCAACATGATCGTTACACCTGATATTCAACAAGTTCGAAACATACGACATGCCGATCCAACACTCACCTGGGGATTTGTCCCCACTATGGGTTATCTGCACGAAGGCCATCTCTCTTTGGTGCGACAGGCACGCGCCGAAAACGACCGGGTAGCTGTGAGTATTTACGTCAACCCAACACAGTTTGCCCCCCATGAAGATTTAGACAGTTATCCGCGTGATCTGGAACGCGATCTGGCACTCTTGCGCGCCGAAAATGTCGATCTGGTCTTCACGCCAGATGATTCCATCATGTATCCCCCTGATTTTCAGACTTATGTCACAGTAGAAAAAGTAACCCAACCTCTGGAAGGCGCATCTCGCCCCACCCATTTTCGCGGGGTGGCCACCGTAGTAGCCAAATTATTCAACATTGTTCAGCCAACACGTGCTTATTTTGGGCAAAAAGATGCACAACAAACGGTGGTTCTTAAGCAAATGGTGCGAGATTTGAACTTTGACCTGGAGTTAATTGTCTGCCCGACAGTAAGAGAGGCGGATGGATTGGCGATGAGCTCCCGTAATGCCTACTTGTCACCAGCAGAGCGTAAGGCGGCCACCGTGCTTTATCGGGCGCTGAGTCAGGCAAAGGTGGCTTTTGAGCAGGGGGAACGGAATGGGGAACGATTGCGGACATTGATGCGGGAGATCATTGAGGCTGAACCGCTGGCACGGCTGGATTATGTGAGTGTGGCTGATCGGCGCACGCTGGCAGAGCTGGATGAGGTAGGAAAGGGGGCATTGTTGTCTATGGCGGTTTTTATCGGCAAGACGCGCCTGATTGATAATATGTTGGTGGGGGAGGAGGGATAATGAAGCGGCAGGGTGAGTGGGTGTGGCCTGTATTGGTAGATGGGCTGACGCCGATTGTATTGGTCTGGTTATTGCAAAATACGATGTGGAAACGGCCGTCTGGTAGTCATGCGCTTTGGTTGCTGGCCGCTTACATCATTTTCTGTGTGGCGTTGCTTTCTTTGCGCAAGCTGGAGCCTGCACCTCATGCTGACTACGATTGGCTTTCGACTCGGTTACGGGGTGTGCTGGCTGTCCTTTTTGGTGTGTCGCTCTCGCTGGCATTGGCCTTCCAGTTAGGTTTTCTGGAGTCGGTCACTATTGCCAACGGGTTTGAAATGGGAGAAGGGGAATCAGCTGCTTTTTTTGTCTTTGCACCCGGCGCGTGGTTAGGCATTTCGTTGTTATATGTGATTTTTCTGGCATTTCGGGTGACGCCTACTGTCTCACAGGGTGAGAGTCGTTTTCAGTGGCGGGGGGTTTGGGGGTTGATTGGATTGCAGGGTATGCTGGTTACGGCCGTTCTCCAGGCCACCAGCATCACCAACCTGCCGCTAAATAACTCCATCAAGATAACGGCCGTTTTTCTCTGGCTCTGCCTGCTCTTTGTGCCGCCTCGCCTCATTTACCTGCGGCGGTTCCCAAACCGTGTTGGATTGGCCACCCTACTCATTCTGCTTGCCTTCAGCGCAGTGCTGATCAGCCTCTAGCGCCAGCTCCAAAAAGGCATGTCCCCCTCTGTTAATATATGCGGGGGCTCACCATTTACTGACACCACCACGACCTGTTCCACCCCATTTTGCAACATGGGTAAAACGAGCGCGTCACTATGAGGCGACCAAAGATGATGGCTCAGCGCATACTGGTCAAAAAATGGTAAAAATTGGTGCAAAAAAGAATTGGTAGGGGTAAATCGGGCTAATAAATTCACGTCGCCTGTATATGTATCCACAACCGAAAGGGAAAATTCGTGTGGATTGGGCTGGGCGGCCAGTTTTGTCAGGCGTCCCGATCGGCGCGCATTGATGCCATTATCTTTGCCAGGAACGCTAATGTAGGCCAGGTAACGGCCGTCTGGCGACCAAAAGAAAGCAACGACTGTTTCCGCCGTCAGCAATGTCAGGCGATCCGTTTCCGCATCCAACAACCGCATAGGCCCCCAAAAGCTATCTGTATTCTCTTCATTGCTGATAAAGGCCAGCCGGTTATCAACCGGACTCCAGCCAAGAGCAATCAATCCCAGGTGTTGTTGGGTAAAGAAGCTGTCGGTAGCTGTGTCTTCAACCACAAGGGCACTGACACCGGGAGAGCGTTCTTCGGCGTAGGCCAGAAAACGGCCGTCTGGCGAAATATCAGGGGCCTGAAAAAAGCCAGGCGGCGCAATATTAACCCCACTTACTTCTCCCCCGGGCTCAATAAAAGTCAATCGCGCCGCCTCGCCAGCAAAACCGGTATGAATAAGCAATTGCTGGCTGTCTGGTGTCCAATCCCAATAAAAGGGTACCCCCAAACTGATGAGACGGCTGTTTCGCTCGGTATCATCCATCTGAATCAGGCGCAGGCCAATTCCGCCAGGATGATTGACAAGGAAACTGAGATAACGACCATCTGGCGACCAGTAAAGATAGAATGGCGCCTGAGACGTGCTATTGTAAATTGCTTCCGGTTCTGCTTCGTCCTCGTCAGATATCAGGAAAATACCACCCCCGCCTGCCTGACTACCGATCACCGCCAGAGAACGGCCGTTTGGCGACCACGCAGGAAACTGAAACCGTAAATTAAGGTCAGTCAGCACCCGTTGGTTACTCCCATCAGGCGACATTGTAACCAGTTGGCCATTGGGATTGATAAAGGCAATCCGATTAACCGCAACAGATGGCACAGAAACGGCCGTTTCCGGCTCCTCTCGCAACGACACAAACCAAAACACCCCCCCAATCCCAGAACCCAACATAGCCACAATCACCAACCCCACCACCAACACCCACCACCCCCGACGCCGCTTTGGTTCTGGTGGCTCCAGCTCCGGATACGGCTCATAATAAAACTCAACACTCATAACCCATCTCCACAAAACAGCAAAACACCCAATCCAGCGCCCCAAATCCATTCTACCACTCCCCACACCCCTCTTATACAGTTCTTGCACAGCTCTAACAATCATCTAACACGACCATCCTACATTTTAGGGTGTGCAAACTGACAACCAACAGCCAGACCAAATGGTCATTGAGCTAAAAAACAGGAGGAAACCCGGTATGTGGTGGAGTGATTTTGACGACCGGCGCACAACCTTATTGCGTGAACTGGAACGTATTATGCGAGAATGGGAACGGCCGAAAACCGCTGCTCCCGCCTACCCCGCACTCAACGTATGGGCCAACCCGGAAGGACTTATCGTCACAGCCGAACTCCCTGGCGTTGAACCAGAAGACATCGAAATTTCCATTGTAGATCGCACCCTCACCCTTAGTGGAACACGTCGGCCAGACACCAATGGCGAAGGTATCAAATTCCATCGGCGCGAACGCGGCCACGGCAAATTCACCCGTACACTACAACTGCCCTTTGGCGTCGAAAAAGAAAAAGTAGATGCCATATTCAACAAAGGCGTACTGTCCATCATACTACCACGCGCCGAAGCCGAAAAACCACGCAAGGTAAAAGTAAAGGCCGCATAAAGGGAGGATTGCCATGACAAACCAGTTTGAATACACCAAAGAAGAAGTCAAGACGCCAGAAGGCGCAGAACGCACCCGTCCCGGACGCACTTATGTCCCTCGTGTGGACATCTACGAAACCGAAACCGAATTCGTATTATTGGCCGATTTACCTGGCGTAGATGAAAATTCTCTCGACATCACTCTGGAAAATGATGTACTCACTTTGAATGGTCAGGTAAATTTTGAGCCGCCACAAGGGTACGATCTGGCTCATGTGGAATATGGCATTGGTGATTTCCACCGCACATTTGCCATCTCTGACAAAATCGACCGGGACAAGATTGAAGCAACAATCAAGCACGGCGTTTTGCGGCTGGTTATGCCAAAGAAGACTGGCCCCAGCACACGCAAGATTAACGTTAAGAGTGCGTAATCATTGGGCGTTTTTTACAAGCACGTGAAAAACCTAAATGGAAAGGAGGAATAAGGCCATGAAGATTCGGGATTTGATTCCGTGGAAACGGGAGAAACTGCCCGTTCGTGTGCGGCATGGCAATGGTGATTCCTTCTATCCAATGCGAACAGCCATTGATCGCCTGTTTGAAGAGTTCTTGACCGGTTTTGACTTGATGCCGTTTGAAAGTAGCCTGTTGGGTACATTCAACCCGCGTGTGGATATTAAAGAAAACAAAAAAGCATTTGTTATTAAGGCTGAATTACCCGGCATGGAGCCGGAAGATGTGGAAATTACGGTTTTGCCGGATGCGATTATGCTGAAAGGTGAGAAGCGGGTAGAAGAAGAGGAAGAGGGAACGAACTATTATCGGATGGAACGGAGTTATGGGGCGTTCTCACGGACGATCCCAATTCCAGGCGATCTGGTGGATACGGATAAGGCGGATGCTGCGTTTAAGCGGGGTGTGTTGACTATTACCTTGCCGAAGCGAAAAGAGGCTGTGGAACGCACACGACGGATCCCGGTAAAGGTGAAGAAGTAAGGGGTGTTGGGATGGTTGAAAGCCGGCGTATGGTTACGCCGGTTTTTTTGTTTGGGCTGAATTCAGGTGGTGTGTTGCTGGTAGTGGGCAATGGTTTGACGAAGTCCGTCGGTGAGAGAAACGGCCGTTTCCCACGCCAATATTTCTCGCGTTTGGGCCATATTTGCTACCTGCTGCCACGCTTCGCCGGGGCGAGCAGGCAAAACACCGGGCAACGGCCGTCCTCCCCGCCCCACCAGTGTATAAATTATTTCAGCTACTTCCCGTACAGCCGTTAACTGACCTGTACCCAAGTCAACAGAACTGCCCGGTGGCAACGGCCGTTCCAGCATCTTCTCGAACCCGGCCACCACATCTTTCACATAAATCCAGTCCCGTTCTTGCGTGCCAGAAGTCATGGGAAAATCCTGACCTGCCAGTGCTGCCCGAATAGCCGCTGGTACAAATGCATTTTGTGGTTGTCCCGGTCCGTACGCCTGAAAAATCATCGCCCCACAAATTGGCCAACCTTGGGTACGGGCATACATCTGACAAAAAGCCCAGGCGGCAGCCTTGCTGGCCGCATACACATTCATGGCAGATTGTTCACCGGGAGTCCGGGCAACAATAAGCTGTCTGGCCGTTCCAGATTTTTCGAAGACGGCCCGCAACAAGTTTAATGTACCCGTCACGTTGTGCCGAACGGCCGTATCTACCGCCAAAAACGGATTTGTGGCCCCTACGGCAGCCAGATGAACCACACAATCTGGTTGAGCTGCCTGCACCGCCCGTACCGTAAGCTGAAAATTGCGTAAATCAGCATAAACCAACTCAAAATGGGGGCGCAACGGCCGTAATTCAGGCGGCAAATGAGAAACATTGGCATAGGTGTCACGCACTAACAAAATCACAGTCGTATTCGGCCGTGCCACCAAATGTTGCACCAAATGACAACCAATAAACCCTGTGCCGCCTGTCACCAATATCCGCACGCCGACTTCAGTCCTCCCATACCTTCCAGGGCGGATTTTCCTGCCAGATTTTCTCCAGCAGCAATGTATCTTTCATGGTGTTCATAGATTGCCAAAAACCCGTATGTCGGTAAATCATCAACTGTTTTTGACGGGCCAACTCCGGCAAAACTTCGGTTTCCAGATTCACATTGTCACCAGCAGACATCATTTCCAACACTTTCCGCTCAAAAAGCATGAAGCCCCCGTTAATCCAATAGGGAAGCAACGGCCGTTCCACAAACCCGGAGACCAGACCCGACTCATCCGCTTCTACCACGCCATATTGCAAATGCACCTGAACGGCCGTTAACGTGGCCAACCGCCCGTGCGACCTGTGAAAGGCAACCAGCGCCGTCAAATCCACATCACTCACATCATCCCCATACGCCACAAAAAACCGCTCCCCCTGCAAATACTGCGCCACGCGAGCAATACGACTTGCTTTCTCCGTGTGCAAACCAGTATCCACCAAACTCACTTCCCAGGGATCATGACCAGCCACACCATGATACCGAATATTCTCATCCCCATCTGCCGGTGTCCCCAAACGCAGCGTCATATCGCGTGACATCCGCTCATATTCCAAAAAATACCGCTTAATCTGGTCTGCCCCATACCCCAACGTCAGCACAAACCGATTAAAACCATGTGCCGAAAAAATCCGCATGACATGCCAGAGAATCGGCCGTCCGCCAACCTCAACCAACTCCTTCTTGCGCGTCGTACTCCCCCGCATGCGGGTTCCCATTCCCCCGCACACAATCACTACCGGAATATCCTCTGCCAAACCACACTCTCCCTTTACATAAATTCTGCCACTTCTACGCTTTTTCCTTCGCTGCCTGCGCCCTGGCTACCGCCTCACGCAAATGCTTCTCAAACGGCGGATACACTATCCCGACTTCAGTGACAATACCAGTCACATAACGGTGTGGTGTCACATCAAACGCCGGATTACGCGCCGTAATACCTTCAGGCGCAATAGATTTACCAAAAACTGTAACCACCTCTTCCATGCCTCGCTCTTCAATGGGAATCATATCACCATTGGGCAAGTTTAAGTCAATGGTGCTGGTAGGCACAACAGGGTAAAAAGGAACACCATTTTCTTTGGCCACAACGGCCAGCTTATACGTGCCGATTTTGTTTGCCACATCACCATTTGCAGCGGTACGATCAGACCCAACCAGTACAATATTTACCTGCCCGGTGCGCATAAAGTGACCGGCTGCATTATCGGCTATCAGGTCAAACGAAATACCCCGCTCTTTAAGTTCCCAGCATGTCAGCCGTGCTCCCTGAAGGCGAGGCCGGGTTTCGTCAACGAGCACATGGATACGCTTGCCTTGTTCATGGGCGGCAAAGATAACTCCCAACGCTGTTCCCCAATCTACGGTGGCTAACGCGCCCGTGTTGCAGTGATGTAATATGGTGTCACCATCAGAAATGAGTTCTGCCCCAATGTAGGCCATGCGTCGGTTGATTTCGACATCTTCATCGGCCAGTTGCTGGGCTTCGGTGAGGAGGACACGGCGTACATCGTCGGGGGTTTCCAGTTCTTCGTTGGTAGCCACACGCATCAGGCGGTCAATGGCCCAGAAAAGGTTAACGGCCGTTGGGCGGGCAGCTTTGAGAACAGAAGCGGCCGTTTCCAGATCGCGCAACAAAGCCAGTCTGTCAGTTGCCTCACTCTGCCGGGCAGCCAACGCCAACCCAAACGCAGCCGCAGCCCCAATGGCCGGCGCACCGCGTACATACATTTCCCGAATCGCCCGTGCCACCTCGTTATAATCGTCAAATGCCACCACCTCAAAGTGCCAGGGCAGTTGCCGCTGATCTATCATATTGACTGTATCATGATCATAATCCCAGAAAACTGTGCGCATATTACCTCCAGAACCTTATTTACACTCTCTTGCATCCCCATCCTTCAAGATACCCCTTTATGAAAAGCAAATCATAGCACAGCGCCCAACACCCTGCCACTGCTTTGACGGGGAATGTAGCCATTGCTAGAATCGGCACATCGAACTGTTTGCAAACAGGAAACGGCCGAAGTTTCAGAATGATGAAATCAACAAAAACCCTGCTCCAAAATCTTGCACAAGGAACACGCTGGTTCATACCTGGCCTGGGCATTAAACGATGGGTTTTGCTCATTAGCCTGGGGTCAACACTGATTGGACTGGGGGGTGTTTATCTCATTTTGTGGCTCTATCGCCTCAACTGGCTACCAGAACGACTATACAACCTGGTTACATTACAGTTTTTACCCATCCAGTGGCGTATCATTTTGCCATTGGGAATAGGGGTTATTGCTATTTTTTGGGGAATGACCCAAATTGGCATTTCGCTAACAGCTCCCTTCCGCCAGAAAAACGAGACCGTGTTGGACGCGTTGTATAACCATTATCAACACAGCCGAGGGCCGCATATTGTCGTGATTGGCGGCGGTACAGGGTTGCCAACCTTGTTGCGCGGGTTAAGAGAATACACCCGCAACATCACAGCCATTGTTACGGTGGCCGATGACGGGGGGAGTAGTGGACGCCTGCGGCGTGAGTTAGGTGTTCTGCCACCAGGAGATTTCCGTAACAACATTGCCGCGTTGTCACGTGATGAAGCGCTGATGACCCAATTGTTACAATACCGGTTTGGTAGCTCTACCCTGAAAAATGGACAGCGAGAGTTGCAAGGGCATGCGTTTGGTAATTTGTTGCTGGCTGCGCTGGCGGGAATTACGGGCAGTTTTGATGAAGCATTGCTGGCAGCGGAGCGGGTACTGGCTATGCGTGGGCGGGTATTGCCAGCCACGCTGGAACAGGTAACGTTGGTGGCGGATGTGCTGGTAACAGATGAGACGGGAACGGCCGTTTCCCATCACGTCATTGGCGAATCCACAATCCCCAAATTTGGCGGCAAAATCCAAAAAGTCGGCCTGACCCCACCCAATGTACGTGCCTACCCCCCAGCCCTGCAAGCCATCTTCCAGGCCGACCTGATCGTCATGGGGCCAGGCAGCCTGTACACCAGCATCTTACCCAACCTGCTCGTGCCCGATCTGGCCGAAGCACTGCGCCATGCCCGCGCCCCCAAAGTATATGTGTGTAACATCGCCACCCAACCAGGGGAAACCGACAATTACACAGTTGCCGATCATGTGGCTGCGCTTTTGCGACATCTGCCACCTGGCTGCCTGGATATTGTGCTGGCTAACGATAACCTGGCCCTGCCCACCCAAACAGGTGGTGGGCAAACAGTGTATGTACAGCCAACCCCTCCAGAGGGGGTAAAATTTATTACGGCTGATTTGGTAGATGAAGCACGCCCCTGGCGGCACGACAGTCAAAAACTGGCACGAGCAATTATCACTCTGCTATCATCATAACAAATTGGCTTTAGGTAAGGCTGTCATTTGTCATGGTTGGTCAATGACGTTTAACGTAGCCTGTTTGGCAAATTTGGCGTTACAATAGGTTAGTCATATTTTTAGGACAAAAGGAGCAAAGAATGACCATCAAAATTGGTATTAACGGATTCGGCCGTATTGGCCGACAGGTTTACAAGGCAATTTATGAAAACTACAAGGGCGTGCTGGATGTTGAAGCCATCAATGATTTGATGCCAGCAGCAACCAACGCCCATTTGCTTAAGTACGATTCAACTTACGGCCGTTTTCCCGGCGAGGTAGAAGTACGCGGTGAAGATATTTATGTGGACGGCGAAAAACTCAAAAGCTTCGCCGAACGAGACCCCGCCAACTTACCCTGGGGCGATTTGGGAGTAGACATTGTACTGGAATGCACCGGCATCTTCCGCGACCGCGAAAGTGCATCCAAACACCTGACCGCCGGTGCCCAAAAAGTCATCATCTCGGCACCAGGCAAAAGCGTTGATGCGACCTTTTGCCTGGGCGTCAATGAAGAAACCTACGACCCGGCCAGCCACCACGTTATCTCCAACGCCAGCTGCACCACCAACTGCCTGGCACCTGTCGCCAAAGTGCTGAATGATCATTTTGGCATCCGCCGTGCCCTCATGTCCACCATTCACGCCTACACCAATGGGCAAAAAATTCTGGATATGGCCGCCAAGGATATGCGTCGTGCCCGCAGTGCTGCTATCAACATCATCCCCACCACAACTGGAGCCGCCAAAGCCGTATCCCTGGTCATTCCTGACCTGGACGGCCGTTTTGATGGTATGGCCTATCGCGTCCCTGTGCCCACCGTCTCCGTCGTCGATCTTGTCGCCGAACTGGAAAAAGACACCACCATCGAAGAACTCAACGCCACCCTCAAAGCTGCTGCCAACAGCGATGGCTGGCTGGGCAAAGTACTGGACTACACTGAAGAGCCACTCGTCTCTTCCGACTTCATCGGCAATCCCCACTCCTCCACCATTGACGCCCTCTCCACCCAAGTCATTGGCGGCAATCTGGTGAAAGTGGTAAGCTGGTATGATAACGAATGGGGCTACTCCAGCCGATTGGCTGATCTGGCCGCATTTGTCGCGGAAAAACTCTAATTTTTACCTGGCGTGTCATGGCAGGGCAAGGGAATTTCTCCTGCCCTGCCTCTTTGTGTCTGATGGAACTAAAAGAACTAGAAGCCCGTATGCACGCATTTGTACGCAGCAAAGGGTGGTACGAACCGGATTCTCCCAAACCGCAAACACCGCGCAATCTGGCTGCGTCGTTGGTTATTGAAGCGGCAGAAGTGCTGGAGCATTTTCAATGGCGCGAAGATACCCGCGACAAGAACGCCCTGGCCGGTGAGCTGGCTGATGTGGCATTGTATCTGTTACAACTGGCCAGTATTAGTGGCATCGATCTGGAACAGGCTATTTTGGACAAATTGGCCCAAAATCAGAATCGGGAGTGGCCAGAGCCATGAGGGTCCTGGCTGTTAGTGATCGGGTGCTGGATCGGTTGTACTGTGCTCAGGTAAAGGAGCAGTTTGGGGGTATTGATCTTCTGATTGGGTGTGGGGATTTACCGTATTATTATTTGGATTTTTTGGTTTCGGCGCTGGATGTGCCGATGGTGTATGTGTTGGGTAATCATGACCAGGGGCCGCAATATACGGTAGACGGCCGTATCCTGAAAGAAGTGCGGGGGGGTGTCAATATTCATGGGCGGGTGACACGTTATAAAGATTGGCTGATTGCTGGTCTGGAAGGCTCCATGCGGTATCATCCTAAAGGCAAGTTGATGTATTCTGAATCGGAAATGCGGTGGGAGGTAACTCAGCTTTTGCCCAATCTGCTGTGGAATCGGGTGCGATACGGCCGTTTCCTGGATATCCTCGTTACTCATTCCCCCCCTTTCGGCATTCACGATCGTCCCGACTTGCCCCATACCGGTTTTCGCATTTTTCGCACATTCATGCGGCTATTCAAGCCCCGCTACCTGTTACATGGCCATATTCACATCTATCGTCCCGACACACCACACGAAACCGTTTTTGGATCTACACGTGTGATAAACGTCTATCCTTATCGCTTGCTGACTCTGGAAAAAGAATAAACAACGGCTGATTACCAGCCCCAACTGCTTGACGGCCGTTTTCCCCCATCGTACACTTGGCATAAGCTATTTGCCTGGTCGCATCATTCCGACACAAAAGGAGTCAGACAAACATGTTTGCCGTTTTGGGTGAGAGCGCGCAGCTCCGCGCCACCCTTGCACCCATCGCCAACTATTTCAAACGGCCTACGTTCATCTACCGCACCTACAAAAAAGAAAACCTGCGCAGCGATTTAATAGCCGGCCTGACAGTGGCGGTAATTGCCCTGCCAGCAGCCATTGCTTTTGCCCTCATCGCCGAATTGCCACCACAGGTAGGGCTCTATGCGGTCATTGTGGGCGGCATCGTCGGCGCATTGTGGGGGTCATCGGAACATGGACAAACAGGTCCAGCAAATGCGATTTCCCTGATCGTCGCTTCGACACTGACCAGTGTGGCTGTGCCCGGCACAGACGAATATGTGGCAGCTGCTGGCCTGTTGGCTGTCATGGTAGGTGCGTTTCAAATTGCTTTGGGCGTTTTTCGGCTCGGATTACTGGTCAATTTTGTTTCTCATTCGGTCATTGTCGGATTTACGGCAGGGGCGGGGTTGTTGATTATCATTCGGCAAATCCCTACATTGCTGGCATTACCAATTGACGGGGGGAATATTATTGATCTGTTGCAAGGAATCGTAACAAAATTGCCTTTGCTGCACCCAATTACGGCCGTTCTAGGGGTGGGCACGATGCTTTTCATCTTCCTCTTGCGTCGTATCAACCCTCGTTTTCCCGGCCCTCTGATTGGCATGATTGTCGCCTCCCTTTTCGTGTACCTGTTTCATCTTAATCAAAATGGGGTTGCTGTCATTGGTGAATTACCACGGGGATTTCCCCCATTGGACCGTTTGCCATTCTTTGACCTGGAACTAATCGCCAATCTTTCTACGGGCGCCCTCGCCATTGGGGCTATTGGTCTGGTACAAACGATCGCCATCGTCCGCGCAATTGCCACCCAAACCGGCCAACGGCTGGATAGTAATCAGGAGTTTGTCGGTCAGGGGATGGCCAACATGGCCGCCGGTCTTTTCTCCGGTTATCCGGTGGCAGTTTCTTTTTCGCGCACAGCAGCCGGATTCAAAGCAGGGGCTCGTACATCGTTAACGGCCGTTTTCGCCAGCCTGTTCGTACTAATAGCCATGCTCATGTTAGCCCCACTCACCGCCTACCTGCCCAAAACGGCCGTGGCCGGCATCCTCATCACCGTCGTCATTGGCCTCATCGACATCCCCGAAATCCAACGCATCTGGTACGGCGCCAAAGGAGACGCCATCATCATGCTCGTCACCCTACTCGGCACACTCTTCCTGAAAATCGAATTCGCCGTACTGTCAGGCATCCTCCTTTCCCTGGTCCTGTACATCGTCCGCACCAGCACCCCCCGCGTCTTGCCTGTACTCCCCGACGACCGCTTCCACCACTTCGCCTACCGCCCAGACAAGGCCCCATGCCCCCAACTCAGCATCATCGAAATACAGGGAGACCTCTACTTCGGTGCCGTAAACCACGTAGAAGAATTCATCCTGCAATACGCCGAACACCACCCCGAACAACGCTTCCTCCTGCTACGAATGCACCACATTAACCATTGTGACTTCAGTGGCATTCACATGCTGGAAACCGTCGTACGCACCTATCGAGATCGTGGTGGCGATGTATTTATGGTCAAAGTCGTGCCCCAGGTATGGCAGGTAATCGTCTCCACTGGCTTTGACCGTTTCTTAGGAAGAGATCACTTTCTGGAAGAAGACGAGGCCATCAGCCACCTCTTCTACCGTGTACTCGACCCCGCCATCTGCATTTATGAATGCCCGGTTCGTGCATTCAAAGAATGTCAAAATCTCCCCAAACAAATAGACCTGGTCGGAATCCCCCCCCTGCACGATATACCAGATGATCGGGTGCTGGAAGTAACCGCAGAAGAATTGTGGCAAATGATGCATCCCAAAAACGAACGGCCGTTACCCTACATCATCGACGTCAGAGAACCACGCGAATTTCGGCAAGGACACATCCCCGAAGCCACACTCATTCCTCTAGGCACAATCCTTTCCGAAGAAATCAAACTACCAAACGACCGAGACATCATCCTGGTATGCCGCACAGGACGCCGCAGCCGCCGTGCCGCTTACGCCCTCCAAAGCATCGGCTGCATGAACGTTCGCATCCTGCAAGGCGGCATGCAGGCATGGGAAGCCGCCCAACTGCTAGAGGCGGTCGAATAACACAACCCAAAAATACCAGGAGCAAAAACATGGAAGAAAAACACGTCCCCCGTAACATAGGCCTCGACCTGGTGCGAGTAACAGAAGCAACCGCACTTGCTGCCGGCCACTGGATCGGTTCTGGCGACCTGATGAATACCCACCGCGCCGCCACACAAGCAATGGCCCGCGCCCTCAACACCCTGGACATAAACGGCCGAATCGTCATCGGCGAAGAACACCGCCTCGGTCAAAAATCCCCCCTATGCAGCGGCCAATCCGTCGGCAAAGGCAAAGGCCCCGAAATAGACATCGTCGTCGATCCCATAGACGGCACCAAACTACTCGTCAAAGGACGCCCCGGCGCCATTTCAGTCGTCGGCATCGCCCCAAAAGGCACAATCTGGTCACCAGTCCCCGCCATCTACATGGACAAAATCGTCGTAGACAGAGACGTCGCCCATGCCCTCGTCCCCGAATGCATGGATGCACCTGCCGCCTGGACACTCGCCCTCATCGCCCGCGTCAAACAAAAACCCGTACGCGATCTCACCGTCATCGTTCTCGATCGCCCCCGAAACCGCGACCTAATCAACGAAATTCGGGCAACTGGTGCCCACATCCTCCTGCGCGACGAAGGTGACACCGAAGGCGCGCTCGTCGCTGTCACACCCGGCACCGGCGTCGATCTGCTCATGGGCATCGGTGGTGCCGCCCAAGGCGTCATCGCCGCATGTGGCATCAAAGCCATGGGTGGCGCCATGCTCGCCCGACTCGCACCCCAAAGCGAAGAAGAAAAACGCGCCATCTATGCTGCCGGACTCGACGACACCAAAATCCTCACCTGCGACGAAATCGTTACCAGCAACGAAATCTTCTTTGCCGCCACCGGTATCACCGACAGCGTTCTTCTCCCCGCCATCAAATACCACAGCAACTACGCCGAAACCTACTCCCTGCTCATTCGCGCCCGCACCGGTACCCGCCGTTTTATCCATGCAGAACATGGCGTTCGTGTATAGTCCTGTCCCCATCCCCAAAAACCCCCAAAAAACAACCATAATGCCCTCTTATTGCCCATCTTAACACCCGTGCTATAATCCTGACAGGTGGCTTCAGATCGCTAATTCTCAAAAACGCCGCGCCAAACGGTTGCGTCTGAGCCATCAAATCAGTCTCTATTTATTTAACCTTACCAAATGGAGGAGAACCCATGAAAAATCAGAGACGTATTTTCTGGTTTGTTGCAGCCTTGTTGGTTCTGTCCGCCCTGGTGGTTGCCTGCCAGCCCCAGGTACAGACGGAAACCGTTGTTGTTACCAAGGTTGTAACAGAAGAGAAAGAGGTTGAGGTTCCTGTTGAAGTAACTCGCATTGTTACCGAAGTACAGACCGAAACCGTAGAGGTCGTTCAGGAAGAAGCCCCCTTAGGCTCCGAAGAACGGCCGATCAAAGTTTTATTCGTGCCTTCTGTAGAAACAGATGTCATCATCTCCGGTGGTGAAGTACTGGCCCAGGCACTTGAAGACGCCACCGGCCTCAAGTTTGAAGTCAGCGTACCCACAAGCTACGCAGCCACAATCGAAGAAATGTGTGCTTCCCCAGAAGACACCATTGGCTTCATTCCGGCTCAGGGTTACGTCTTGGCCAATCGGCGTTGCGGCGTTACCGTTGGCGCGGCGGCCGTGCGCTTTGGCCTTTCCTGGTATGCAGCCCAATTCGTTGTCCGCACCGATAGCGGCATCGAAACCCTGGAAGACCTGAATGGTAAGACCTGGGGTATTCCTGACTTCGGCTCCACCTCCGGTTATCTCTATCCATTGGCTATGATGACTGAAATGGGCATCGAACCCGGTGAAATTATTGAAACCGGTGGCCACGGAAATGCGATGCTGGCTGTTTACAACGGTGATGTTGACTTCGCCACGGCTTTCTTCAGCCCGCCGTTGCTGCCTGACCGTCGCTGGGTTTACGGTGTAGACGATCCGGAAATCTGGCGTCAAGCTGGTGAATCCCCAGTACGCACAGAAGAAGGTCGTACGTATGTGGCTGGTGGCCCCGATGCTGGCGGTTACCGTATTCTGGACGCTCGTGCAACAGTCATCGACACCGCGCCAGATATTTTTGATGTGACCAAGATCATCGCTCTGACTGACCAGATCCCGAACGACACTGTTTCCTTCGGGCCGCAATTCCCGCTGGGGCTGGCTGATCAAATCGTGGATGCTCTGGTTGCATTTACTGCATCTGATGCGTGTGCCGAGTCCATCTGCTCTGATGACTTCTACAACTGGACTGGGCTGGAGCCGGTAAGCGACAGCTTCTATGATCCAGTACGTGAGGCTATGGACACGCTGGGCATCACCGAAGAAGATATTTTTGGTGAAGGGTAATACTCTCTAGCAATTCAAGAAGCCGGGGGACATGAGTCCACCCGGCTTCTTTTTATGATATTTTTGAAAAATGGCAGGCCTGGCTTGTTTTATCCTGAAAATCATTTTTGGCATTATCTTGTTTTGAAGGAAGTTTTGATTATATTTTGTTGGTTTGGATACAAGTCATTGTTTGCCACTGCTCAGGTATGCTGCCAGGAGTCTAATTCTCTAATACTGCCTGAGCAGTTGTATTAAAAATATAGTTTGTTGGAAGAGGATAAAGTGCTAAGGGTCAAAAATCTTACCAAGGTTTATGAGGACGGAACAGTTGCCCTGGATAATGTGAGCTTTGAGGTTCCGGATGGGCAGTTTGTGGCAATTATTGGGTTAAGTGGTTCTGGAAAGAGTACTTTGCTGCGGTGTATTAATCGCCTGATTGAGCCTACATCGGGAGAGATTTGGTGGAATGATGTTAAGCTTTCTCATATTTCAGGCGAAGAGTTGCGCCGGGCTCGTCGCAAGATTGGTATGATTTTTCAGCATTTTAATCTTGTGGATCGTTCTTCGGTGTTAACGAATGTGTTAAGTGGTCGTTTGGGGTATGTAAATCCAATTGCCAGTATTCTGAAGCGGTTTCCCCCGGAAGATATTGAGCGGGCTTATGCGAATCTGGAGCGGGTTGGGATTCGAGATAAGGCGCATAACCGGGCAGATGAATTGAGTGGTGGACAGCGGCAACGTGTCGGTATTGCGCGGGCATTGATGCAGGAGCCGGAGTTGATTTTGGCAGATGAACCGGTGGCGAGTCTGGACCCGGCGTTGGCCCATAGTATTATGCGGCATCTACAACAAATTAATCAAGAAGATAATATTACGGTGTTGTGTAGTTTGCATTTTCTGGATCTGGTGCAGCAGTATAGTACGCGGGCAATTGCGCTGAATAAGGGACAGCTGGTGTTTGACGGCCGTCCGGAAGAGATTGATGATGAGCGTTTCGCGGAAATTTATGGCCGTGAAGCGGAGCGAATTGGTTAATCGGTTGAAGAGCTGGCGATGAAGAACCAAAATGGAAATAAATGGTGGCGGCAAGCGGCTTTGATTGCTGCGGTGTTGGTGGTTTATATTTATGCTGTTCAGGCTACGCAAATTAATCTTGAGGAACCGCTTAAACCTCGTCGTCAGGAGAATTTAATTGGTCTGATTCGGGAATTGGCACATCCGGATTTGTTTGCGTTTGAGAATGAAACCCGGAGTACGAATATTTCGATTCGTATGCCTTGCCCAGAAGAAATTAAGGGGTCGCAGGTGACGGCGGAGGGGCGTGTGGCTACGTTGGCCCCAAACTGTGCGACAACGACACAGGATTTGTTGCAGTTGTCTGGGGAGGGGTTTAAGCCTAACGGCCGTATTGTGGTTTTCTGGCATCCAGTGGGCTCTACGAGTGTGCGCCGATTGACGGACACGAAGGCTGATGCGGAAGGTAAGTTCGTGACGCAGTTTACGATGCCGGATATTCGGGAAACGGCCGATCCGCAACGCATTGAAATTGTGGAAGTGATTGACCGACGTATTATTGGCTTGAGTGATACCAGCAATGAGGCACTGCAAAAGATTGTAGAAACTGTTTTGATGGCCTTGTTGGCTTCTACCTTTGGCACGTTGCTGGCTATTCCGCTTTCGTTTATTGCGGCTCGCAATTTGATGGAAAGTATTAAGGTGCCTTTGGCAGCTACTATGTTGGCTATCATTCTCACGCCTGTGTTAGCTGGTGGTGGCTGGATTTTGGTGAGTCGCTTGACAACTCCTCTGGTTAACACGGATAGTGGGGTGTTGCTGTCTATCAAGGATTCGTTCCTTACATTTGGTTTTGTGGGGAATTTTATTTATGTGTTGTTGTTTTTCCTGTTTTTGCTGTTGTTGCCCTTATTGGCAGCGTTGGTGGGATTGATTGTCGCTGTGGTATTGGGCAACCGGTATGGACAGGAAGCGATGATGCGAATGAGTGATGGGACGGCACGGGGCGTAACGGCCGTTTTGACCTTCCTGGGTAGTGCTATCCTTTTCCTGTTGATTGCTCTGTTTATCAGCTGGCTAAATGTCTTGGGAGTCAGTCAGTTTTTACCGGAAACAACGACAGGGCGGGTACAAATGCTTTTGTTACCGGCTGGGGTTGTAGGGGCTGTTGGTGCTATTCTATCATTGCGGCGTGATCCGAAACGGCCGTTTGCCATCGGCTTCATCATCTACACCCTCACCCGCGGCATATTCAATGCTATCCGTTCTATCGAACCTATCATGATGGCCTTCGTCTTTGTCGTTTGGGTTGGCCTGGGACCCTTTGCCGGTATTATGGCCCTCACACTCCATTCCCTCGCTGACCTTGGCAAACTATTCTCAGAAGAAGTGGAAAACATCGCCGAAGGTCCCCTGGAAGCCATTACCGCCACAGGTGCCAACTTCGTGCAACAAATCTCCTACGCCGTCATTCCCCAAATCTTCCGGCAATACATCGCCTACATCTTCTACCGGTGGGACATCAACGTTCGTATGTCCACCATCATCGGTTTCGTAGGTGGCGGTGGTATTGGCTTTGTTCTGCAACGAAATATCAACCAGACACTCTACACAAAGGCCAGTGTTATGGTCATTGCTATTGCCATTGTCGTGGGTGTGCTTGACTATTTAAGCGCACAAATTCGCGACCGAATTATTTAGGAGCCGGTACAAATGGTCTCGAATCTGAACGATAAACAAACAAATTCTCCATTACGGCATGCCCTACTCACCTTTGCTGGGTTTATGCTTATCTTCTTGCTTTATGCGATTGCCGTACAAGTAACTGATGTCAATCTGGAAAAATTACAGCAGCCTACCCGCCAACAACAATTATTGCTGGTTTTGCGCCAACTGGCTGACCCCAATCTGACTGATCCGGATTTGCTAGACTTTACGCTAGGGGCAGAATCAGGACCTCTGCAACTAAGCCAAACGACGCGTGATACCATTAATTTAATTCTGGAAACAATTTTCATGGCCCTGATTGCTACGACAATTGGGACGGTTTTGGCAGTGCCTGTGTCATTTACAGCCGCTCGTAATCTGATGCGGGATGTAAAAGCACCTCTGGCAGCCATTATGCTGGCGCTGACGCTGTTGCCAATTGGTGGTGGTATCGGTTTTTTCCTGGCAAAATGGATGTTGTCGTTGGCAGAAACAGCTAACCAGCAAGTATTGGTTGGTGTAGTCGGTACAGTCATAGCTGGTGGCGCGTTGTGGCCGCTTTTGCAAATGAATCTGGGCCTTGAGATGGATGCTGGTTTTTCTGGCCAAAAGTTGGCGGTTTTTCTTGTGCGTGGACTGGCAGCATTGTTGTTGTCTCTGTTTTTGGTGAGTTCGCTGTCTCACTTGGGTGCCCGGGCTGGCATATGGCTTCTGGATAAGGGGATTATTCTGGGGGCTATTGGTAATTTTATCAAGGTGATTGGTGAGTTTTTCTTGCTGGCGTTGCCAAGTTTGATGGGCTTGCTCGGGGCATTTGTAGCGGTTGCGCTGGGGAGTACCTACGGTCAGGAGTTGGTTTTGCGAATTGCTGAAGGGCGGGCGCGCGCAATAACGGCCGTTTTGACAGTAACAGGCACGGCCATTTTTGTGTATGCCATTGGCGCTGGCCTCAATTGGCTTTACCAGTTTGATAACCCGGCTAACTGGACAACAATTCCCGCAACCGTTGTCGGCATTGTGCTGGGAACAGGGTCTTTATTTGTCGCACCAAAACGGCCGTTTGCCATCGGCAACGCCATCTACGCCATCTCCCGCGGCATCCTCAACACCCTCCGCTCCATCGAACCCCTCATCATGGCCATCATCTTCGTCGTTTGGGTCGGGCTTGGCCCCTTCGCTGGCGTTATGGCCCTCACCCTTCACACCATCGCCGCCTTGGGTAAACTCTTCTCCGAGCAAATCGAAGGCATCTCCGAAGGCCCCATCGAAGCCATTACCGCAACCGGAGCCAACCAGCTTCAAACTATCACTTACGCCGTTATCCCCCAGATCATTCCACCTTACATCGCCTACACCCTCTACCGATGGGACATCAACGTCCGCATGTCCACCATTATCGGTTTCGTAGGTGGCGGTGGTATCGGCTTTCTGCTCAGCCAGAGTATCCGCCTGCTTCAATATGAAGACGCCAGCGTGATGATGCTGGCAATTGCCTTTGTTGTTTCCGCACTTGACTACATCAGTTCCAAAGCACGAACTCGCATCATATAGGCGGTAATCAGCGGTCGGCCGGCAATATGTTCCGGCCGACCCTGACAAAATTTTCCCACTCTTAACCCCGTTGCTGATTACCGTCCGGGGAGAAATACCTATGAACCGCAAAAAAATCACCATCCAATATCTGCAAAACAAAAAAGAAAAAAAACAACCTATCACTATGCTCACAGCCTATGACTACTCTTCTGCCATGTTGGTTGACCGTGCCGAAATTGACATGATTCTCGTGGGTGATTCGCTAGGCATGGTCATGATGGGACTGGATAGCACTGTCCCTGTTACAATGGATGAAATGATCCACCACTGCAAGGCAGTCGCCAGAGGCGCTCAATATGCTTTCATGGTAGGAGATATGCCGTTTATGTCTTACCAGGCAGATATAGCTGAAGCTGTTCGCAATGCCGGGCGTTTTCTAAAGGAAGCAGGCATGGATGCTGTGAAGCTGGAAGGTGGCAGCGAAGTTACTGATACCGTCAAGGCTATTGTGCGGGCTGGAATTCCAGTAATGGGACATATTGGCCTGACTCCCCAATCCATTTCAAAATTAGGGGGGTATCGCGTGCAAGGGAAAACGGCCGAATCTGCCCTGCGCCTCCTTCAAGATGCACTTGCCCTAGAAGCAGCCGGATGCTTTAGCATCGTCCTCGAAGCCGTACCAGCTCCCGTTGCTACCGAAATTAGCCGCCATTTGCGCATACCAACCATCGGCATCGGTGCCGGAGCTGGCTGCGATGGTCAGGTGCTGGTCTATCATGATCTTCTGGGACTGTTTGACCGGCTTAGTCCACGTTTTGTAAAACAGTATGCCAACTTAAGTAAAATCATCACTGAAGCATTAACCGCATACCGTCAAGATGTGGAAACAGGCCAATTTCCAGCAGAAGAACATACCTACCCCATCGATGAAAATGAATTGGCTACATTTCAGGCAGCCGTACAAAAATCCTTTTCATAAAAGCCCCGTTTTAGCTATGCATGGAATAGATGAGCCAAGACGGTTGATCTCACCTATTCCCGTGCTATAATCGCCATCGGTTTGTGAAAGGTTTAACGACTGTACAGCAAGCGAGGTAAAAGCCATGGCCACACAAACAGCACGTGGGCAAGAAACGGCCGTAACCCGTCATTCTACTGGCATTTTCACCGGCCGTCGTGGGCGTCTACTCAGAGAACACCTCACCGCCTACCTGTTTCTCACACCCGCAGCCCTAATTATCTTCACCTTTGGTATTTTCCCTATTTTCTACGCAGCCTATGTCAGCATGTACAAATGGCGCATCCGTCAAGGCGAATTTCGCGGCTTGGCCAACTTCATCCGAGCCATGGGCGATGTCGCCTACGTCTTCTTCGCCATCATCGTCCTCATCCTCCTCATCGTCGCCATCAACGCTGCCATCAAAGCCTACCGAACAGCCCGAGAACAAGCAATCCCCCTCCGTTTCCCCCTTCTCGCCTTCATTCCCGGCGCCCTCATCAGCTACGGACTCGCCGAAATCCTGCTCCGCTTCATCACCTTCTTCAGCCAGGAACAAGCAATCCAACAAGGATACGCCAAAATACTTGGCAACGTGCCACTAGGCATCACATTACTCATCCTCGGCTTCATCGTCTCACATTATGTCAATAACATACAACACAAAGCTGCCGCCAAAAGCCCCTACTCCATCCTCCCCAGCTTCCTCGGTCCCGCCACCATCATCATCGTCTGCACTGCTACCGCCTTCCTCCTGGCCCGCTTCACCTACCAGGAACTCCAGGCTTCTGAACGATACGGACTCGCCCTCATTCGGGCGGCACTCATGGCAGCCGGTCTAATCATCTTCGCTTTAGCCTACATCCTCTGGCGCTGGGCCATGCACCAACACTCCACCCTCAAAACAATTCTGGGCATTCTGGCAGCAGCAGCCTTCATTGGTGGCGGTGTGTTTTTCACCACCTTTTGGCCAATCATCAGCAAAGATGCCGACGTTGACTTCTACCGCTCCCTTCAGGTAACCGTCTTCTTCTCCCTTGGCACAGTACCTATCCAACTCACCATTGCTCTCATCCTCGCCTACTTACTTTTCCAGGACATCAAAGGAAAAGCCTTATTCCGCGTCATCTTCTTCATTCCATACATCGCACCATCAGTAGCAACAGCCGGTATCTTTGAAGTTATCTTCAGCTTACGCGAAGGCAGCATTGCCAATCGCATCATCGCTTTTCTGACCAACGGAGCTACCAAATCCCTTCTATGGCTCAAAGAACCAAACCCGGCACTAAGCGTACTGGGGCAGGCATTTGGCATTGACATTGCTGCCAACTGGAATGCAGGACCCAGCCTGGCATTAGTTGTTATCATCCTGTACGGCATTTGGGTATTCGTTGGTTACAACACCGTCATCTTCCTGGCGGGATTGGGCAACATTCCTCATGAGCTATATGAAGCCGCCAAAATAGATGGAGCAGGACGATGGGCGCTATTTCGGCATATCACCCTTCCCCTGCTCTCACCAATTACTTTCTTGCTGTCTGTATTAGCAGTTATCGGTACCTTCAAAGCCTTCAATCATATCTGGATACTACGTGATACGGCCGCTTTAGGTACAACCGATACTGCCAGCGTTTACTTCTTCGAAACATTCTTCCGTGGCGCCAGATTTGGTTATGCCACATCCATGGCCATCATCCTGTTCACCATTATTTTGGCCATGACAATCATTCAGAATCGGATTGCGGAACGGAGAGTATTCTATGGCTAAACTAACCGCAAACCAGACACCAACCCTATGGCATCGCGTCAACCCTGTACGCATCCTGGTATATTTGATTCTTATAGGTTACTCCATCATCGCCTTACTTCCCCTCTACGTGATGATTAGTTCGTCCTTCATGACTCTGGGTGAGGTAAACAGCGGTGCATTTTGGCCTAAATCACTCAATCTGGACAACTGCATTCTGTTCAGTACAGACACATATCTCGACCCAGATACAGGTGAAACGGTTACAAAAACCCGATTAACAATTGACATATCCGAAGCAGCCGCAGAAGGACAAGGCATCATTCCCACATCTAATCGCACGATTAGCCGCGAAGAACATTTCCGTATTCCCTTTCCTGTTAATTATTGCGCTGCATGGAACAATGCCAACCTGGGACGCTATATCTGGAACACAGTACGTATTGTCGCTATCACCCTCACAGGACTCATGATCTTCTCCCCTCTGGCCGCTTACGCCTTTGCTCGGATGGAATTTCCAGGCCGTAATCTGCTTTTCGGCATTATGCTGGCTACACTCATGGTGCCAGAGATGGTACAAAACCTGCCCAACTTCCTGATCATCACCGAGCTGGGTGAGCTAATGGGCACGAAAGGCTGGGGACTGTGTAATCTGGAAAATTGCTGGTATAACAACTGGCCAGCACTGACAATCCCCTTTATGGCGACGCCATTTGCCATTTTCCTGATGCGGCAACAATTTGCAACTATCCCCAATGAATTGTGGGACGCAGCCCGTATGGATGGCGCTGGTCATTTGCGCTTTCTGATTCAGGTAGTGTTGCCTTTGTCTAAGCCAGTGTTATTGGTGGTTATTTTGTTTGCCTTTATTGGTGCCTGGAATGCGTTGGCCTGGCCAATTTTGGTTACTACTGGTGATACCTGGCGACCAATTTCTTATGGCTTGCAGGAATTTTTAGACCAGGAAGGTAATTTTGCTCACTTGCGAATGGCAGGTGCAGTTATCACGGCTTTGCCTGTATTGATTTTGTATGCCTTTACACAGCGCTACTTTGTGGAGGGGTTGTCCACGAGTGGCCTGAAAGGATAATTGTTGATTGTGCATTGTTGGTTTTGCCAACTTTGTGTACTTAAAAAGTGTTTCAATCAAGGAGGTGATGCCAACGATTGGCGAGAGTATAGTAATGTAAGTAAGTTTTTTGAAAAGGTAAACTATTTCTTAAATCAAACTTTCAAGAATGGAGGAGAAAGTTTCGATGTTTAAACGTAAGTATCTTGTTTGGTTTATGTTGCTGGTGCTGGTCATTCCTGTGATTTTGACAGCGTGTGGCGGCACCGATCTGGAGCAGGCTGTGAATGAGGCTGCCCAGCAGGTAGAAGAAGCGGCAACTGAAGCTGCTCCGCAAATTGAAGAAGCTGCCACGGAAGTTTCAGAGGCGGTAGAGGAAGTGGCCACGGCCGTTTCTGAAGAACCAGCAGCAGAAGAGCCAGCTGAAGAAGCAATGCCAGAACCTGATTACGACACGTCTATCTACGGCAACATTGACGAAATCAACCTGGAAGGCGTAAAAGTCGTATTCTGGCATCAGCACAGCCGGCAACGCGAAGAAGAGTTGCTGAAAATTGTAGAAGAGTTTAATGCCACCAACCCATACGGCATCATTGTAGAAGCCCGCAACGAAGGCGGCTACGGAGACATTTACAACAAAATGATCGCCGGTCTGAGCAGTGGTGAAGTACCGGGACTGGTTGTGGCTTATCAGAACCAGGCTGCTGCGTATCAGGTTGCCAACGGGCTGGTCAGCCTTGAGCCTTACATCAATCATCCCAAGTATGGTCTGACCGAAGAAGAGCGGGCAGACTTCTTCCAGGCGTTCATTGACGCAGATCGTTTGCCGCAATTTGGTGGCGAAGCATTCGGTTTCCCGCCGAATCGTTCCATGGAAGTGCTCTACTACAACGCGGACTGGCTGGCCGAATTGCGTGAGGCTGGTGCTATCAGCTTTGATGGCCCGCCACAGACCCCAGATCAGTTTGCTGAGGCTGTGTGTGCTGCCGCAGAGAATCCTTTCAGCAAGAATCCGGACCCAAGCTTCAGCCTGGGCTACGAAGTACGGACAGATGCTTCTAATGTGGCGGCTTTGACCTTTGCTCGCGGCGCGGATGTGTACGACTACGAGAACAACCAGTTCACATACAACAATCCCGCAACGGCCGAAGCGCTGTTTATGATGTACGAACTGTTGAACAATGGTTGCGCCGGCTTGATTGCAGAGCGGTTTGGTGACCAAACTGACTTTGGCAACGGCAAGGTGCTGTTCACCATGGGCTCTTCTTCTGGTTTGCCGTTCTACAAGAGCGCGGTGGATGAAGGTGAAGCTGGTGGTTTCAACTGGTCTGTGGCTGCCATTCCGCACACTACAGAAGATCCGGTTATGGATATTTATGGTGCAAGTGTCAGCATTCCGCGCACCGATCCGGCAACCCAGTTGGCTGCATGGCTGTTCCTGAAATACTATACCTCGCCTGAAATCCAGGCACGCTGGGCACGGGCTAGCAACTACTTCCCAGTACGGCGTAGTGTGGCTGAAGGTTTGGATGATTACTTTGCGGAAAATCCGGCCTACGAAGAAGCATTCAAGCTGTTGCCTTATGCGAAATCTGAACCGCCTGTTGCCGGTTATGACAATGTGCGTGATGCAGCGGAAGCAGCATTTAACCGCATTTTGTCTGGTGAAGATGTGAATGGTGATGGCGCATTTGATATGGCAGATGTGGAGATGATCCTGGCCGAGTTGGATGCGCAAGCAAATGAGATTTTGGCCGAAGCTGCGCCATAAAGGTTTTTAACAGTGTGACGGCTTTTTAGTCGTAAGGGAAATAGCCTCAAAGGGTTTCCTTTGGGGCTATTCTTGTTTTGAACAGGTTTTAGTAGTTTGGGGGTAATGAATGAGTGACAAGGAGTTTTTGAGTGTATTGCTTGAGGTGGGGCAGGAAACGGCCGTTTCTGCCGGTCGTCTCTTGCGTGATATCTGGTCTCAGCCGCGCCAGATTTCAGAAAAAGCGTACCGCGACATTGTCACAGATGCCGATGTCGCTGCCCAAAAACTAATTACAGATAATATTAGCCGGCATTTTCCCGATCATGGTTTTCTGACAGAAGAAAGTGATATTGCTCTGGCGAAAAACGGCCGTATTATCTGGATCATCGACCCGGTAGATGGCACAACCAACTACAGCCGCCAACAACCCAACTACTGTGTTTCCATTGCCGCGGCCCTGCCATTATCCAGCCCTCCCCCTGCATCAGACACAATTACCTTCGATTTACTGGTCGGTATCATCTACGATCCAGTGCGTGACGAACTGTTTTACGCAACCAAAGGAGGAGGCAGTTATTTGAACGGAAAACCTATTTCAGTCAGTCCTCTGGAAGAGCTGGCATATGCTGTGATTGCCATAGATCTTAGCCGAAACCGGCAAACACGCCGTTCAACGCTCGAATTGTTGCCCCGCTTTGCCGATGAAGTCATGACAACACGCATTGTGGGCACAGCCGCTCTGACAATGGCGTGGGTTGCTGCTGGCCGCGCGGATGCCTACATGAATTTTAATCTGAAGCCGTGGGATATTGCCGCAGCAGAAATTATTGTGCGCGAAGCTGGGGGGACACTGACTACAATTGACGGACAGCCGCTTGTATGGCGCAGGAATGGAGGCGATTGTCTGGCCAGTAACGGCCGTATTCACCAACCCTTTCTCTCACTCCTCAATGGCCATCCTTGATATTCCTGTACATTTGTCCGAGTTCGCAGCCCATTTTTCAGACAAAATATCTCTTGTCACCTGATCTGCCACTTTGTACAATCCCACCAAACAATTATCCGGAGAAGCAACCCGCCATGCGCTGGCCTCATTACGAGCACATTTTCTTTGATTGCGATTCCACCCTGACCACCATCGAAGGTATTGACGTATTGGCAGAATCTGTCGGTAAACGGTGGCGTGTAGAAGTACTAACCAAAGCTGCAATGGACGGCCATCTGGACCTGAAAGACGTTTATAACAAGCGTTTGCGGGCTGTACGGCCTAATCGAGAACAAATACGTGCTATCTACCGTGCCTACAAACAAAATATTACTGAAGATGCCGCAGCCGTGATTCATTCTTTGCAGGCTCTAGGGCATAAGGTGTATATTATCAGTGGTGGACTGGCAGAACCGGTAGTAGAATTGGGCATTTATCTGGGCGTACCACGAGAACATATCCGCGCCGTCAATGTCGCCTATAACCAGCTGACCGGTCGCTGGTGGCAACAATGCAACCCTCAGGCCAATGGCAATGAACCTTATTTGGCATATGAAAAAGGGGCTCTAACAGTTAGCGATGGTAAGGCACAAATTGTACAGGAGTTGCTACAGGGACAAAACGGCCGTTCTCTACTCATCGGTGATGGCACCAGCGACCTGCTGGCACAAACGGCCGTTGATCTTTTCGTGGGCTTCACCGGCGTCATTGCTCGCCCCAACATCCTCACCAACGCCCCCATATCCATCCATTCCCCCAGCCTCGCCCCACTCCTCCTGCTGGCTGCTGGCCCAGCTGCCTACCAGTTCGTCCAAAATACCCCCCACCAAACAATCTTTGACAAAGCATTCCAACTTACAGACAGAGGAGCAATAACATTTAACCATGAGCGACTTAACAAGAAATTCTGGCAAGCATATCAAACTGTTCATCCCCGGTCCCACCGAAGTGAGACCCGAAATCCTGGACGCACAAACCGCCTGGATGATTGGGCACCGGATGCCTGAATGCAGTGACCTGATCGGCCGTATCCAACCCAAACTCCGCCAACTCTTCATGACCCAAAAACGAGTCCTCATTAGCGCCTCATCCGGCACAGGACTAATGGAAGGCGCAATACGCAACTGCGCCAACCGCAAAGTCCTCAACTGTGTCAATGGCGCATTCAGCGACCGCTGGCGGCAAATCACCGAAGCCAATGGCAAAGCCAATGAAGTACTAGAAGTAGAATGGGGACAACCCATCCTTCCCGAACAAGTGGCCGCCAAACTGGCAACAGGCGAATTCGACGCCATTACCGTTGCCCACAACGAAACCAGCACCGGCGTGACAAACCCCATCCCACAAATTGCCCAGGCCGTACGACAAGCCCCCAATGGCCAGGAAATCATGATCCTGGTTGATTCCGTCAGCAGCCTGGGGGGCGCACGCCTGGAATTCGATGCCTGGGACCTGGACGTTTTGCTCACATCAAGCCAAAAAGCATTTGCCCTTCCGCCAGGTCTGGCTTTTTGTGCCATTTCTGACAGGGCAATGGCCAAAGCCGCCACTGTACCCAATCGTGGCTATTACTTTGACTTTCTGCTACTGGATAAATATCTGCAAAAAAACCAGACTCCAGCCACACCAGCCATCTCTCTCTTGTTTGCATTAGACAAGCAACTGGATGCAATCCTGGCTGAAGGTCTGGAAAACCGATTTGCACGCCACCTGGCCATGCGCGATCGCACTTTGGAATGGGCCAAAAGCCGCGGATTTACACCTTTTGCTACCCCAGGATACGAGTCGCCAACCGTGACTTGTGTTCACAACAACCGGCAAATTGATGTGGGTGCCCTAAATCAGTTTTTGCGAGAACGCGGTATGATTCTTTCAAATGGGTATGGTGCGCGTTTGCGCGACAAAACTTTCCGTATTGCTCACATGGGTGACTTGCAAATGGCAGATATGGAAGCTTTGTTCACAGCTATTGATGAATTTCTGGAAACACTGGAGTAAACCATGTTTCGTATTCTGGTATCTGACAAGCTGGGAGAAGCTGGCTTACAAAAGTTGGCCGCTGCCACAGATATTCACTACGATGTCAAAACCGGGCTGAGTAAGGATGAGTTGCTGCAAATCATTCCGGAATATGATGCGCTGATTATTCGAAGCGGCACAAAAGTGGATGCAGAGGTGCTAAAAGCTGGTACACGCCTGAAAGTGGTGGGGCGGGCAGGAATTGGTGTAGATAATGTTGATGTGTCTGCAGCTACTCGCCAGGGCGTTATTGTGATGAATACGCCAGAAGCAAATAGCATTGCCACGGCCGAACAGACGATGGCTCTTATGTTGGCCGTTAGTCGCCATACGGCACAGGCACACGCATCTTTGCTGGCAGGTGAATGGAAGCGTTCGCAGTTTGTGGGTACACAATTGTATGGCAAGGTGCTGGGAATTATTGGGCTGGGCAGAATCGGCCGTTTAGTTGCCCAACGCGCTCAGGCTTTTGGCATGAACGTACTCGCCTTTGACCCGTATGTTTCCGAAGCTGTAGGACGGGAATATCGTGTTACCCTGGTTGACCTGGATGATCTGTTAGCCCAGGCAGACTACATCACCCTGCACACAGCTTTGTTGCCAGAAACCGAACGAATGATCAATGCAGAAACAATTGCTCAAATGAAAGAGGGGGTCATTCTGGTTAATGTAGCACGGGGCAAGTTGGTTGATGAGGCAGCTCTGGCAGAGGCGTTGCAAAGTGGTAAGGTGAAAGCGGCGGCTGTAGATGTGTATTCGGAAGAACCCCCACGAAACAATCCACTGATTGGCCTGCCAAATGTATTGCACACACCTCATTTAGGGGCAAGTACCAGGGAAGCGCAACGAGAAGTTGCCATTCAAATTGTGGATCAGGTGTTGGATGCATTACATGGTCGGGATTTTCGGAATGCGCTGAATTTGCCATTCCAGGCAGGGCTGGATTTTCGGCAGGCTCAGCCGTATATGAAACTGGCAGAAAAGCTGGGGCAATTGCATGCTGGATTGGCTGATGGTGTTATTCGCCGAGTGGAGATTGGTGTGCAAGGTGATGCGCTGCAAGATATGGTGCGGGCGGTTGCGGCAGGTGTCCTGAAAGGTATTCTTCATGGCCAGGTTGAAGGGCCTCTGAATTACGTGAATGCGCCTGTACTGGCAAATGAAGCCGGTATTAGCACGACACAAGTTGTACTGGATTCGGCACTGGATTATCCTAACTTGATTTCTTGTCGGGCTGTATGGGATGGTGGAGAGCATGTATTGTCTGGTGTGCTGTTTGGTGGGAATGAGCCGCGTATTGTTCAGGTAGATGCGTATCAGCTGGAAGCAAATCCTTCTGGCGTGGTTTTGATTTTGCAGAATCAGGATGTGCCTGGGGTAATTGGTCAAGTGGGGACAATTTTGTCGGCATATGAAGTGAATATTGGTGAGTGGCGAATGGGGCGGGATCGGCCGGGTGGTGAGGCGTTGTCGTTTATTAATCTGGATAGTGCGCCTCCGGCGGCTGTGTTGGAGGCGTTGCAGGGAGTAACGGCCGTTACTCACGTTCGTCTGATCCACTTATAGCCTTTTTTCACCACACTGGAACAAAAAAGCGGTTAGTCGGGGCCTTTCCTGACTAACCGCTTCTGCTTTCTGCGCGTGTTGGTTTATTTGGGGTAAATGCGAACTTTACGGCGTTTGCCTTCTCCTACGCTTTGGGTGTACACATATTTGTCATTGCGTAGTGTCATGTGAATAATTCGTCGTTCGTGGGGGGGCATTGGCTCCAGACTGATCGGCCGTTTCCGCTTGCTTACCTTGCGCGCCATTCGTTCTGCCAGTCGGGTAAGTGCTTTCTCACGTCGTTGCCGATAACCTTGCACGTCCAGGATAAAAGTGGCACGCCGATGTAAGCGATGACCAACCATAAGACGGGTCACATATTGTAATGCGTTAAGTGTTTCGCCCCGTACGCCAATCAAGCCGGCCAAATTCTCTCCCTGAATATCCAAGACTAATACCTGGCGCCCTGTCAAATCGTCGGGAGGAGAAAGGCGGGGGGTGATTGTGGCCTGGATGTCCATTTTTTCCAGCATGGACTGCAAGATTTCGGTAGCTACTTGTTCTTCTTCGGTAAGTTGCTCACTGAAAACGGCCGTTTTTGGGGCAACCTGTTCTGCAGGCACGGCGGCGACAGCCGCTGGCGCCGGTTTAGGCGCGGGCGCGGGCACTGTCAGTGGTGTCAACCGCACCACTGCATCCCGACTCCCAATGCCCAACAAACCACGACTCCCCTCATCTACCACTTCGATAATCACATCACTACGGCCAATACCTAATTGAGCCAGCCCTGCTTCAATTGCCGATTCAACATCAGGGCCTCGTACCTCTATTTCACGTTTGGTCTCTGACATAGTTCTTTTTCCTCGCAGGTAAGTCTCTACTAACGCTTGCCTGACCGCCGTTTGCGTTTGGATTGTGGTCTGGTCTTTTTAGGCGGCTTGTTGTTTGCTGCTGGTGCCTGAGATTCATCAATAGGTTCCGGATCTGGCATTGGTTCTGGTTCTGGAATAGCGTCCGATGGCGCAGAAACGGCCGTTTGTGCCTCCGCCTCTGCTTCACGTGCCATCACCTGCCGCATATACACACCCTGGAAAATACCAATTATGTTCGACAACACAAAATAAATAGACAATCCTGCCTGAAACTGCAAGGAGAAAAAGCCAAACATAATCGGCATGGTATATTGCATTGACTGAGTCATTGCCGCCGTTGGGTCATCTTGCTGTTTCTTATTATCTGCCTGCGGACGATTAGCCGTTGGCGAAAGAAACTTCTGCTGCAAATACATGGTAGCAAATACCAACACCGGCAAAACAAACAATGGATCGGGTTGTCCTAAATTCATCCACAAGAACCGATTGGAAATTGGCAACAATTGGCTCAAGTCAATGCCTGGATATACCCGTTGCGTGAGCAAAAAGAGTGACTGGGGTGTTGAACTCAAAACCAAACGCAACACCTGAAACAGGCCAAACAAAACCGGCATCTGAATCAGCAATGGCAAACACCCACCCAGTGTTTCGGCAGGGTTGTAGCCAATCTTCTGAAACTCCTCTTGCATCTTTTGAGGATTATCCCGATACTTTTTCTGAATGGCCTGAATCTGCGGTTGCAGCTTCTGCATTTTCATGCTGGAACGCTGCTGGCGAATGTTCAGAGGAAGCGTTAGCAACCGGATAAGAATTGTAAACACCGTAATGGCCAACACAAAGTTGTTGCCCAGAATGGCATAGAGCCACAACAATGCATTGGTCATGGGATTGATAATTAGTAAGTCCCACATAAATTTTTTACCTGGTTAATTTTTTGTTTATTCTGACGCGGCAGGCAAGAATGCCCATTGCTGACCACCTGTCACCAGGTCAAAGGCCATTAGCAATGCCTGCTCGCTTTGCATGGCTACAACAATTACATTATCAACGACGACAGGTGTGGCAAACAAAGGGGCAGGGGTTGTTTTTTGCCATTTTACTTGTCCGTTTGTCACATCAAGCGCCGAAAGCACCCCCTGACCAGTTTCCTTGTTTCCTTCGGAAACAATGTAGAGAGTGTCGTTAACCACAATGGGAGAAGCTGTCACTGCCCCTTCAACTTGCTGTACCCAGAGACGTTCGCCGGAATCGGCCGTTACTGCATATACGTTTCCGTCAATATCAGCATAGTATAGGGTATCACCATTTAGTGCTGGTGCACCCCACACCCAATTTTCAGCTTCGGCAGCCCATTTTTCCTGGCCAGTTTCTTCATCCAAGGCATGTACCTTGCCATCAAAACTGGAAACATATATTAGCCCGGAATCAACAACCGGTTGGCTGGCTATAGCACCTTGTAGTTCCTGGCGCCAAATCCGATTGCCTGACTGGGCATCTACAGCATGCACGGCTTTATCCAGAGAAGCGACATAAACGATACCGTTTTTATAAGCGGGTTGTGCCCACACGCTGTTTTCCAGTTCATATTGCCATTGGAGAGAACCGGTGTTGGCATCGAGGGCTAATAGTTTGTTATCGGCCGTTCCCACATACACCGTATCTTCTACTTGCAACGGCGGCGCTACGATATGGTCCTGTGCCAGCCCATCTTGCTGCCATAGTAATTCTGGCGAACTGCTATCCGTGTCTTGCAATGCGTAAATACTGGCAATGACGCCTGGGGAGAACATACCGCCAGATGCGCCGTAGTCACCGATGATGATACGGCCGTTTTGCACCGATGGCGCCGCATAAAATTGCAATGTTCTGTTTGGTTCTTCAGGAAAACTCCAGACCTGGGTCTGTTTTTCAACATCGTACGCAATAACACCCGGACCATAAGCGATGTAAATGCGTTTGCCATCAGTGGAAAGACCCGGCCAGTTTGTATTGGCAATTCCGCCAGAACAGGCAGCCAAAAATATGCTGGTCAGAATGAGAATAAATATTGCAGGCCGCAAAAACGGCCGTTTCGCTGTGTACAACGAATAACCTCCATCACGGTACCGGGTCGTAGCCGCCAGGATTTAGTGGATGACAACGGCTAACCCGCTTGATAGTCATCCACCCTCCTTTAATGAGGCCGTATTTCTCAATGGCCTCATAACCATAGTGAGAACATGACGGAGTAAACCGGCAACTTGGCGGCAATGCCCGGGATATGGTTTTTTGATATAAACGAATTAGTAACAACACGAGCCTCTTCATGGCTAAACCCCACTGGCCACGTCATTTGTGCGAGAAGTCGCCTGAGGGGAGCGGTAAAGACCAGCACGGGAAAGCAACGCCAAAACGGCCGTTTCCACTTCCGCATACGAAACAGCCGCTGTCTGCTCCCGGGCAATCAGCACCACATCCCACCCAGCCTCAATTTCGTCCAAATGACGCCGCACAACCTCCCGCAACAATCGTTTTGCCCGATTGCGGGAAGTAGCCTTACCTACACGTCGGCTGGCCACAAACGCAAACCGACTTACCTCTTCAGCATTAGCTTGCACCAACAAAATAGCCAGGGGATGACGCCAGCTTCGACCCAATTGCCTGACGCGCTCCAAATCAGTGGCGCGACGTAAACGGTGGCACTGGGGAAGCATGCCTCAAAACACCGGAACGCCCTAGCTCCCGGGGTAGCGATTACCGCGCCGCTTCACCGAACGGTAAGCTGTAGCTGAAGAACCATTCCAGTTAATCCGTTTGGTGTGATTATTCATGGAAACAGTCAGCTTATACCGCCCCTTCGCACGGCGTCTTTTCAAAACTTCGCGCCCACCTTTTGTCTTCATGCGCGCACGAAAACCATGAACACGTAAACGACGACGAATCTTTGGTTGATAAGTACGCTTCGGCATCTCTATTACTCTCCTAAAAAAACCAGGGCTTTCGCCCTGTGAAAATTTCCATCAATTTTGGGCAAAACAAACCAGTTTTTAATACCCAGATAAGTTGCTATTGCAAAAAATCGTGGTTATGCAAGCGACAGAAAATTATACCTGACTGACAAATGACGGTCAAATGAAAATTGGCGTGGGTGAAAGAACGGCCGTTTCCCACCCTCACAACCAACACCCATCACTCAATCACTCATCCACCCGTTCAATCTTTGCCCCAAGCGCCTGCAATTTATACTCAATCCGCTCATACCCCCGATCAATTTGCCGGATATTATGAATTGTACTCGTCCCCTCCGCACACAACGCCGCCAACACCATCGCCATTCCCGCCCGAATATCCGGGCTAGGCACACCATGCGGACTCGCATACAACTGACTACGCCCTTGCACAATAACCCGATGCGGATCACACAACACAATCCGCGCCCCCATAAACGTCAGATTATCCACAAAGAAAAACCGACTCTCATACATCCAGTCATGCAACAACACCGATCCTTCCGATTGCGTCGCAATCACCACAGCAATACTCATCAAATCTGGGGGAAAACCCGGCCAGGGCATGGGCTTGATCTCTGGAATACGACCACTCAACGCCGGTTGAATCCGCAAAGGCTGATTAGCAGGCACAATCACATCATTACCATCCACTTCCCATACAACACCCAGCTTCTCATATACCAGACGAATCATAGCCAGATTGTGTGGATCGGCGTTTTTGATGCGAATCTCGCCACCGGTAATAGCCGCCGCCCCAATAAAACTACCAACCTCCATAAAATCAGCACCAATGGTGTACTCACCGCCAGAAAGCCGTTCAACACCCTGAATGTGCAACCGGTTTGTACCAATTCCCTCAATTTTTGCCCCTAACTGATTCAAGAAATAGCACAAATCACGTACATGAGGCTCAGATGCAGCATTGTCAATAATGGTTTCTCCGGGAGCCAAAACAGCAGCCATGATGACGTTTTCGGTAGCGGTCACACTGGCTTCAGCCTGCAACAAATAGCCCGCTCCTTGCAATTGGTTGGTGTGCATCCTGAAAATGCCGCGATTAACCAGCTCGACTTGTACGCCTAACGCTTTTAACCCCTGTACATGGGTATCCAGAGGTCGGCCACCAATCACATCACCACCGGGCAACGGCAGGGTGACCTGCCCCATGCGGGCGATCATTGGCCCGGAAAACACAAATGAGGCGCGGGTACGAGCAGCCAAAATGCTATCTAGTTCTGTTTTGCGTATATTTTGGGCATGAACACGCCAACTTCCTGGTCGTAGTTCGGTTACTTCTACACCCAGATCGCGCAAAATGAGGATGGTGTTTCGCACGTCCCGAATATCTGGAATGTTATGTAAAATAACCGGCTCGTCGGTAAGTAAACAAGCTGGCAAAAGTTTGAGGGCAGCGTTTTTGTTGCCGCTGGCTGTAATGGTTCCTTTGAGGGGATATCCCCCTTCAATTACAAATTTGCTCATGGTTTTTTTCCGTGTTTTTTGTCTGGATTGTAACGGGGGGTGGGACATGGGGCAACCAACAGATGGGGGATTTTATTCTTTGCCATGTTGCTGGTAAATGGATACACTTTGGATATGCCTTTTATTAAGTTGGGAAATCAGGATTTATTTTTTGCACAACATATTCCTCGCAATGCGAAGCAGGTATTGATTTTGGTACATGGGGCAGGTGGTTCGCATCTGGATTGGCCGGCAGAGGTGCGGCGTTTGCCAGAAACGGCCGTTTTTGCTCTGGATCTGCCCGGACACGGCCGTTCATCTAAACCGGGTCGTACCAGTGTCTCAGGCTATGCCCAAATTGTCCACGAGTTCATCGAAACCCTTTACCTGGAAAATGTTGTCGTTGCCGGTCATTCGATGGGCGGAGCCATTGCGCAAACGATAGGCTTACGGCAATTGCCCCAGGTTGCTGGCCTGATTCTTGTGGGCACAGGTGCTCGTCTGCGTGTTACCGACGCGATATTGGGGAGTATTTTGCGTGATTTTGATGCCGCTGTGCAGACAATTACCCAATTAGCCTGGGCACCTGATGCACCACCGGAATTGGTGGCCAAGGGGAAGGAGATGTTGGCCCACAATGACCCCAATGTATTATTTGGTGATTACAACGCCTGCAACCAATTTGATGTTATGAATCAACTGGGCAAAATCAATGTGCCTGTGCTAGTGATTAGCGGCACAGCAGACCAACTGACACCGATGAAATACGGCCGTTACCTGGCCGACAACATTCCCCATGCCCAACTCGTCACCATTGACGGGGGTGGACACATGATGGCCCTTGAACAACCTCAGGCTGTGGCACAAGCCATCACCAAATTCCTGAACACACTCAAAACATCCAAACATTAAGGCAAGTCCCATGAGCTTAAAAACCGATCCCACACTTTCCCCCTTTTTCACACCAAAGGGTGTTGTTCTCGTTGGTGCATCCCAAAATCCTGCCAAACTCGGTTTTGGTCCGGCACGAAACCTTGTTCAGAGCGGATATCGGGGTGCCATTCATTTTGTTAGCCCACGTGGGGGCACCTTGCTGGAACGCCCCATTTACACCAGCATTGCGGCTGTGCCCGATCCGGCAGACCTGGCTGTACTCCTCATTCCGGCACCAGTTGTCCCACAAGCATTACAAGAATGTGGTAAACGAGGAATTCGTGCAGTTATCATTGCCTCTGGTGGTTTTCGGGAAACTGGTGCAGAAGGAGCGGCTCTGGAAACGCAATGTTTACAAATTGCGCGCACATATGGTATTCGTCTGGTTGGGCCAAACTGTATTGGTATCCTGGATACTCATGTGCCCATTGATACAACCTTTTTGCCACCACCCGGCCCCACCCCAGGAGATGTGGCTTTCATTTCACATTCAGGGGCAATTTGTGCGGCTGTTATTGACTGGGCACGCGGACAGGGGTTTGGTCTTTCTCGCCTGGTTAGCCTGGGTAATCAGGTGGATGTGCAGGAAACAGATATGCTGGCGCCGGTAGCATCTGATCCATATACGCATGTTATTACGTTGTATCTGGAAGGAGTAAGTGACGGCCGTCGCTTTGTGGCCGAAGCTGCCAGGGTGACGCGGGAGAAACCTATTGTTGCTCTGAAAGTCGGCCGTTTTGCCAGCGGCCAAAAGGCTGTTGCCTCTCATACTGGGGCATTGGCCGGTCAGGAATCAGCTTTTGATGCCGCATTCCGGCGGGCTGGCGTTATTCGAGCCGACACCAGCGAAGAACTGTTTGACTGGGCACGTGCATTGGCCTGGTGTCCACCACCAAAGGGGCGACGTGTGGCCGTCCTGACCAACGCTGGTGGGCCTGGTGTAACAGCAGCAGATGCACTGGAAGCTCACAAGCTGGAACTAGCCGAATTGACACCAGAAACAGTAACCGCTCTGAAAGAGATTTTGCCCCCAGCAGCCAGTTTGCGAAATCCTGTTGATATGCTGGCTGGTGCTACTCCGACACAGTATGCTGAATGTTTGCGTATTTTGCTGGCCGATCCAAATGTGGACAGTGTGTTAATGATTTTGCCGCCACCTCCAATGGATTCAGCGGGTGGTGTTGCCCGGGCCACAATTCCGATTATCTATGCGGCAACCAAACCGGTTGTGGTGGCGCTGATGGGCGAACGGATGATTCAGGAAGCTGTAGAGCATTTTCGGGCAGCAAAGGTGCCCGAATATCGGTTTCCGGAACGGGCAGCAGCGGCGCTGGCTATGTTAACGGCACGGGCAGATTATTTGCAGAAGCCGCCTCAGGAAGCGGTGCGGGTGACAGATGTGGACAAGGCTTGTGTAGCGCGGTTGTTGGCTGAATATGAAATATCGCTGGAAAATGGCGGTTTTTTGCCACAAACGGCCGTTTCCCAAATCATGACAGCATATGGCATCCCGGTGCCACCCGTCGTGCTGGCACACACACCCGAAGAAGCTGTACACCTCGCTCGTCAGTTTGGCCAACCTGTCGCCCTCAAAGTAGCTTCGCCTGACATCCCGCATAAATCGGATGTTGGTGGGGTACTGTTACATCTTATGGGAGACGAAGCAGTAGCTCGTGGCTTTGAACAAGTGGTGACTAATGCACGTACGGCTGCGCCAACGGCCGTTATCCAGGGCGTCCACATTCAACCAATGATCCTGGACGGCCAGGAAGTAATTGTAGGTGCTGTCCAAGACCCTCAATTTGGCCCGTTACTGATGTTCGGCTCGGGCGGAGTAGAAGTGGAAGGACTAAAAGATGTAGCATTTTCGCTAGCCCCACCCACACAAGCAGAAGCAGATTATTTGCTGGCAAGCACATGGGCAGGACGGAAACTGGATGGATACCGGCAAATACCCGAAGGAGACAAAATGGCCGTGCTCGACATCATCTACCGACTAGGGCAACTCGCCGCCGACTTCCCCCAACTTGCCGAAATAGAAATCAACCCCCTGCGCGTCCTGGAAAAAGGAAAAGGCGCATACGCCATTGACATACGCGCCCGCCTCAAACCATAACCGAATGTTTCATCCCAATTCCCGAATCACTCGCTGTAAAAGCGGCGCAATTTGCCGCAAAGCTCGACCACGATGACTGATTTGATGCTTTACAGACGATGGCAACTCAGCCATCGTCTTCTTTCTCTCCGGCAAATAAAAAACAGGATCATACCCAAACCCCCCTTCTCCGGCAGGCTCCAGGGCAATCATCCCCTCACACACACCTTCGGCCGTTCCCAAAAGCACCCCACCAACACCCGCCAAAGCAATCACACACCGAAAACGCGCCCCCCGTTTCGCCCACGGCACATCTGCCAAACGCATCAACAACAAACGATACCGCTCCTCATGAGACAACCCTTCTCCACCAAACCGCGCCGTATAAACGCCAGGCGCACCACCCAAAGCATCCACCTCCAAACCCGAATCATCTGCCAACGTCAACAAACCCGTCAGTCTTGCATACGCTTGCGCCTTCAAAATCGCATTCTCTGCAAACGTGCTCCCCGTCTCTGGCACATCTTCTGTAACTCCCACATCATCCAAATTGCACCAACTCACATCCAATTCTGACAACATTTCCGCGTATTCCCGCACCTTTCCCTTATTGTGCGTCGCTACCAACAGCTTCACATTCATCCTGCCTCCCAAACTTGTGAGTAAATTACCCGGGAGTGACTAATTTTGTAGGCATACGAAATCAATGACATGCTTCTTGTCAAAGGGACGCGCCCGG
>RFGV01000575.1 GCA_003696605.1 Chloroflexota bacterium | reverse complement strand
CCTTGTAAAGCGCGGGCACCACGATCAACGTCAGCAGCGTTGAGGTGAGCAGGCCACCGATGATGGTCCAGCCCAACGGCGCCCAGAGTGTACCACCGCGCAGGGTTAAGGGCAGCAGGCCACCGATGGTCGTACTGACCGTTAAAACAATGGGTACCAGCCGGGTTTTGGCCGCCTGGACAATGGCCTGTTTCAGGGCAAGCTGTCTGCTGCGCAACTGGTTGGTGTAATCTACTAAAATAATCGAATTATTGACAACAATTCCCACCAGACTGGTTAAACCGACAAAAGCCGTAAAGGAAAAACTGTAGCCGGTGATCAACAGGCCCAACAGGGAACCGACAATGGACAGGGGAATGGCTACAAAAATAATCAATGGTTGCAGAAATGAACGGAACTGCAAAACCAGCACAGCCAGAATGGCCAGGATGGCCATGGCAACAGCCTGGTACATGCTGCCAAACGATTCCTGTCGGGTTTCCAGTTCGCCGCCTGCCTCAAAATAAACCTTCCGGCCTTCAAATGCTTTTTGCAGTTTGCGCACAATCTCTTTCGTCAGGCGGTCGACCGAAACGCCACCGGCCACGTCAGCCGTGACGGTGACATTGCGTTTTAAGTTAAAATGCGAAATCAACAGAGGAGAAGCCTCCAGGCCGATGGTTACCAGTTGGGTGAGCGGAATGCTGTGCCCTGTCAGCGACTGGACATAAATGCGATTAAAATCGGAAAAGGAAAAATCATCATTCAGTGGCAGGTAAAGAACGACATCACGCTGGTCGCCGGTTTCATCGCGGAAGGAAGTGACTGGCAGCCCGGCTACACAGGCCCGGATGGTGCGGTTGATTTCCACCAGAGGAACGCCCAGCGCGGCTGCTTTTTCCTTGTTGATGGTCAGCTGCAGGTTAATCTTGTTCAGCGCCAGCGGATTTTCAACATTGACAGTACCTTCGGTGTTTTTGATGATCTGTTCGGCCAGTGCGGCCAGTTTTCTCAAAGAGTCAGGTTG
>RFGV01000574.1 GCA_003696605.1 Chloroflexota bacterium | reverse complement strand
TGCAGGAGTAACGCCTTACCGGCATTTAATCGACCCGCGCCCACCTGCCATTGCGGGTTTGGCAACGGTTTTTCGGCGCTTTGACGAAGAACAGCCCGTAAATTTTCGTTGGTCAGCCGGTTATTGGCAGATAGCAGTAAGGCACAGACGCCGCTAACCATCGGTGCGCTGAAGGAAGTGCCACTCACAGTACGGTATTGATTACCGGGCGCCGTGCTGATGATTGCCGCACCCGGTGCGATTAAATCAATGCCATAACCAAAGTTGGAAAAACCAGTCAGCCGGTCGTCCTGATCGCTGCTGCCCACTGCAATGGTTTCTTTTAGAGCAGCCGGAAAATAGACCTGCGGTTGCCCTTCATTGCCGGCGGCAGCCACAAAGGTAACGCCCTGCTGCCACAAGAAATGTACTACATCCTTAAACAGGGTAGATATCTTTAAATCACCAAAACTCATATTGATGACTTTAGCACCCATTGCATAAGCGTAAAGCATGGCCTGAATCACGTCATCTTCTTCCAGGTAACCGGAAGCAGTTCCGGCCCGCAGATTCAAGATTTTAACTTTGGGCGCAATGCCGGCAATACCCTGTACGTTGTCAACTCCGGCAGCAATGATGCCGGCGATCTCCGTACCATGTCCCCCGGCAAATTCATCCATGGGATCGGGGTCGGGGGTTAAGTAATCGCCGCCATCGGCAAAGCGGGGTGCATCGGTAAAATCCCAGCCCATCACATCATCTACCAGCCCGTTACCATCATCATCAACGCCCGGCTGACCGTTATTCTCCGCCGCATTTTGCCACAGGCTGTTCTCCAGATCGGGATGGCGGTAATCGATGCCTGTGTCAATAATGGCTACCAGCACATCGGGCACCCCCTGGCTGACTTGCCAGGCCTGAGCCACGTTAATTTTGTCCAGGTACCACTGTTGACTCACCAGGCTGTCATTGGTCAGGGGGAAAATTTTAAAATGGCCAACCGGCTGGAAGGATTCGATCCATTGCTTGGTCTGATAT
>RFGV01000573.1 GCA_003696605.1 Chloroflexota bacterium | reverse complement strand
GATAAAGATTACGTGAAGCAGTCACATCAGTGTGAGGCCCATGAGTAATGTAGCCAGGATCGACATCACGGCCGCGAATAGTGATGGTATTACCAGCGCCACCGCCACCGCCCTGCAACATTTCTGGTACCATTATTCCGCCACCGCCCCCATGCCCACCAGCCATATCGCCTCCCCAGACCTTGTTATTATCATCTTTATCTCCGGTCTGCCAGCCGGTTAATCCAAATACCTCAACCGTTAGCATCCAGTGCCGTAAAATTTCTTGACCGGAGGCGTTGATTTCTTTGGCATGAGCATTATCTACTTTAATTAGATCAGAACTTCCGTCATAGATTCCAGATCCGCACCACAGGCGCTTGTTGGGTTGGTGGGAGCAAATCCCAAATTTGTGAATGAAGGGGTCAGCACCTGTGTAAGTATAAATATGATAGCCTGCCGGGCCAGCATAAGCATAGTTGAAGCGTACCGCTGAACCTGCGTCGCAAATTACCGCGTTTTGGATGTTTGGTAGGTTTACGCTGTTTTTGCTAACATTGATCAGTTGGAATGGCTCCACTTTATCTTTGTTAATTTCGGCCGAATTTCCGGCGTTGCGCTCCAGTTTTACCTGAAAATCGAGCCCGCCTTGACTGATCCACTCTACCTTGGTGCCCACTATGTCAGGATTTTGGGTCATGTAAAGCGTCCACGGAGTTGTTTGGGTGTTGGCCGCCAAAAACACGGCAACAAGCTTTTCATCCTGTACAGCCACTTCGGTGCCATCACCATATGTGGCGAAAAAGAAATGGGTGTTGGGTGGGATCGCCTGAATTTGTATCGCAGCATCGCGGGCATCCTTCAAAGTGCTCTTATTACTGAGACCTGAGAGGGTCTTGGTGATATTCCCGTGTTTACCCAATATCTTTAAGGTGATATCCATTGATTTGTCTCCTTCTAATTATTTTTCTAAACGTCTCCAAAGTTATGTTAAGCAGCAGTAGTAGTGTTTGTTTGGACTGCAGGCTCCGGCACAGCATCCGTTTCCAATTGGGGTTTACCGCACTTCAACTCTTGTCCATATGCACCGCCTTTTTGTGGGTAGCTGCTGCGTTTGCTGTTGCTTCATTTACCATTGGTAAGTAGTATCCACAGCTACCGTTGACAAAACGCTTTTACGTTTTTACGGCTCATCGTCAGCCGGCACGCCGGCCAGAAAATCATTGAGGGCCATCGCCTCTCCATAGGGGGCAAGCAAGGCCTGGAGCGCTGTCATATCCTTGACCGGATACCGCTGCCTGGTGCTAACATCCTCGATTAGCGCTCGCCATTCCGGTTCTGCGCCATCGCCTGTCCCTGTTTCGCGCCACAGGCGGAGAATCAGGACATGGGTGGAAGTTTCGCCTGCATAATCGCTCATTAAGTTTATTTCCCTTCTTTGTGCGCCTAAACACTACCAGACCGCTATCACGCTGCTATCACGCTGTTATCAAAATGGAATAG
>RFGV01000572.1 GCA_003696605.1 Chloroflexota bacterium | reverse complement strand
GGTGGGGGGTGGGGGTGTGGGTGATTGTTTGGGAGTTGGGCTGGGGGATGATGGTGTGGAGATGGAAACGGCCGTCTTTTCTGCCGTATTTGCGCCGGGTAGCCAACGTGTTGCCGAATTGACCAGTAAGACAATTCCCAAAGCAAGCCAGAAAGGAAGTAATCCTTTGATAAAACGGGTTACCTGTCGTTTCATGCCTCTTTTCCCAGCAGATACCCTTCTGGTAACAGCCGCAAGTGATGTTGGCTTTCTGCTTCCACTTCGGCTTTGGTCCACAACATGCGAAAGTAACGGCCGTTCAGCCAATGGTCAATCAAGTCACCATAATGAGGGCTGGCCAGATGGCCAGATTGTCCTGGCGCAAACATAGCCCATGAATTGCTTAAGTTACCCATATCTACAATGTGACGGGAAGAAACGGAGATGGCATTGTTGTCGTACAACATATCTGGCCGAATACTGGCCTGAGCCACAGTGTCCATATCTCCGCCAATGGGGAAGGGTCCCTGATTGAATAATTTGTCTAGTGGTGGTTGTTGCCCCAGATGGTGGGGGAAGGTAACACGGTGTAACCTGCCCCAGTGCCATTGGTTAGGGTCTGGGCCAAGCAGGCGGCGGCAGGTATCGGCCGTTTCGCGCAAACATTGTTCCATAATGGTCGTTCGTTCTGCCCTATCTCCCAGCCAGTGCGACTGCTCATTTGCCAGCAACCGCAGCAAAATTGCCGACCAATATCCCTGAAACTCATTTACCGGCGCCAGTAGTGGATGAGGACCTTGCCCCAGCAGCCGATACCGTAGCTTTTGGGGCATGTGACGGCTCAAAATGGCATCAGCCAGCTTGTAGAGCAATACTTCATACACAGTGCCGCCAACACTGTTTGTTGTCAGATAGCCATCCCAGCTTTGGAGTAGCTGCCGGCACAAAATCGCGTCGGGGTGGGTAAATGGCCAGTCGGTCAGCAGGCGTGCCAGTTTATGGCCGGGAATGTTGTACACGTCCATCTGGAAACGACGGCAGTCATCTATGGAGATACGTGCCTGTTCATTGATGAGCATTTCGATGCGTTGGGCACGGAATCCATTGCGCCATACATTTCCTAAATAGTGGGGGTAGTTATCACCAGTGATACGGTGGTTGGCGCTGACGATGTATCCTTGACGAGGGTTGAGTGCATGGGGCATTTCGTCGAAGGGGATAAACCCATCCCATTCGTATTCACTATTCCAGCCAGGGCGTGGCAAACGGCCGTCTCCTGTTCGTCGAACTGGTACGCGGCCAGAAACGTAATGGCCGATGTTGTCGTTTGTGTCGGCGTAGAGCAGGTTTAGGGGCGGGGACTGAATGTGGGAAACGGCCGTTACAAACTCATCCCAATTGCGAGCTTCATTGAGCAAAGCGAATCCGTCAAACGTGGCATCAGGTAGCAAGGCAGTAGAGCTTAATGTCAGAGTTTGCCCATTGGGAATGATAGCGGGGCTGATTACCGGACCGTGATGAGTGACTACGACTTCTTCAATGTGTGGCTTGCTTCCCCGAATATCAATAACTTCCCGGTAAATTTGTGCCTGCCGCCAGCCATCTTCATACCGGTAACGGCCGTTGTCAGTCGGATCAAACTGTTCCACAAAGAAGTCTTCGCAATCAGTATAAGCCAGGGTTGCGCCCCAGGCGATGTGCGCATTGTGGCCTACCAGCACATAAGGCAAACCGGGTTGGGAGTAGCCAGTTACATGCAAGCCATCCTCACTGTGTAAATGCACATAATACCAAAGCGAGGGGGTGAGAACCGGCAGATGCATATCATTGCAAAGAATCGCATGACCCGTTGCACTTCGTTTGGGGGCAATCACCCAGCCGTTACTGCCTCTGCCGGCTTCGCCCAGGTTACCTTTGCCCAACAGGGGGGAAACGGCCGTTTTCAGCATGTCGTCCACTACCAGCCGATTCACTTCAATTCCTTCAGGCAGCGTAACAGGCTGATCTGGAGGGTAATCTGGCAGAATCTCACTGGCCAACTCTCCCCCAAGCAAATCAATCAATTGCGCCTGCACCAATTCTCCCATTGCTCCGTGCGTCAGTGCCCACATTTGCAAACGGCCGTAAGCAATGGTATCCAGTGGCTGCCAGAGACGGGGAGTATGTCGGATGAGCGCAAATTCCAGCGGCAAAGGCCAACGGCTATGCAAGAAAGCATTAACACCTGCTGTATAAGCCAGCACATCATCCCGATAACGACCTGTCAGTTGTCGCCATGTTTCCTGTGCCAGTCGGTAAAAGCCTAGTGTTCGAGTCAGGCGGTCAATATCCAGAGTGATGCGCCCCAGAATGGCCGAGAGTGTTCCCGTAGCCACCCGGCGGTTTATTTCCATTTGCCACAGGCGATCTTGTGCATGGACAAATCCTTGGGCAAAGAAGAGGTCATGCCGGTTGGCAGCGTAAATGTGAGGAATGCCCCATTTGTCCCGATGTACAGTAACGGGACGACTCAAGCCGTGCAAATAAAGACGACCATCTGTTTGCGGCAGACGATGACGTCCCCAGTGCGTGCGTGTTAAAGGTAAACGGACTTTTTTTCGTTTCATGGTTTACGACTCTGTGCAGGTGGGTGTGGGGGTGCAACCGGGCGTGGCAGGCGCACAATGGTAATTGACGGCCATACCGAGGTAGGGGGAAGGATCGAGTGTGTTTTCGAAGTCGAGTTCGTTGAGATAACGGCCGTTGCCATCATCCAGCACAATCGAAAAATGTAAATGAACCCAGATTGTACGCGGTGAGTTTCCGTTGTAATCTCCCGTATAGCCCAGCAGCGTTCCCCGCTCTACAAACTTTTCTCTTGTTCCCGGCGGGAACTCATCCACAATAAAACTGTTTCCTTCTTTGTCAGCCATATGCGTGTAATATAGCCAGATTTGCCGACCGGGTTGTAATGGATCATCCGGTACTCGCATAATCAGCGCACTCCGCCAACCAGGTTCGCGGGTGACATAGCCATCATAGGCCGCATAAACAGGTGTGACACCAGCTGGTGTGTCACTAAAAATATCAATGCCCTGGTGTGGGTTGCTGGCCGAGTATGGTCCACGCGGATCGGCATATAGCAAGCCAATAAAACCGTCTGCTGGCAAGATAAAAGGCGCACCAGGACAAGGCTCTCGCCGGGTAGTGATCAAGGCTGCCCGCGTGGCATTATCTCCGCGTGCCCACTGCAAAAACGCCTGCCCACGTGGATCACGGGCAAACTGAATAAATGTAATAAGCTGATAGATACCGTAACTGGCCAGTATAAGAATGGCCACGAGAATAATTTGCTTTCGCTTTGTTTGTTGTTGCCACCAATGCATAGGTATAACTATATGCTGCACTTTGTTAGCTGGCAACTGGCAAGCGGGTGCTTTGTGTGGATTTTCGTCATATTCGGCCGTTTTGCCTACAATTAAATTATAAATTACTTCCCATGCAAAAGATTTGGAGAGGAGATAATGAGCAAGATTCATGTTAATGGGGTAGAGCTGTACTATGAAACGGCCGGTTCTGCTGACAATCCTCCCTTGTTACTGATTACTGGTCTGGCTGGGTACACAGCCGGTTGGTGGGCTCAGGTTCCTGCTCTGTCTAAATCATTTTACGTGATCTATTACGACAATCGAGGAGCAGGCCAAAGTACCCAATCCCCTCCAGGCTATACAATGACCGATCTGGCAGATGACGCGGCTGGATTGCTGGAAGCACTAAAAATAGAGTCCGCCTTTGTGTTTGGGGTGAGTATGGGGGGGATGATTGCACAAAATCTGGCCTTAAGGCATCCCCAAAAGGTACGCAAGCTGGCACTAGGGTGTACCACACCAGGCGGGGCGTTGGGGGTGTTGGCTGCTCCGGAGGTGCTGGCCGAACTGACAAATACGCAAACTAGCGGTGATCGCCGCCAGGATTTTTACAATCGGGCCTGGTTTTTGGTAGGGCCTGGTTTTGCTGAAAGACATCCTGATTTGATGGCGAAGATGGCTGATGTGTCGGCTAATAATCCACAAACGCTGATGGCGTATATGGGGCAGTTGCAGGCAGTGACAACCCATGATGTAGGGGAGCGATTGGGTGAGATTACGATGCCGACGTTGGTGCAACATGGGGATCAGGATCGGTTGGTGCCACCGGAAAACGGCCGTATTTTGGCCGAGCGAATTCCTGATGCCCACCTTATCATGTACAAGGGTGCAGGGCATCTTTATATGATTGAGTGTGCCGATGCCGTTAACAAGGATTTGCAAACATTCTTTTTGGAGGAAAAAGGATAATGGGGAAACGATTACAAGTTGGTGATTACGCCCCAGATGGTGTTGTGCTGGATACAGCCGGTCAACCTCACCACCTGGCAGAGATGTGGCCGCAAGGCCCAACATTTTTAACATTTTTAAGGCATTTTGGTTGAATTTTTTGTCGTGATTGGCTGGCTCAGTTGGAGTCACATCAGAATTTGTGGGCACAAAAGGGGATTCAGGTAGTTGCTGTGGGGCTTGGCAAGCCAAAACATGCTTTGCGGTATTGTAGTCGGCTTTCTCCCAGCATAGCCTGTTATTGTCAGGAAAGTGCAGAAATTTATCGCTTGTATGGGCTAAAGCGGGGAAGCTGGTTGCAAATTGCCGGGCCAAAGGTAACACTGGCCGCGGCGCGTGCGCTCTCGCGGGGGCATGTGCAGGGTAAGGCTACAGGTGATGTAAAGATGATGCCGGGTTCTTTTTTGGTTGATCGGGAGGGGGTTATTCGGGCCGTTCACTATAATAGCCATATTGGTGACCACCCCAATATTGAAAGTATGTTGAGTGAAATTGGGGGGTGAGAAACGGCCGTTTTGTGAAAAAAATTACGCTTGACATGGGATATTTTTCCTATTATACTGTAATTACCTGGAGGAAATGGGACTCGCAAGAGGAGCATTTCCAAAAGGTAGAGGAAGCTCCAAGAAATTGGAAGGCGAGTCTGACCAAAGCTACCGCAAAAATTGCCGGAAACTCGTTAAACTCAGAGAAGTAACCAGGCTTCTACTGAGGTGAGAGAAGGCAAAAATTGCGAGAGCTTTCTCAAAGCAGAACCCGGAACTTGTTAAAGAGCCACGGCTTCTAGTGATGGAAGAAGTGGACGACAAGGAAAGGGGAAAGCGGAGAGTCATATTCGAAGGCAGGCTGATTCCAAAGCTGAAAAGCAGAGGAAGCAGAAAGCCAGAGAATAATGAGGGAAAAGCCGGAAGGTTACTTGGGGCTCCTCTTTTTTTATTGGCCGTTGGCGTATCCATCAGGATACGTCTTTTTTGTTTTTATTGGGGTGGAGAACTTCTGCTTTTAGCAAGCCAACAAATGGGAGGTTTCGATATTGTTCCCGGTAATCCAGTCCGTAGCCAACTACAAACTTGTCGGGTAAATCAAACCCCTTGTACTTGATAGGAATGTCAATAAGCCGACGCTGAGGTTTATTGAAAATGGCACAAACTTCAAGAGTGGCTGGTTCGCGGGAGCGCAAGTTACGTAGCAAGTAGCTAAGCGTTAACCCCGTATCAATCATATCTTCCACGAACAATACATGGCGACCGCGAATAGATTCCCCCAGGTCTTTTTCCAGGCGGACCAGCCCTTGTCGTCGTGTTTCTCGGCTGTAACTGGAAACAGCCATAAAGTCGACTTCGTGGGGGATGGTGATCATGCGCACCAGATCGGCCATAAATGGAAAAACACCTTTCAGAACACCAATGAGCAAAGGGTTTTTGTCTTCGTAGTCTTGGGAGATGCGTTCGCCCAGTTCTCGTACTTTGGCTTCCAGTTGCTCAGGGGTAACAAGAATTTGGCTGATGGCTTCGGACAAGTGTCCATAGGCGGTAGGAGGATGAAAGTTCATGGCTGTTAATCTTGTGCGTCTGTGCCCATGATGTTAGCTGCATGGTCATCAAGACCAAATTTGAGCATGAGGTCGCGAAGATCGCGGCGTTTGAATAGCTTGATGTTGATGTCGGGGTAAAGGGTTTTTAGGCGGCGTATTTTGCGGTTTTTGGTGGTGATGAGTTTGGGGCGAAGGGTGGTTAGTTCGATGTAGAGGTCTTGGTCGGGTAAGTAGAAGTCGGGTGAGAAGGCTTCGGTGATGTTGCCGTTTTCATCCCATTTTAGGGCGAAGGTGCGGGGTTCGTATTCCCAGCGGATACCGTAGTAGTCCAGGATGTTGGCAAATTCTTGTTCGATGGGGTGTGAAAATGGAGGGTGGGTAGTTGTTTTACTCATGGATTGCCTCCAGTTGGTTAAGTTTGGCCTGAAAGTGTTGGCGGGCTGATTGGGGGAGGAAGGGGTTGGAAACGGCCGTTTGGCATACTCGTTGTGCCTGTTTGTAGTTGCCTTGTTGGGTGTATAGTTCGAAGAGGCGGGTGTAAGGGAAACGGACAGCAATCTGGTCGGAGACGGCCGTTTCATAACATGCTATTGCGCCCTCCAGATCACCTGCTTCTTCCAGGTTCTTTCCCTGTTGCAAGTCAGCTTGCAAGGATGCCTGCAATTCCTGGTAAATAACCCGAATTGCCCGAAGCCGTGCCTGAGCTTCCTGTTCGTTTGAGCGGGCTTCCCACAATCGCGTTTGTATTTCCAGCGTTTTTATTAACGCCTGCCGGGAAATATGGGCAGCACGTTGTTCCTGAACCTGTTGCTTCAGGTCAGCGATAAAGGCTTCAGTCAGACTGGCAATATCTGGCTTGCGTTTGAAGGGCCACCATGCTGGCATACAATTTAACCTGTACATACTTTTGCGCCAGTTGCGCACGCTCATAATATGTAAAGTACTACCAATGCAATTGTTTGTCAAGGTGACTTTGGGGGGAAACGGCCGTTGCCTGGCATAATCAGCCCCGAAGAACAGACCACACCAGGCAAAACAGCATCATTCTGTTACTGACTGAGTCCTAATATCCCGCCCCGGCCGTAACTCTTTTTCAAAAGTATCAAACTGTTTGGCCACATACATCCCGGCCTTTTTATAAAGTCGGGTAGCTCCAGTCAGACTACTCGCATCTACCCCTAAGGTCACACCCTGTTTGCCTCGCTTATAAAGTTCAACAAACGAGTGACGTAACAAAGCCAGAGCCAGCCCCTGTCGCCGCCAGGGACGGCGTACACCGAGAATATTAACATGACCATGAGTTTCAATTTCGGGATCCACCTTCCGACAGAGCGAAACACCAGCAATCTCATCACCATCCAAAGCCAAAAACCACAAAGTTGGATCATACTTGGGGTCACGTTCTATCCAATTTTGCCAACGGGCAATTGCCTCTTCTGGTGCGTTGGGCGTATGTCCCCAGTGGTCTTTGAACGCTTCGTCAAACGCATGGTACACTTCAGAGAGATTCGGCCGTTCTGCAAATGTAGTAAGTCGAATTCCTTCAGGCCAAACCGGTTGTTCAGGCAAGCCATCAAAATCAATACGCATCGTCCAAAAATGCCGTACCAGTGTCATGCCATAATCATAGAAAAGCTGACGAGCACCCTCATTCGTACTAACCGTACTGGCACGCATAACCACTCGAATTTCTTCAGGAATACGTTCCAGCACCTGTCGGGCACGAGCTTCAGCCCAGGTTAATAACACCGTTCCCAGTCCCATATTTTCATAATCCGGATGAACACGTCCCCAGGCACTTGGAGAAACCGGCATGCTGCCTAAATCCCACACCTCTATATAGCCAACAATATCACCATTGGGAGCAACAATAACTCGGGTTGACTTCTCCAGGTCAAAGTTTGGGCTGGTCCACTCTATTTCCAAATCTTCAATGGTATGACTGGGTGAACCACTATAAGCTTTATCGCAGAGATTGAAAAGAGAGACAGATGCTTCCAGATCGCTCCATTTGGCCGGACGTATTCCAAAACCGGCTGGTATTTTCAATTCCTGTTCAATTTTTTCTAACATTGTTCAATTATCCTTTTGTAACTTTCTGAGTAACAATTCCTAACTTTTCCAATTCATCTGGAACATGAATACCTGGCCGAAAATGTACAGCATGTATACCCAATGCACGTGCAGCCTGTACATTTGGTAATGAGTCATCAATGAATACCGTTTCTTCTGGTTGTCGGCCCAGTCTGACCAGAGTGCGTTGGTAAATGAGCGGATTAGGCTTCATTACTTTTTCCTCGGCAGAACAGACTACAAGGTCGAATGCGTCCAGAATGGGGTAATGTTTGGTCAAAATATACCGCAGGTTATCGGGGGCATTACTGATTATGGCGGTCTGGTATCTTGGGCGCAGAGAGCGAATGTAATTCACCAACGTTGTGTCCAACTTGTCTCCAGCCCAGAACATTTTTTGGAAGTGTCGCAATCCAGCACTATCAAGATTGAGTTTGCGGGCAATCCAATGCCATTTTTCATCATCGGTTATTTCTCCGCGCTGGGATTTTTGGCCGGCTTCACTGTCAAAAACCAGTAATTCAGATTCTCCAGGAGTTAGTCCCAATTCTTGTTCCAGTTTTCGGCGGTGGCTGTGGTCTTCTGTTCTAATCAGGACACCTCCCACATCAAAAATGACAGCTTTAATTTTCATGTTTATTTCCTTTTATTTTTAGTGTTTGTTTTTGCTTATGTTATGGGTAAAGCAAAAAGCGTGTTGACCAACAGGCACACGCTTTTCTGGCAATAAAAAAGCCGTGAGCCTGTTGTTGCGCCCACGGCCGTATTCTTTGGTTATGTCAATTTAACGGCGTATGGGCGTACAAAAATCAGTTCCGGGATATGAGCAGTAGGGCAGATGAATTATCATTGTACGCCTCCTTAAAGGTTTGCAAACAGCAGGATCATAGCAACTGTATTTGGTAAGCAGACCTTACTCTAGCATAGAATGGTGTGCCACGTCAAGGATTATTCGTCTAATAAGATGACGGGTTCCTGATAATAGCGCAGTCGGCTGCGAGCCAGTTTTTCTTGCAGGAAGCGGTTGAACCAGGCACGTTTGGCGGCTAGTGGTTCATCTTGGTGTAGCCGTTTCAGGTCGGCGTTGAGGCGCAAGATGCGGCCTGGGATGACGAAGCGGGTTAGTCCGGCGGGTAGAAGTTCGCCCTGGCTGGCTACTTCGAAGACGGTTTCTGGTTTGAATTGGGGGAAGATGGCTACGGCCGTCATTTGCGGGAATTGTGCCAGTAGTCGGGGCAGGTCGGTGAGCAGAGTGCGCTCTACGTCGCCCCAATTTGTGTAGGTGGCAACCAGTTCATTCATTACTTGCAGTCGGTTGGCGCCGGGCTGGATGGTGGCGAGTGTGGTGTTGCCGTTGCGGTCGAGGAAGTAGCAGAGGGTGTCTGGTTGCCGGAGTGCGGTTTGGGCCTGGTGAGTTTCGATGGGGGTGAGTTGGAGGCCGGGGATTTGTTGGAGCAGGTTTAGTAGTTCGGAAAACGGCCGTTTGCTAGAGATGGCATGATACCAGGTATGGAGTTCAAAGGTGTCCTGGCCGGGACGAACCACCTGGACAATGGTGTAGGGGTAGCCAAGACGTTTGAGAGCAGTGGAGCGGGTGGCACCGTCGAGGACAATGTAACGGCCGTTCCAGAAGATAGTTATTGGCGGGTTTACCAAACGGCCGTCTTCCTCCAGCCGTTTCATCAGGCGGGCAACCCGCTTTTCATCTATTTGTTCATGGGGAATAACCAGTTCACTAGGGACAATTTCCAGCGAAAGCGTTTCCTGTGTACTGGCTGTTTGCAAAATTCTGGCCACCTGGCGGGCTACGTGTACGTCTGCCTCACGCTTCCAGTCACCCAGAAGATGGGTAACATGGGGGGCTGTAATGACATGTGGATGTTGGCGCAGGCGTACAGATAATTCAGGCACATCCCCGTTGCCAGGAATTTTCGGATAGTCAGAAAGAGCAGCGCCAGCAAGCCGATTATTTTCCAGGGCTGTTAGCAGAGCGGCTTCATCTACCAAATTGGTGTGCCCGGCATTGACCAGGCAAGCAGTTGGCTTCATGCAGGCCAGCTCGGTTGCTCCGATAATCGTTTCTGTGTCTGCCCGAAAAGGTACATGCAGGGTGACAAAATCAGCTTCGGCCAGCAAATCGAGCAAATCTTTGGCTTCGACGCCTTCAGCCAGGGCCAATTCGGGTGTCAGTCTCGGCTGGTTTACAATGACGCGCATGTTGAATGCTTTGGCTCGTTTGGCGACTTCGCGGCCAATACGGCCGAATCCGATAATGCCTAATGTTTTTCCAGCCAGATGCCCATTGCCAAATTTGCTGGCCAGCATGAGCAGGCGTGACATGGTGTGTTCGGCAATGACAACCGTGCGGCTATTGGGGGCATTGACGACTTCGATGCCTAATGCTTTGGCTGCGCTTACGTCCACATTGTCCAGGCGAGAGTGGGCACACCCGATTACGCGCAAGTTGTAGCCATACCCAACAACGACTTCGTTGACGTGGGTTTTGGGGCCGACGATGAGTGCGTGATAGTTGCTGATTTGGTTGATCAACGCTTCTGGAGAGAGATTGGGCTGAAAATCTACGATGTCAGCGGCTTGTTGCAGGATATTCATGGCTTCATCGCTGATTGCTTCGCAAACAAGAATGCGTTTTTGGTCAGAAGCAGGTGCTGGTGTAGCATCTGGTTGGGAAGAAGGGGAGAGAGATGACGGGGAAGCGGCAGAGGGTGTGGCGGAAACGGCCGTTTCTGCCTGCCATTTTGCCAGCAAACGACCCAATTCAATAACATCCACATTGCCACCACTCAGAATGACCCCCACCCGCTGACCCGCCTGAGTATAACTGCCCGTAAACAATGGGGCCAGAGCTACTGCCGCGCTCGGTTCTACAACCAGCTTCATCCGCGTCCACAGAAAGTACAGCGTAGCCAAAATCGCCTCTTCGCTGACTGTAACCATATCATGTACATATTGACGCATAATGTCCAGGTTGCGTGTGCCGATGAAGCGGGTACGTAACCCGTCGGCAATGGTTGCCGGAACATGGTCTAGCTCGATGATTCGATTTTCTCGCCACGATTGATTGGCATCGGCAGCCAGAGCCGGCTCTACACCTACTACGCGGCAACCAGGAGAAGCAGCAGCCGCTGCCAGCGCACAACCACTGATTAGTCCACCACCTCCCACGGGCACAAAGAGGGTATCTAGTGGGCCAACTTCAGCAAAAAGTTCCCAGGCGGCCGTTCCCTGACCAGCAATGATATGCTCATTGTCATAAGGATGGATTAGGGTGTAGCCATGCTGAGCAACCAGATCGGCAGCTACTTTTTCCCGGTCAATGGCAGCACAGGACACAATTTTTGCGCCATAAGCGGCCGTTGCTTCTTTTTTGATAGTTGGCGCATCTTCAGGCATCACGATAACAGCAGGCACACCTAACAGGCGAGCTGCCAGAGCGACCCCTTGGGCATGATTGCCACTAGAGTGGGTGATCACGCCGGCAGCTTTTTGTTCCGGTGTCAGCTGACTAATAGCATTGTAAGCACCGCGAAACTTAAAAGCACCTACACGTTGAAAATTCTCACACTTCAGAAAAAGTTCACGGCCAGTACGGCCGTTTAAAGTTCTGGATGTCATCACTGGCGTCTTGTTAACAACGCCAGCCAGTCTGGTTGCAGCTTGGGAAATAGTGTCTGGATGAATCATGTGCTCCCTGTGTTATACTAAAAATTTTTGTTCACTTCCGTTTCAAAGGCTGAAAGGCTATAGAGTTTTGACCATTTCGATACGGCGAAAAGCATCAAAATAGCCAACGCGCTCATAACCAGGCCACTTTTCATCATCACACAAATTTTCAGCAACTGCGTCTTGTCGCTTGTAACGTTGGTGTAATGTATGCAGCACAGCCCAGGTAACTTCCTGAGGATCACCCACAGTAACTTCCACAACAATGCGCGTTAGCTGAAACAAACCCGCATGGTAAGTTACCCAGCCGCGCCCACCATTTTCCAACTCTACCAGTAACGCAGAAAGATTTCGCGCATTTTGCATGGATTCTGTTTCAATGAGCCAATTCGGCCGTCCCTGACGATGCGAAAGCAAAATAATCGCCTCTTCGTGGTTGAGAGGCGTTACCCGATACACCTGCAAATGCTCTGGCAAAGGGTCTAGCGGAGCCGGGGCACGTCGGGCTACAATCAACTCTCGTGTTACTTCAAATTCAAACTTGCGAAAAAGATTAAAACCGGCTGTATTTCCCTTGATGACCTCCAGCCAGATTTCCTTTAAATTCCGCTTTTGTGCCTGGCCAATCAATTCCTGCATAATCGCCGAGCCGACGCCACGTCGCCGCCCAGAGGGTAAAACACCCAACCGGGTTATCCAGCCCCGTTTTTGCCGTATGCCCAGCATCCCCAAGCCCAGCATCACATCACCATCCATGGCAACGCAAGAAGCCGACAGATCGACATCGTACACATAAATGTATTCACGCAAACGGGCAACATTCATAGGCATAGGCACCAGATAGTCAACGCGGGTCTGGTTATATGCCTCCGTGAGTTCTTCGAGGGTAAAGTTATCTGCGGCAATCAGTTCCATGAGCAGTTGTCATTGTGATGCAGAGCACCCAGAAACAAGCACATGCTCGTTCTTTATTGGTACTATGCTGCGGGCTTGAGATACTGAGCAATTTGTTTTGGAAAAGTCTTGACGTCAATGGGCTTGAGAATGCACCCATCACACCCATACCGTTCGGCCATTTCCATTGCTTTGTCGGCTGGCCAGGCTGTGATGGCTATGATAGGTGTGTGTTCCAATCCTGGTAACTGTCGGAGCAAGGTCACGACAGTTTGACCATCAATATCGGGCAAGCCCATGTCAACCAGGATAAGGTCTGGTTTTTCTTCAATAGCCAGAGTGACACCTGTTTCGCCATCGGCAGCATGGAGCAAACGGTAATTGAGGGGTTCAAGAACCCGTTCGATTAGAATTTTATTGGCAAGGTTATCTTCTATTTGCAGGATAGTGGTCATCAAGTTGCTCCAAAAAGGTACAGGTCCCACGTTGTTGTGAATCAGGCGGGTGGGGGTGGCACGGGCAGGTCTTCAATTGGTGTGTCGCGCCACTTTTCGCCTTCTTCGATGAGCATAACGGGGATACCGTCTCGAATGGGGTATTTCATGCCGGTATCGGCACATACAAGCCAGCAGCCATGTACCAGTTCCAGGCGGCCGGGGTCTTCACCGTATTTGTCTGATTGTACGGCGAGGGGACAACGTAAGATTTCCAGTAATTCGGGACTGATAGGCAGGTCTTTTGTCTCGGACATGACCTTTACTCCTTGAATAGTGATGTTTACGGGATCATACGCCGATTAGGGGTTGGTGGCAAGTTTGTTTTGGTTTATGGGGTGCGGGCGCAACGGAAGCCGACGGTGGCGCTGATGAAGTCTGGTGTGAGGGCGCTGCGGTTGGTGGTGCGAATGCGGTCGGCGTGGTTGTTGTTGGGCCATGCTCCGCCACGAATGACGCGGGTGAGTCCGGTTTCGGGGCCGGTGGGGTTGAGGGTGGGGCTGGTGCTGTAATAGTTTTCGTCGTACCAGTCGGCTACCCATTCCCACATGCTGCCGGCCATGCCGAATACGCCGAATGGGCTGGCGCCGTCTGGGAGGGCGTCGACGGGTTTGAGGTTGTCGAAGCTGAGGCTTTCGAAAACGGCGCGGGTTTGGTCGGGTGGTTCATTGCCCCAGGGGTAGATACGGCCGTCGTTGCCTCTGGCGGCGTATTCCCATTCTGCTTCGGTGGGGAGGCGGGCGCCAACAGATTGGCAGTAGGCTTGGGCGCCGAACCAGCTTACGTGATTGATTGGGTAGTTAGCGAAGCCGGTGACGGGTGTGTATTGGGTTGTGCCGTCTCCCAGGTCTTGAGCGAGGAGGTAGCTGGTGAAACCGACGTTTTCGCGGGTGAGGGCGCAATCTACATTGTTGCAGGCGCGTTCATGTTGGCCTAGTCGGTTGAGAAAGGCGGCGTATTGGGCTACGGTGACTTCGTATTTGTCGATGTAGTAGTCGTTGAGGATGACGAGGTGTTGGGGGCGTTCGTCGGCACCGGCGAGGAAGTCGTCGTCGCTGGCTCCCATCATGAATGAGCCGCCGGGGATGAGGATCATGGGCATGCCGTCTTGTTGGCGGGTGATGAGAGGAGCGGGTGGGGCGGGTGTGGG
>RFGV01000571.1 GCA_003696605.1 Chloroflexota bacterium | reverse complement strand
TCATACAGCAGGGTAACAGGATGGGCAACTTATTATTTTGCACAAAACCTTCCCACTGTCTTTCGATAATTCGGTACAAATACAACAAGTTTTTGGAATAAATCTGTTTTCGTTAGATAAATATTATGTTAAAATGTGGCCAGGATGAGTACGTTAGAAGAAAGAGCAGATTTTCTGGCGCAATTGCCTGTTTTTGAAGCGCTGGATGAAGATGAGCTGGTCGCGCTGGCGGCTATTTGCCATGAATACACGTATGATCATGGCGCGGTGATTGCTTATCAGCGGGATGTGGCGAATAGCCTGTATATTGTGCGGAGTGGGCGCCTTTTTGCACACGGGGTGGATAATCGGGGGATTGTACGGGAGTCGCGTTCTTATTTTCCAGGTGATTATTTTGGAGAGAGATGGCTGTTTGCGCCGGATACACACCCGGCAACGGTACGTGGGGCAGGAAACGGCCGTATTCTCATTATCCACGGCCCCGACTTCCTCGCCTTCCTCGACCAAAACCCTCGCGTCTTGAACAAACTCGCTCCCGAAATAGACGAACAAGGCAATGTCCTTTCCGGTCTCTCCCTCGAAGCCTGGGAAGAAGCCACCAAAGTTCGGGTACGCGCTGACCGCCCGACTGCCCGTGTCAACCTCCTTCCCGACGAACTGGTTGAATACAGTTCACGGCGCAGTCGCTGGTATCTTCTACTTCGTACCATCCCCCCCCTCATTCTGCTACTCACCATCCCCCCACTACTCTACATCTTCCTAATCGCCCAATTTCCGGAAGGCATCTTGCGCTGGATAGCCATTGGCGTCCCTGCCCTGCTGGCAATTATCCTTTTCCTGCTCCTTCTGTTCAACTGGTTAGACTGGTCAAATGACTATTTCGTTATTACCAACAAACATCTTGTACATCGGGAATTCGACCTGCGCAAATTTCGCATTACTGTCAACAAAATTCCCATTGAGCAGGTACAAAGCGTCCAGATTGCCAAACCCAATATTCTCACCAACTTATTCAACATTGGTACAGCCCGTATTACAACTGCTGCTCAAGCCGGCACAGTTTTTTTTGATAATATTGACCGTCCAGCACGGGTGCGCGAAGTGCTAGATCGTCTCACACAACGAGTACGGGCACTAAACGCGGGCGAAGTACAAGCTGCTATGCGCCAGTCGCTGGAAGATTACTTCCAGGTTGAGCCACCACTGCATCCTGTTATGGATGAAGAAGAGACTGATACTGAAATACCAGAAACGGCCGAACCTAACATACTCTCTCGCCTCATCCAACGCTACAAATGGCGTACAGAAGAAAACGGCGTCATTACCTATCGCAAACACCTCTTCGTCCTCCTGGAACAAATCACTATGCCCCTCGGCTTCGGTCTCATTCTCTTACTCGTTGGCTGGATTCTCATTCGCCTCTTCCAATTCACCCTCCCCCAACTTCTTCTCCCAGCCCTCATCCTGTTTGCCATTGACATTGGCTGGCTCGTCTGGCAAATAGAAGACTGGCGTAACGATACATTCCAGGTTACCGACCGTTTCGTGATAGACATTGACCGTCGCCCCTTCGGCTTTGGCGAAAGCCGCAAACAAGCTGCCCTGGCCAACATTCAAAATGTCAATGCTGACCAACCCGGCCTCTTTCCCACCATCTTCAATTACGGCAACGTCATCATCGAAACCGCTGGCGCAACCGCAGACATCACCTTCGAAAACGTACCCAAACCCAGCCTCATCCAAAGTGACATCTTCCGCAAACTCGACAAATTCCGGCAACAACAACGCATACGCGAAGGGCAGGAACGCCGCAAAGAATACGCCGTTCTCCTGGATGTGTACAAACAAGCCACTGAACAAAATCGCATCCCCCCACGTACCCCTCCTCCTGAACTACTGGAAGAACAAGACTAACACCTGAGGCTGCTACAAAACACTACTTCCCACGTTGTCGGTTTAGACAAACTACAAACCCTGCCAAAATCCCCACAAGCAACCAAAACTGGTACAATAATATCAGGCATAATCTGGTTTCCCGAAAGAGAAACGGGTAAACTCATGCTGTTGGTACAATCTGACAAAGAAAGAATTTAGGATGTAGAGATAAAACCATGAGTGTATTAGAAATTGTCACCTTGCCTGCGCCCATTTTGCGCCAAAAAGCCCAACCTGTGACGAAATTTGATGAGAACTTGCAAAAGCTGATTGATGACATGATCGAAACAATGCGGGAAGCACATGGGGTTGGTCTGGCTGCCCCGCAGGTCAATGTCCCTTTGCGCCTGGCTGTGATTGAATCATTGCCAAAGGTAGATGAAGAAGGAAATGAAATCGAAGATTCCCGTGAGTTGTTTGTAATTGTCAATCCGGAAATTGTGTGGAAGTCGCGCAAAATGGTGGATGGCATCGAAGGATGTCTTTCTATTCCCGGTTATCTGGGTGAAGTGAGCCGACATGAAGCAATTCGCGTGCGTGCCCTGGATAGACATGGCAAAAAAATCAGTCTGCGTTTGCAGGGCTGGACAGCGCGTATTTTTCAACATGAGATCGATCATTTGGATGGGGTGCTTTATATTGACAAGTTGACTGCGCCAGAAAACTTTTGGACAGAAGAGGCATTTGCAGAGGCAGAAGCGGCTGCGGCAGAAACGGCCGAATCCTAATCCATCACCCCATTACATCAGATTGGTGATACCTACACGCAATGTTATAATTTTTCTATGAACCTGACACTCGAAGACGTAACCAAAATCGCCCATTTGGCCCGGTTGGCTTTGACCGAAGCGGAACTGATTCAATACCAGCAACAGCTTTCGGCAGTATTAGACTATGCGGCTATGCTCAACGAGCTAGACCTGGACAATATCCCTCCCACCACACACGCAATTTCTCGCCACAACGTTATGCGCGAAGACCGGGTAGAGCCATCCTTGCCGTTAGAAGATGTGTTGTTTAATGCGCCACAACAGGCAGACAATCAATTCCTGATCCAATCTGTGCTGGAAGAATAATCGGCAGATAATTACCCATATCGCCAAATCGGTCACACTCGCCAACCAGACGGGGCAAAATGCCCTGTTTTCATTTCAGATCATGACTCAGGCCACGACAAACAGGATGCAAAACTGTGATGGATGTAACGACACTTACTTTGACCCAACTCCGAGAAGCCTTGCGCCGCAAAGAGATCTCCAGCGTAGAAGTCACCCAGGCGATGCTGGATCGAATTGTGGCAGCGGATAACGAGATTCAGAGCTATCTCACCATCTCAGACGAGCTGGCACTGGCTCAGGCAGCTGAAGCAGATCGCCGCCGGGCACAAGGAGATGATTCCCCATTGTTGGGTGTGCCGGTAGCTATTAAGGACATTATCTGTACAAAAGGGATTCCTACGACAGCCGGCAGCAAAATTTTGGAGAACTTTATTCCTCCTTATGATGCGTTTGTGGTGGAAAAACTGAAAGATGCGGGCGCTGTCATTCTTGGTAAAACGAATACAGATGAGTTTGCCATGGGGTCTTCTACGGAAAATTCGGCGTATGTGGTGACGCGAAACCCATGGGACAAGAGTCGTGTGCCGGGAGGAAGTAGTGGCGGAAGTGCAGCAGCCGTCGCGGCCCATCTGGCTTATGCAGCTTTAGGCACGGATACGGGCGGAAGTGTGCGTCAACCGGCTTCATTTTGTGGGGTGGTGGGGCTACGGCCGACTTACGGCCGTATTTCTCGTTGGGGGGTTATTGCGTTTGCTTCGTCGCTAGATCAGGTGGGTACGTTTGGGCGCACAGTGGCTGACTGTACGGCACTCTTTCAGGTAGTGGCTGGATATGACCGCCGGGATAGTACCAGCCTGAATGTTCCCGTACCAGATTATGAGGCGGCACTGACGGGTGATATCAAAGGATTACGGGTTGGTGTGCCTAAGGAATATTTTATTGAAGGCATAGAGCCGGAGGTGGAAACGGCCGTTCGTGCTGCCATTGCCAAACTGGAAGAACTTGGGGCAGAAATCCATGAAATCAGCCTGCCTCATACCCGATATGCCTTGCCCGCTTACTACCTCATTGCACCCGCCGAAGCCAGCGCCAACCTGGGCCGCTACGACGGTATCCGCTATGGGCCACGTGTCCCTGGCAAAGACATGATCGACACTGTGAAGCAAACCCGTGCCCTGTTTGGGCCAGAAGTTCGGCGGCGGATTATGCTCGGTACATACGCCTTGAGCGCCGGTTACTACGATCAATATTACGGCCGTGCCCTCAAAGTACGCACACTCATCAAAAACGACTTCAAGACCGCTTTTGAAAAGGTGGATGTCATTGCGGCTCCTGTTAGTCCCACCACAGCTTTCAAAATTGGAGAACGTGTCAACGACCCGCTCAGTATGTATCTGGCCGATATTCTTACCTTGCCAGTCAATCTGAGTGCAAGCTGCGGGCTATCTGTCCCTTGCGGATTTGATAGCAACGGCTTACCGATTGGCTTACAATTAATTGGAGACACGCTGGCAGAAGCCACCATTCTAAATGTGGCTTATGCTTACGAACAGGCAACATCTGAGTAGTGTGCTAAATTGCACTGGACAAAACTTTGTCTTGTTGGATTGCTGAAATTTGAGGAGGCTTGACATTGAAAGTAATCATCCCGCTTGCCGGATATGGAAAACGAATGCGGCCACTTACCTGGAGCCGCCCCAAACCGTTGCTAAGTGTGGCGGGGCATACGGTATTAGGTCATTTGCTGGATATGATGGCAGATATAACCACTGATGAGGTTATTTTTGTGGTAGGTTATAAAGGGGATGAAATTGAGGCCTGGATAAAAGAATATTACCCTGACCTGGTTAGTCGCTTTGTACTACAACCTGAAGCATTGGGGCAGGCACATGCTATCTGGCAATGTCGGGATTATCTGGATGATAGTGAAGTGCTGATTGCGTTTGGGGATGGTGTGGTGGAAGCGGATTATATGAGTATCAATCACACAGATGCGGATGCGGTGTGTCTGGTACAAGAGGTGGATGACCCGCGAAAGTTTGGCGTGGTGGCAGTGGATGATGATGGTTATGTAACTGAATTTATTGAAAAACCAGATAATATGGCGCATAAGCTGGCCATTGCGGGCATTTATTGGTTCCGAAACGGCCGTTTGCTGCGTCAGGCTCTGGAAAAAGTCATTACTGATAATCGACAAACCAACGGCGAATTCTATCTGGCTGATGCGTATCAGATATTGTTGGCGCAAGGCGTTCGCATTGCCACAAAACCGGTTACCCTGTGGCTGGATGCCGGTAATCCGGAAAACGTACTGGAAACAAACGCCCGTTTGCTTTCGTTGGGGTACGCTTCAGAAGATGCGATTGAGCGGAGTTATGCAGAGGATTTTACTGTATTGCCACCTGTGTTTATTCACGAATCGGCTGTGGTAGAAGCGGCCGTTGTTGGGCCTTATGTCAACATAGAGGCTGGAGCGGTTGTGCGCCAGGCTATTATCCGCAACAGCATCATTGAAGCTGGCGCTTGTGTAGAAAATTGTGTTCTGGAAAATGCTATCGTTGGTCGGCGAGCAGTTGTTCGTGGCCGCTTCCAGAGCTGTTTTATTAGTGACGACTCAACAGTTGAATGGTAAACAAACGACTGGAGGATACTATCATGCGTAATTACATTTCCAACAAGGTTGCACACACTCCCCCTTCAGGAATTCGCAAGTTTTTCGACATTGCGGCGACTATGAAAAATGTCATTTCTCTGGGAATTGGCGAACCAGACTTTGTGACACCGGCTCCAATTTTGCAGGCAGGTATTGAGTCATTGCAGCGGGGTGAAACCCATTACACTTCAAATAGTGGTATTTTTGAGTTGCGGTCAGCTTTGAGTAAGCACCTGGCCCGGCTCTATGGGGTTGAATACGATCCGGAACGAGAGATCTTGATTACGGTTGGTGTCAGTGAGGCGCTCTATCTGGCAATGACGGCCGTTCTTAACCCCGGCGACGAAGTTATCATTCCTGAACCCTGCTTTGTGTCCTATGCGCCAGAAGTCTCTTTTGCCGGTGGCGTTCCTGTTATGGTCCCCACATCAGTCACAGAAGCGTTTCAGGTAACGGCCGAAGCAATTGAAGATGCCATCACCGACAAGACCAAAGCCATTCTACTCAGCTACCCCAATAATCCAACTGGCGCGGTTATGTCTCGCAAGCGCATGATCGAAATTGTCACCCTGGCCGAAAAGTACGACCTGCTACTCATCTCGGATGAAATTTACGACCAGCTGGTATATGGGGTGCGGCATGTATGTGTGCCGGCCTTGCCCGATGCGCGGGAGCGCACAATTTTGTTAGGCGGGTTTAGCAAGAACTACGCGATGACTGGCTGGCGCATTGGGTATGCCTGTGCTCAGCCCGACCTGCTGGCAGCCATGCGTAAAGTGCATCAATACACCATCATGTCAGCGCCTACGACGGCTCAGGAAGCTGCCATTGTCGCCCTGGAGCAGGGAGAAAAATATGTGGCTGAAATGCGGGCAGAATATGATCGTCGCCGCCGCCTGATTGTAGAAGGGTTTAATACGTTGGGGCTGGATTGTTTTGAGCCGTTGGGGGCATTTTATGCTTTCCCATCTATTGCACGGACTGGTTTCTCCAGTGAGGAATTTGCCATGCGCTTGCTGGAAGAGGAAGAGGTAGCGGTTGTGCCGGGTGATGCGTTTGGTAAAAGTGGTGCGGGGTTTGTGCGGGCTTCTTATGCCACAGCGTATGAGAAGATTGAGGAAGCTTTGAATCGTATTGAGCGGTTTATGCGTCGGCATGGGTGAAACGGCCGTTCTGCCATCCCCCCTGCCAAACCACACACGCTATCAGTGGGAAACAGATTTTCTGTGCAGACATATTCACTGCCGACGAGTTTGAAATGCTAACGCTCTCTTTTTACCAAAAACTGAATAACGATGTAATAAGCAAAACCTGAAAACGATATGACTCAATACGAAGCGGTAATTGGCCTGGAAATTCATGCGGAGTTGATGACTCGCTCTAAAATGTTTTGTGGGTGTCGGGTGGTGGATAGTGTAGAAGCACCACCAAATACGGCCGTTTGTCCCGTGTGTTTGGGTATGCCGGGCATGCTGCCAGTCATCAACCGCCAGGCAGTTGAATATGCCATGCGTGTCGCCCTGGCGCTCAACTGCACCATCCAACACCATAACATATTTGCTCGCAAAAACTACTTCTACCCCGATTTACCCAAAGCGTATCAGATCAGCCAATATGAACTTCCTTTGGGCGTCAATGGCTGGCTGGATATTGAACTGGACTCCGGAGAAACCAAACGAATTGGTATTCGGCGCGTACACATGGAAGAAGACACCGGCAAGCTGACCCACCTGGAAGATGGTGGTTCTTTGGTGGATTATAACCGCTCTGGCGTTCCCCTGCTGGAAATTGTCTCTGAGCCAGACATCCGCTCTGGAGAAGAAGCACGTGCTTATGCGATGAAGGTGCGCCAGATCTTGCGCTATTTGGGTGTCAATTCTGGCGACATGGAAAAAGGGGTGTTTCGGGTAGAACCCAATATCAGTGTTCGTCCGGCAGGCAGCCAGATTTTGGGCACACGCACTGAATTGAAAAACCTGAACAGTTTTCGTTCGCTGGCCGAAGGTACAGCCTATGAAATAGCTCGTCAGATTGCGGTCTTGCGGGATGGTGGACAGGTGGTACAAGAAACACGTGGCTGGCATGAGGGGCGGCGAGAAACATTTACACAACGGGTGAAAGAGGAAGCAGAGGATTATCGGTATTTTCCGGAGCCCGATTTGCCTCCTCTGGAGATTGATAATGCATGGATTGAGCGGGTGCGGGCTGAATTGCCAGAACTGCCTGATGCTAAAATTGCTCGTTATCGGGCTGAGTATGGATTGACAGAGTATGATGCGCGGGTGCTGGCAGAGGAACGGGCAGTGGCGGAGTGGTTTGAAACGGCCGTTTCCATTGGCAGCGATCCCAAAACCATCGCCAACTGGATCATCAACGACCTGTTCCGCCTGATGAACGAACACAAACAATCCATTACCGAAATCCGCATCTCCCCACACAACCTTGTCGAACTCATCCAGCTAGTCAGCAACCAAACAATCAACAACAATACCGCCAAAGAAGTCTTGGCCGAAATGTTTACAACCGGCCAACCAGCCCAAACCATCGTCCAATCTCGCGGACTGGCCCAAATCTCCGACGAAACCACCCTCCGCAACCTCATCAACCAAATCCTGGTAAACCACCCTGAAGAAGTTATTGCCTATCGCAATGGCAAACAACAGTTACGAGGCTGGTTTGTGGGCCAGGTAATGAAAGCAACACGAGGGCAGGCTAACCCGGCATTGGTCAACAAATTACTGACACAATTGTTAAATACACCTTCTGATAATACCAACACATAGTACCTAAATCTCAAAATCTGTGTTTCCTTAATATAATGAGTACCTATTTCCCAACGAAATAGGCGTACTCATTACGCCTTCTTCACGCATTGACAATCAAATTATGCTATCATACTTTGCATGCAGTCCCTGAATCTGGGAAGAGGTTTTGCTGAATTCGAATAATCTCATAACTTTGTAGCAGATGTCTGCTGGCTTTGTGGAGAACAAACATGGACTCAAGCACCCGTGAGAAAACGGCCGACAAGCACCAAATATACGTGCAAAATGCCATTCGCATGTCCATCCTTTTTCTGATTACCGCCATCATCACAACTGGTTTCTACATCTACCTGGCCATCCAAATGAAAGCGTGGCAGCTCTACGTTGCACTTATCTTTTTGGCCATGTTTATCGGCGGGGCATCCCTTAGCACCTTGCTCAGTCGTCGCCACCAACATGAACGTGGCATCAAAATTCTCATCGGCTCTGGCCTGATTATGCTGTTTGCCACCCCCCTCCTGTTGGCCGATTTGGGATTAGCGGTCGGTATCATGGCTGTTATGGCGACGGTGCTAATTGCCAGCCAGACATTACCGGAAGAAGAAGCAACTCGCCTGACCCTCATCAGTATCGTTGTCGGCATATTGATCATCATCATCGATATGTTCGGCCCCCAATACCGGCTATCGGTGCCCGTGTTGCAGGCATTTCTCCCTGCTATTTCCGGATTGCTGTTCTTGATTCTTCTTGTTTTGTTCGTGCGTCAATTCCAAAGATACAGCGTGCGTACAAAGCTATTGGCAACCACAGTGGTTATTACGGCGCTGGCATTGCTTTTGGCTACGGCCATTGTGTTGGGAACGGCCGTTCAAGCCCTGACTGATGCCACCGGCGAAAACCTTCACACCCTTGCCGAAACACAATCGCTGGCTCTGGGCGAACTACTAGCCCGCCAAACCAACCTCATCCAGGCACTCAGCTTCAACGAAACCATCCAAGAAGTTGCAATTGCCCAAAACAACAAATACTCAGGACACCCAGACATCATTCGATTAACCCTGGAATTACTAAACGAAGAATGGCAAAATGCTTCTTATACAGGCTCATTTATCCAGAGTCGTATCAACAATGACGCTTCCAACGTCATGCTTGCCTTTCGCAACGAATTTCGTGGTCACGTAGAAATTTTCGCCACCGATGAGTTTGGTGCCGTTGTGGCCAGCACAAACAAAACC
>RFGV01000570.1 GCA_003696605.1 Chloroflexota bacterium | reverse complement strand
GAACGGATTCTCGATGAACTGTTTCAGGATGTGACAGTTGCCCGCGACATCACTTATGGCCAGAATTACTCTATATTGACTGGTAGCCCGTTACTCCAGGATTTAAAAATGGACGTTTATACACCAGTTGGAGACACTTCCACCAGACGGCCATTGATCATTTTAATGCATTCCGGCAGCTTCCTGCCAAATTTCGTAACCGGTGTGCCTTTTGGCACAAAGGAAGACAGCTGCCTTGTTGAAATGTGCACAAGGTTTGCCAAACGGGGATGGGTGGCTGTTTCCATGACATACCGCCTGGGATGGAATCCCCTGGACACCACACAGGAACTCCGTGCAAAAGGGATCGTGCTTGCTGTTTACCGGGCAGAGCAGGATTTGTTCACCTGTATTCGGTATTTCAAAGAAAACGCCTCAACCTATGGTGTTGACACCACCAAAATAGTTGTGGGCGGCTCAAATTCAGGAGCCTACGTTGCCCTGGCAGCAGCATCATTAAATAAAGCATCAGAATTGATGAATCCGAAGTTTCTTGATGGAAATGGTAACCCATTTGTCGATCAGAGTATCTGGGGGGATTTCCATGGTAAAGGAGGCAATCCATCTTTCAACAATTTCGATAATCCCGGACATTCCAATGATTTCCAAATGGTGTTATCCCTCGGTGGTGCGGTGGGAGATACCCTGTGGCAGGAACCGGGCGAAGTACCCATGGTATCAATGGCAGGGGTGGCAGACCCCGGCACGCCTTTTAATACAGGTATCGTATTTGTAGCAGCTACGGGTAACCCGGTAGTTGAGGTATCCGGAGCCGGAGACCATATGCGAGTAGCCAACCGGTTGGGCAATCAGGATATTTTGAAAGGTGGCAATTTCCCGCAGGGTCCTCCGAGCACAGACGGCAGGGTGTATGAAGGGCTGTACCCATTCTATGGAGCAGGATTTGAGCCATGGGGATGGTATTCACAATCGACACCGGTCAACCCCGATGCTTCAAAGCAACGGGCTATGGCATATATCGACACCATCATGTGGTACTTTTCGCCCAGGGCTTACCGCCTGCTCATGGATACTTCCTATACCTGGAGCGGCATATATG
>RFGV01000569.1 GCA_003696605.1 Chloroflexota bacterium | reverse complement strand
TGTTTTTCTGCGAGGCTCTTGTTGTTTTGATTGCTAGGGTTATTTGGACTGTGGGGTTTTGTTTGTTGATTTGTTCGAGGAGGGTGAGTATTGTTTTGACGGTTGTGTCCATTTTAAATTTCCTCCATTGTGATTGTTACAGTGTAGTCGATGTAGACGATTATGTCGCTGGTTTTGGTTATTGTTGTGATTGTTTTCCTGCATTTGAGGTTGCCTGTGGCTCCGTCTTTGATTCCGACTTCGTTGATGTCGTTTCCGTTGTTCTCTCCTGCTTCGACTATTCCCGTGACGGTTGCTTCGTTGCTTACTGAAGTGTCCGTGTCGTCTATTGTGTCGATGAATGTTTGGTTGTCCAGGGCTGTGTCGGATGCTGCAGGTGTTGTTGTTCCGTCGCCTACGCAGAAGTGCGTCCAGTCGCTTATTATGAATGATTGTATTGTTGCCTGGGTGTCGTCCAGCATTGTTGTGGTCAGTACCATTGTGTTTCACCAGTCCGTGTAGTGTGTTGTTTTCGTTCCGATTCTGTTTCCGAGTTTGGGATTGTCCATTGCGAGCCACAGCACACAGTTGGCCCATCTTGCGTGGTTGTCCCAGAATCTTTTCTCATAAATTTCTGTTGCTTCCGCACTTGAGAGGTTTGTGTTGAAAATCATTATTTCGTCGAGTTCTCCGCTGAAGTAGTTTGTTCCATCGCTGCCTACTGTGAGGTTTGTTGTGTTGGTTGAACTGTTGGTTGAGCCGAGGTTTATTGTTTCTTGCGTTCCATCGAAATAAAAATAAATTGTCGTTCCGTTCCTGACTATGACGATGTGCTTCCAGGATCCTGTTCCTATCGTTGCTGTGCTTGTTGCGCTTAAATAACCTGTGGTTTGTCCTATGTAAATTCTGATTGTTCCATCGCTTCGCAGCACTACTTTGTAGCCCGTGTTTGAGGAGTATTTGTGGATAATGGGTGTTTCGCTTCCTGGGTAGGCGCTTACTTTGATTGCGAATGCTATTGTGAATTGAGTGGTGATGTCCAGCGTCGCATCGTGTGGTACTGTGATTTTTCTGTCTGTACCGTTGAATTGGCCTGCGGAGAGTCGCCAGCCGCTTGTCGTGTACTGGCTTCCAGTCGTAACTCCAGAGCCAGCCCATGTGCCGTTGTTGTTGTTATTCGAACAGTCAGGTTCAGCATCGAAACCACTCCTTAATCTTCCCAGCGTCAGGTGTCCCAGGAGGAAACTGTCCACTGGGCTTGCGTATTGTACTTTGACTTTGAGGTTGAGTTTGGCTTTGAGTTTGTGCTTGATTAATCTTGAGAAGATTTGTTCGTCCTGCTCGAAAAATCGGCGTTCTATCTTCTTGATTCTGTCCTGGACTTCTCTTTTCCAATCTCCTTCTATGTAAGGGTTGCTTCCAAGGGTGACGATTGTTCTTCCGTTGGAGTCCCACACTATTTTGGTTATTGTGAGTTGTTCGGATTCGTTGCGGATGCTGTCGACCACTGTTATTTTTTCGTTGACATCGATTGTTGTGTCGATTGTTGGCCTTATGAGTTGGCAGGTCACTGGGGGTTCCCTCCAGGCGTTGACGAATTCTTTGGCGTATTTCCTGGCGTCGGCCAGGTCTGTCAGCCATGGTGCTGGGATTTCCTTGTAGTTTTCGCCGTAGGTGTTGATGCTGTCGTCGTCCTGGTATTCGACCACTACGGGCCTGTTGTAGGTGTATGTGAATGTTGGGTTTGTTTGTGAGGTTGTGAATGTGACTGTTTTGTTCTCTGCGTCTACTGTGTAGTTCTGCGGGCTTACTTCGGATCCGCCCACTACCACTTTGAAACTTCCTGATGGTTTGTGCGTGAGTGTGAATGTTGTTCCGCTTCCCGTTATGGTTTCTTCCGTGAGGATGTTTTCGAAGCCGCCTTTGACTCTGACATGGTTCACTACCCTGTCCACATCTCTTTCCCATGAGGTAATGT
>RFGV01000568.1 GCA_003696605.1 Chloroflexota bacterium | reverse complement strand
TACGGTTACCGTATATGTACCTGCACTTAAACCGGAGATGTCTTCGGTCTGCTGGCTGTTATTCCACTGGAATGAGTAGGGCGGGGTACCCCCGGTTACGGTGAGATCGATAGCGCCAGTGTTACCGCCATTGCATGCCACATCGCGGTGGGTTTCGGTCAACTGGAGTGGTGCCGGTTCGGCTATGGTTACCGAGAGATTTTCTGTACAGCTGGAATCATCGGTTACGGTTACGGTATACGTGCCTGCACTTAAACCGGAGATATCTTCAGTAGTCTGGCTGTTATTCCACTGGAAGGAATAGGGTGGGGTACCCCCGGTTACGGTAAGGTCAATCGCACCGGAATTGCCGCCATTGCAATTCACATCGCGGTGGGTTTCGGAAAGGACGAGTTGCGGAGGCTGATTCAGGATAAACGTGTCTTTCAATACACAGCCGTTTGAATCGAGCACGGCAAAAACGTACATGCCGGTGTCGATATTGTTCAGGTCTTCGATCATGTTCAGAACCCCGGCACTGGTGTGCCAGAAGTAGAAATAAGGTGGTGTGCCTCCGGATACAGTTACATCGATCCAGCCGGTGGAATCGCCAAAACAGGAAGGCTCCTTGTAATTCGATGTCAGGTTCATTGGTGGGGGCTCATTCAGGGTGATACTGTCGCTGACCACACAGCCATTGGTATCGGTGACGGTAACGTGGTATGTACCCGCATAGAGCTGGAAGGCGGTATCTGTGGTTTGATTGCCGGCATTGGCATCCCACAGGAAGGAGTATGGCGGTGTGCCACCGGAAGGCACGGCATATGCCTTTCCGCTGTTTTCCCCATTGCACCGTACCGTCCAGCCGCCAACATATTGTTTTGCATCAACGACAAGCGATAGTGGAGGCGGCTCTGTGAGGGTAAACGTGCGGGTTGCCGAGCATCCCTGGGAGTTGTTCACGGTAACCGAATAGGTGCCTGCAGGCAAGCCGCTTATATCTTCTGTGGTTTGCCCAAGTGGTGACCAGAAAAAGGTATATGGCCCGCTTCCTCCGGTAACCGTCAGGTCGATAGCGCCATCACTCATTCCATTGCAGCTGATATTGGTTACGCTGTCATCAACATTCATAAAGAACTGGATGACATCGAAGTTAACCGGACCTGCACTACAGCCATTGGCATCGGTAACAACCACCGAGTGTGTTCCCGGGCAAAGGTTGTTGATGGTGGAAGCATTGCCGGGCAATTGTGCACCACTCGTATCATACCATGCGAAACTGTAGGGGGGAGTACCACCGTTGGCAATAGCCGTGCCTGTGGAAGTGCAACCAGGCGTACAGGGAATTGCGGTTGCACTGGCCGACAGTGTTAATACGGGTGGTTCGGTGATTGTAACCGCAGAGCTAATCAATGAACAGCCATTGGCATCGGTAATACTCACCTTATATGTGCCCGGGCACACGTTATATTCCGTTCTGCTGGTTCTGCCGGGCACAGGGTTATTCGACCCATCGAGCCATTGGTATATAAAAGGAGCTGTACCACCCCATGGAGCTGCAGATAGCTGACCGTCACAGGCACCATTACAGGTAACGTTTGTCCTTGAAACATTGACATTAAATTGATAGGGGATAATGGCAAACGTTTCACTGTAGGTACAGCCGTTGTTAT
>RFGV01000567.1 GCA_003696605.1 Chloroflexota bacterium | reverse complement strand
GCGGAAATGTATATGCCGGGTCAAGCGACAGGGTGGTGAAATTTGACGGAAACCTGAATATAATCTCACAAACTTCAGTAAACTTCCGCGTATCGGATGTAGAAGTGAGCCCTGCCGGTGAGGTAATCATTTGTGGCAGCACGGGGACTTCCAGTTCACCCTCGCGGACGGGCTATATCCAATCGGTTGCACTCAGCCCTTGCAATCCGGTGCAATTGGTTTGTTGTGATGCCAATATCTGTCCTGCCGGGCCGATGTGTACCACCGACCCCGCTATTACATTAACACCAAGCTCACCGGGCGGCACATTTTCAGGCCCCGGCATTGTTAACCCGAATACGGGCCTGTTTGACCCTGCCGTTGCCGGTCCAGGCCAGCACACCATTGTTTATACCCTCCCGTGTGGGTCTGATTCAATACGTATCCGGGTAAACCTTTGTAATGTGCCCGTAGAAGCGTGCCGGGAAACAAATGGAGATATTACCGCTTCAGGGGGTGATGGGGGTCCCTATACTTTCCAGAATCCCACCTACACACAGGATTGCAGCAACTGTTTCCCTCCGGTTCCACCGATTATCCCGCCATGCAGCCAACCACCGGGATGTGCCGTTATGGTGATGTCGTGGACGACTTTTGCTACCGGCTTTACTGCAACACCGCCACCAAATGTGGATACCGTACGCATCATTGATGGTAGCGGTAACGAATTGATTATTACGGATATCAACAATATGCAGCCCTGTGACACCCTGTGTGATGCATCCATAATTCCCCCTGCTGATGTTATTTTCTGTCTTTATGACAATCCAGTTACGTTGCAGGCAGTAAATCCTGGTGGCACATGGAGCGGTCCAGGTGTTGATCCGGTTAGCGGAAATTTTGACCCTGCTGCTGCCGGCCCGGGCCAGCAGCTTATTACCTATACCCTGCCTTGCGGGGATGTCGATTCCCTTTACCTGACAGTGATGCCCGCCCTCGATGCCACCTTTGCCTATTCTGCAAGCAGCTATTGTATCAATGACCCGGATCCCACACCAACAATAACGGGAAAAGCTGGCGGCACCTTTTCAATCAGTCCACCGGGTGTAATCGATAACGCCACCGGTACGGTTGACCTTGACCTCACTGGCCCTGGAACATATGTCGTTTCCTATGTGGTAACGGATAGTGCAGGAT
>RFGV01000566.1 GCA_003696605.1 Chloroflexota bacterium | reverse complement strand
GTGTTGGCGTTGGGTTTGGGGGGAGTGAGGTTTGTTACGGCCGTTCCCCGTATTGATTCGTCTCATGTGGCTTATTATAACGGCATGGATGGGGTTACACTGACTGGTTTGGTAGTGGATGAACCAGATGTGCGTGATCGGTATGTGAATTTGAGGGTACGGGTTGAGGAGTTGGTTTTGCCGGATGGAACGGCCGTTTCTCCTGCTGGCGATCTCCTTGTTCAGACTTTTCGTTTTCCGGTGATTGAATATGGAACGCGGGTGCAATTAAACGGCCGTTTAGAGACCCCACAAAGCAACCCCAACTTTGATTACAAAGCCTATCTGGCTCGTCAGGGCATCCACACCATCATGTACCGCCCGCATCTCACCGTCCTGGCTGAACAACAAGGCAATCCCATTTACCATGCCATCTTTGCATTTAAACAATATGCACAAACCACAATTACACATCTTTTGCCCGATCCACAAGCTTCCCTTCTGACTGGTATCCTGTTAGGTAACGACAATGGCTTACCACCAGACCTGGCCGACAACTTTCGTACGACGGGCATGACCCACATTATTGCCATTTCCGGGTTTAATATCGCCATTCTGATTGCCATTTTTGTTGGTATTAGCGAGCGTATTTTTAGTCAACGTGTGGCCACAGTCGTTGCTATGAGTGGTATTGTGGCTTATACCATTTTGGTGGGTGCCGATGCGTCTGTCGTGCGGGCAGCGATTATGGGCAGTATTTATCTTGTCAGCAGTCGTTGGCTTGGACGTCCCAATTTTGCTTATGGCTCGCTTTTTTTGGCTGGCTTTCTTATGACTTTGCTCAATCCGTTTACTCTTTGGGATGTCGGATTTCAGCTCAGTTTTACAGCAACGCTGGGGCTGATGCTATATGCCGATCCGCTTACAAAGTGGACACGTCGCCAGTTGTTGCGTTGGCTGGATGAGAGGCTGGTGGAATGGTTGATGGGATTGTTGACTGAGGCTGTTATTTTGACACTGGCCGCCCAAGTGTTGACTTTACCCCTGATGATGGCTTATTTTGGGCAGGTGTCGCTTATCAGTTTACCGGCCAATGCGTTGATTTTGCCGGCGCAACCGGGTGTAATGCTTTGGGGTGGGATGGCGACATTGGCCGGGATGGTTGTGCCGGTTGTGGGTCAGGTGTTGGCCTGGGTGGCATGGTTGTTTTTGACTTATACCATTGTGTTGGTGCGGGCGTTTGCCGGTGTGCCGGGGGCAGCTGTGCCGGTTTCGCTTTCGGCCTGGGGGTTGGTGGGGGTGTATGGGCTGATTGCGGCGGTAACGTGGTGGGCACGGCTGGATATGGAGCGTCGAATTGAGTTGCTGGCACGGGCGCGGCGTAACCTGACGCAAAAAACGGCCGTAACGATTAGCGGGCTGGCTGTCATCTTTACCGTATCCTGGGCAAATGGCCAGCCGGATGGTTATTTGCATGTGGCGTTTTTGGATGTGGGGCAGGGAGATGCCATTTTTATTCAAACGCCAACGGGTCGCCAGATTCTTGTGGATGGGGGGCTTTATCCGAGTGTGTTGAATGATCGACTGGGACGGCAGATGCCGTTTTGGGACAGGGAGATTGATATTGTGGTGGCGACGCATCCGGATGCGGATCATGTTTCGGGGTTGCCAGGAGTGTTTGAGCGGTATAAGGTGGGGCAGTTGATAACAGATGGTGAGGGAATGGGAGAATCGGCCGTTTATGATGCAGTGTTGCAAGCGGCGGAGCAGGCTGGGACGCCTGTGCACCGGGCGATGGCTGGGGAGGTTATTTCGTTTGGGGATGGGGTGCGGCTGGAGGTGTTGCATCCGGGAGATGTGCTGGATGAAGATAATCGGAATGAGAATTCGGTCTCATTAAGACTGGTGTATGGATCATTTTCGTTGTTGTTAACAGGAGATGCGGAGACGAAAGCGGAACAGGCTATGCTGAAAAACGGCCGTTCTTTGTCGGCCATTGTCTTCAAAGCAGGTCATCATGGCTCCGACACATCCAGTTCCCGACCTTTTTTGCAAGCAGTACAACCACAAATTATTGTTATTTCCGTCGGTAAAGACAATCGGTTTGGGCATCCTCATGCGGCCATGCTGGCACGCGCCGCAGAAATTGGTGCGGCTGTTTTGCGTACGGACGAGCTGGGGACAATTGAGGTTATCACCGATGGCCAGGTGATGTGGTGGCAGGCAGCACCACCCGCCCATCGCTAGGCCAGTTTGTCAGTGTGTGCCTTATTTGGGATTTTGCCTGCTTGTGCTTACAATCGTGGTGTCGGTAGCATGAAGGCTGGCCGGATGATTGTTGCATGAGGATGGTGTGTCTTGAAAAAGGGTTTTATTTTTTGTGTATTGATATTTTTAGTTTGGCTGACAGCTTGTTCGCGAGATGAGGGAACGGCAGAAACGGCGACAATGACACCGGAGATGACGACAACGGCCGTTTCTGTGACAACAACGCCAATAGCTACCCCAACTGCTTCACCCACCCCAGAACCCACCACAGTCCCTGCAGCCATATCTGTTTCAGAACAGGCATTAGGAACAAATGGGCAAATAGTTATTGATACAGTGAGTGTGCCAGAAGCAGGCTGGCTTGTTATCCATGCCCAAAGTGAAGGGCAGGTGGGCGAAGTACTGGGGCAAACGGCCGTTTCTCCCGGCATCAACCATGATGTTACCATTACCATAGACCCGCTCCAGGCCACAGATCCCCTTATCGCCATGCTACACCATGACAATGGCACACCCGGCACATTCGAATTCCCCGGCCCAGATTCCCCATGGCAAGAAGATGGCACCACTGTCATGACTGACTTTGCCATTACATACGATTTTCGCCTCCCGACTGTTACCATTGCGGACCAAAACGTGGGAGAAGATGGTATCGTTCAGGTAGAAACAGTCGTTTCAGTTGGAGGAGGCTGGTTGCAAATCCATGCAGATGAAAATGGACGTGTCGGAGAGGTTTTGGGAAGTATATTTGTCCCGGATGGTGTGACCGAATCCTTGCCAGTTGTTATCCGCTGGCGAGAAGCAACACCGACATTGCACGCTGTATTATATGAAGATAACGGCCGTTCACGTCGTTTCGATCCCACCGAAGACCTGCCCGTGCTAGTAGGGGGGGTACCGCTAATTACAACATTTAATGTTACTTTGCCCCTTGATGTTTTCGTATTAGACCAACCAGTTATAGACGGAAAAATTGAACTGGAACGAGTTTATAGCAATGGTCCCGGATGGGCAGTTGTTTATTTCGATAACGAAGGTGACTTGGGGCTGATTATTGGCTTTGCACCACTGGCCGCAGGTCTGAATGAAGCCGTAGAGATAGAAGTCATCGAATCCGCTGTTACGCCACAACTACATATTTTGCTCCACACTGACGATGAACCAATCGGAGAATTTGACTTTCCCCAGGCAGACCGACCAGTTACTACCCCAGACGGCCGTTTACCTGCTCCCGTTACTTTCCGCACCGATCCCGGCAATTATCTCATTACTCGTGATCAGCCCCTGACAGCCGACACAGTCCTCATTCCCTATGTTGTTACCGATCTGGATACCTGGCTGGTTATCTATACCGATAGCGACGGACAACCGGGAGAAATCGTCGGGCGCATCCCCTTACCCCCAGGCATTAACCGTAATATTCAAGTGCCAGTCAGTGGCGTTTCCAGTGGCGATACTCTTTGGGCTGTGTTACACTTGGATGCCACACCAACCAATGAATTCAACTTCCCCGATGGAAACGACACGCCGCTTCTTCGCAATGGCAACATTATTCAGTCACCGTTTATGTTGGTAGATACACCCTAGCACAAGGACACAAGGAATATAAATGTTACCCATTCGCGATACAGTACCCGCACAACGTTTTCCAGTGGTTAACACCACAATTATTGTCCTGAATGTTTTGGTCTTTTTGTTCGAGACGGCTTTACCGCCGGCTGCCCTGGATCGATTTATTGGGGTATTTGGGTTTGTGCCGGCCCGTTTTTGGGCAAGTGGGGGTATCATTGGTAGTCTGACAATTTTTACTTCCATGTTTTTACATGGAGGATGGTCACATCTTATTTCCAATATGTTGGCTTTGTATATTTTTGGTGACAATGTAGAGGATCGGATGGGACACGGCCGTTACCTTCTCTTCTATTTGCTGGGTGGGATTGTGGCCGCATTGGTACATGCATTTGCCTACGCCGACTCAGTCGTGCCCACAGTAGGTGCCAGTGGTGCCATTTCGGCCGTTTTGGGGGCATATCTTGTCCTCTACCCCCTCGCGCGCGTTATTACCATCATCCCCTTCCCCTTTTTCTTCTACTTTCCTGTGTACGAAATCCCAGCCATATTCTATCTCGGCATTTGGTTCTTCTCCCAATTCCTCAATGGCACACTCGCATTGGTAAGCAACACCTTTCAGCAAGGCGGCGGAGTCGCCTGGTGGGCACATATTGGCGGGTTTATTGCCGGTTTTATCCTTGTACGACTTTTTGCCCGACGACAACCACCCCGCGCCCGCCGCTACTATTACTACCCGGATGAATTCTATCCCTGGTAAAAATACAAGCAGGCGTGTTCACATCTTACCCGTAAATCAGATATGACACTCGGAGCACAAGACACCGATTTTACAGGAGATTTCATGAACGTGACACACCACCACGAATGAAAATATCTCTTTTTTCATTCTCTCTGTGCGCTCCGCCTCTCCGCGGTTAATTTATTTTCAGAGGAGGTACTATGTCTTTCTTCGATATTCTTTGGATCTTCTTTATTATTTCCAGTATTTGGCCAGCCATTCGCATGCGCATGCTGGAAGATGCCCGCTTGCGCATGATGCGCCGCCTGGAACAAAAGCGAAATAGTCGTGTTATTGCGTTGATTCACCGCCAGGAAACAATGGCCTTGCTTGGATTTCCAGTATTTCGATACATTAATATTGAGGATAGTGAAGCGCTGCTGCGTGCCATAAAAATGACGGATGATGATATTCCCATTGACTTGATCTTGCATACACCGGGGGGATTGGTTTTGGCAGCAGAGCAAATTGCCCATGCGCTTTGTCGTCATCCGGCCAAAGTGACTGTCTTTGTGCCTCATTATGCTATGTCAGGCGGCACTTTGATCGCGCTGGCAGCAGACGAGATTGTCATGGATGAGAATGCCGTGCTGGGACCAGTTGATCCCCAATTGGGTGATCAACCGGCGGCTTCTATTGTGAAGGTGCTGGAGCAGAAGGATATTAACGAGATAGATGATCGAACGTTAATTTTGGCCGATATTTCGCGCAAGGCCATTAACCAGGTGCGGAATACTGTGGCGGAAATTTTGAGCCATCATCCGCAGATTGATGAGACGAAGGCGCAGGAATTGGCTGAACTGATGGCTACGGGCACCTGGACGCATGATTATCCGATTACTGTTGAAGAAGCGCGGGAGATGGGGTTGCCAGTGAGTACAGAGATGCCGGAAGAGGTGTATAAGCTGATGGCGCTCTATTCGCAGGCACGTCAACAGCGGCCAAGCGTATCTTATATTCCTATGCCGTATCAGCGGCGGGAAGGTAACCAGGCTTAGCGGGTTTCTCGCACCAGGTCTATCATGTCGCCTAACACACCAGCGGCAGTCATTTCCACGCCAGCTCCTTTGCCGCCAATCAGGAGTGGTTCATCGTTGTAGCAGGCGGTGCGAAAGCTGATGTATTTGAGGTTGGCCAGGGGGCTTTGGGCGGGGATGGGTTGCAGGCCGACTTTGCCGTGGCCTTTTTCGAGGTGGGCGATGTAGCGAAGGACGTTTCCCTGGGATACGGCCGTTTCCACCCGTTCGCGCATAGGGGGGTCTAGGGCAATTGTTGCCGCCATGAATTCCGTCACTGACAAATGAGCCAGCGCTGAAGGATAAAGCGACTCTACTTCAATATCTGTTTCTTCCAGCGGCCAGCCAGCCATGCGCCCCAAAATCATGATTTTCCGCATGACATCCTTGCCCCCCAGGTCGTCGCGCGGATCAGGTTCTGTATAACCTAATGCCTTGGCTGCGGCCACAGCTTGCGAAAAAGGGACACCTTCATCTAGCCGGGCACAGATGTATCCGAGTGTGCCACTTAATTGTCCCTCGATTTCCAAAATCGGATCGTTGACATCCAGCAGGTAACGCAGGGTAGCAATAACTGGCTGCCCGCCGCCTACGGTAGATTCATGCCGTATCAGAGGGTGGTTGAAGTATTTTTGAGCGGTTTGCCAGGGACCGGCCAATGGCTTTTTGTTGGCCAATGCCACACCGTAGCCGAGTTCCAGAGCCTGATCGATGACCGGTTCCATGCCGTTGGCCGCGGTGACATCAACGACAATGGCTTGTTTTAGGCCTGCCTGATGGGCAATTTCCAGAATTTCGGTGTCAGACGGCCGTTTCTGGTCTCGCAGTTTTTCCTGGCGCCAGGCTGGATCTACGGGCAGGTGGTGCTTTTTGGCGGCAATGATGTCATGCAACTGTGCATCCGTTAGACCTTCCGGTTGCCAGACCCATGTTTTACTATCTATGATGGCCACGATATTGAAGCGGCATTGGTTTCGTTCTGCCACACGAGAACGGCCGTTTACAATCAACTGCAACAAAGCCTGCCCCACCCCGCCCGCACCAAAAAGAATGACAGGAATTTCCTTCATACTTGCCTTCCTCTAAAAACAAAGCGCGGCGAAAATAAAAACAACCTGCATTTATATGTGCGCCTGCACAAATTTAAGCACATATTGTACCCAAAAACAAAAGACCCTGTTCGCAAACAGGGTCTCTCATGGTGTACCGTAGCGCCATTATTTCCCAGCAGGAGGTGACGCTACGGTACGTTTGGAAAGGTAATAACTACAATCCATAAGCACCACCTCCTTGTCCATTAAGATGGCGGCGCAGCTTTCACTGCGATATCAATGTTAATGATGGAGGCATTATGGCATACCACAAGACGTGTGTCAACTATTTGTGAGGATTTGCTCATAGAGAGTTGCGCCAATTTTTTTGTAAAGGCAGATGCTATCTGGTTGTCCCCAGTTTTTTCAGCGCGTCCAGGACACGTGTTACTTCTTCTGAAGTGTTGTAGTGAACAAAGCCAATACGCACTAATCCGCCCTGTTCTAGTAGTCCTAATCGTTCCATCACCGCAATGGCGTAGTAGTGACCGTCCCAGACAAAAATGCCGTCTTCTCCTAACCGATGAGCGACTTCGCGGGGGGAGTATCCGGCCAGGCTAATGGCGAAAGTGGGGGTACGCCAGGCCAGTTGTTCAATGTCGGTGATGCCGTAGACACGTAGGCCAGAAACGGCCGTTGCTTCTTGCAAAAATTGGGTACTCAGGGACATTTCATACGCCTTGATCTGCTTCATGGCCTGTTCCAGGCGTGCGCGTCGGGTGCCAGTTTCGCCCCCCAGACTGGCCAGATAATCTACCGCTGCCCGTACACCAGCCAGGCTCTCAAAGCTTTGTGTGCCTGTTTCCCATTTGCCGGGTGCATGGGCAGGCGCCGGGCGCACCTTGTAAGCCGGAATTTCTTCCAGCAGGTGATATTTGCCATACAGAACGCCCGTGTGTGGGCCAAAAAACTTGTACACGGAACAGGCTAAAAAGTCACAGTCAAGAGCCTGTACGTCAATCAGAGCATGGGGGGCATAATGCACTGCATCCACATACACAAGTGCCCCAACCTGATGAGCCAGAGAGATGGCCTGGGGCAGATTGGTAATGCTACCTACGGCATTCGAAGCAGCAGTAATGGCTAGCAAACGGGTACGGCCGTTTAAGAGATCCGGCAATGTGTCCAGGCGTAACGTACAATCTGTGGGATCGAAGTCCAGCCAGCGCACCGTTGCGCCACGTTCTTCTGCCGCCAATAACCAGGGGGAAATGTTCGCATCGTGATCAAGACGCGTCAGAATGATTTCGTCGCCAGGTTGCCAGCGCCGGCTTAGCGCGCGGCTTATGCTAAAAGTCAGGCTGGTCATGTTTTGTCCAAAAACAATTTCTTCTGGGCGGGCATTTAATAAATCGGCCATGGCTTGTCGGGCATCAGCGACAATCTGGTCGGTGTATTGGCTGGTAGCAAACGCACCACCAAGGTTGCTACTCCCCTGTTCCAGGTAGGCTCTCATGGCCTGAATAACGGTTTGTGGGGTTTGCGTGCCACCGGGGCCATCAAGAAAAACGGCCGTTTTGCCTCCAACTGTTTGCTGCAATGCCGGAAACTGAGCACGCAAAGCCTGAATATTTAGCAAATCCATGAAACACCTCGCTTTATGTTAAATTACATTCGACCGACTTCTCTATTGTACTGCATAAACCACTTTACCTGTTTTCAAACTCGTACTATAATCTCTATGACGCACTGCGTATTAAACAGCGTGTCTATCGGTGGCGATTTTGTTGGCAACAGGCGGAGGAGCCTGAAAAGGAGCGTTAACAATGAGATTGGGAAAAGACCTGAATGGGAAATCCATCATCAGCATTACAGATGGCCGAAATATTGGCACAGTAAAGGATGTCTATGTTGATCAGGCGTTGGAGTGGCTGACAGGTATATTTGTCGGGAGTGAAGGATTACTCAAGCGTAAATCTTTGTTGATTGAGCGGGAAAATGTGGTGGTGTTTGGGGTGGATGCCATTCTGGTTAAAAACGCTGAAGTGATCACCGATGACAAGACATTATCCGAAGCGGCTAATTGGCTGCGACTGGACAAGTTGCGCGGGCGAGAGATTGACACGCCCGGCGGTACAAAAGTGGGGACAGTAGGGGATATTTTGCTGGATGAAAACGGCCGTATTACAGGCTTCGCCCTCTCTCGTGTCTATGTTGAAGGCCCAATTGCTGAAAAAGGAACAATCCCTCGGGAAGCATTGCTGGATACAGGTAGTGACGATCAGGTAATGACAGTGGATTTGCCTAAAGTTGAGCAAATTTACATGGGCAAAACGGCCGAACCAACTACCGAGACTGAACCAGAACCAGAACCCGCTGCCCCAGAGCCTGCCCCCGCCCCAGAGCAAACGACAGAAACGGCCGATGTCTCCGAAACAAATACAGAACCCGATATTGAAACATCAACATCCATATAACCAACCATTGACCAAACAACGGGCACACAGCCCGAAAAAACAAATCTGTAAGGAGTGAAACACAATGGAAACAAACGGAACCGTCAACTTTGCCCTCACCGACGAGCAAAAAGAGATCCAAATGCTCGCCCGCGAATTCGCCAAAAACGAAATCGCACCCGTTGCCGAACATTATGACCGCACCCACGAATACCCCTGGCCAGTTATCAAAAAAGCCCAGGAACTTGGCCTTACAGCCATGAATGTACCAGAAGAATATGGCGGCTTAGGCTTGAGCCTCTTTGAAGAAGTGCTTGTAGGTGAAGAATTGGCCTGGGGCTGTTCAGGTATCAGCACAGCCATTTCGGTAAACAACCTGGCCTTCCTTCCTATTCTAATCGCCGGAACAGACGAGCAAAAAAGAGAATATGGTGGGCGATTGGCTGATGGGCAAATGGCTTCCTATTGCCTCACTGAACCAGAAGCCGGTTCCGACGTGGCCGGAATTAAAACAACTGCCCGTCGTGAAGGTGATTACTACATTCTGAACGGTAACAAAACGTTCATTACCGGGGCTACGGTTGCCAATTTCTACACAGTGTTTGCCTACACCGATCCTGAAAAACGATACAATGGCATGAGTTGCTTTATTGTCGATCGGGATTGGGAAGGCGTCAGTGTGGGCAAACCCTTTGACAAGATGGGGCAACACGCTTCAGATACGGCCGAAGTTGTTTTCGACAACGTCAAAGTTCCCGTGTCCCATCGCCTGGGCAATGAAGGGGATGGCTTTATGATAGCCATGAAGGTCTTTGACAAAAGCCGTCCTGGTGTGGCTGCTGGCGCAGTTGGTGTGGCTCGCCGTGCCTTTGAAGAAGCCGTCAATTATGCCAAAACTCGAATGGCTATGGGACGCCCCATCTGGCAGCATCAGGCTATTGGCCACATGATTGCTGATATGGCCATGGAAATTGAAGCTGCCCGTCTGCTGGTATGGAAGTCAGCATGGGCTGTGGATTCTGGCACACGCAATACAACCATTGCCGCGTTTGCCAAAGCGTATGCAGCCGATATGGCTATGCGCGTGACAACGAATGCTGTCCAGGTCTTTGGTGGATATGGCTACATGGCTGAATACCCGGTGGAAAAACTGATGCGGGATGCCAAGATTTTCCAGATTTACGAAGGAACTAGCCAGATTCAGCGGAATATTGTTGTACGCGAGCTATTCCGCAAGTAAGCGTATGCCTCCTTCAGAAAAAAGCTGGCGACCCGACCTTGAGTCGTCAGCTTTTTTGTTGGTTCATGACGAAGGGGATGGAAAACGGCCGTTTTGTTCGATGCGGATATATGACCAATGGGCTGGTTCACAAATCCCATTTACAAGATACAATATTTTCGTATGATGTGGGTACAAGGACACACTATCCACCCAACATCATTCTCCTTTTGTCAGCTCCAGGTGCCCTCCCCTGGAGCTACTTTTTTGTTAGCTGCGAACAGGATTTTGTGCGAAGGTTTCCATTTTTCGCATGGCAAAGGTGGTGTGTGTTATAATTCCTCGTTTTGGGCGCCTTTTTGGTGGCGCATCAAAAATTTTTATGATAATTCTTTTCAGTTCATTCAAGTCTTAAGCAAGAACTTGTATGATGGTTGAAAATTGAGGAAAGGTGAAAATATGGAACTGGTAAGTACTTTGATTGATTTATTTTTGCATCTGGATGTGTATCTGGATGAGATTATTCGCAATTATGGTGCATGGACATATGGTATCCTGTTTTTGGTAATTTTTATGGAGACAGGTTTTGTTGTTACGCCGTTTTTGCCGGGTGATTCGTTGTTGTTTGCAGCGGGAACGTTTGCGGCGTTGGGTTCGCTGAATGTGGCGTTGTTGTTCTTGTTGTTGTTTGTGGCGGCTGTGTTGGGGGATACGGTGAATTATTGGATTGGCCACCAGGTGGGACCGCGTGTGTTTGAGCAGGATGTTCGTTTTTTGAAGCGGGAACATTTGGAGAAGACGCAGCAGTTTTATGAGAAGCATGGTGGCAAGACGATTGTGCTGGCGCGGTTTGTGCCAATTGTGCGCACGTTTGCGCCGTTTGTGGCTGGTGTGGGGACGATGAATTACGGCCGTTTTGTCACGTATAATATTTTTGGGGCGTTTTTGTGGACTGGCCTGTTTATTTTTGGGGGGTACTTCTTTGGTAACATCCCCTTTGTCAAGCGGAATTTTGAATTAGTGATTGTGGGTATCATCCTTGTTTCGGTCCTCCCGATGGTGGTGGAATATGTACGCAATCGGGCGGCCAGTCGCCGGGCCAGCGAGGCGGAAACGGCTTAAGACGCGGGATGTAGATAAGATGACCATGCAAAAACCAGGTCGAAATGATCCTTGTTATTGTGGGAGCGGTAAGAAGTATAAACAGTGCCATTTGCAGGCAGATCAACAGGCGGAGCAAGAGCGACGGGCATGGGCGGAAGCTGCCCGGTATTTGCGACGGGATTTACTGAAGTTTGCTCGTGATGAACGGTTTGCAGAGGCGTTTGCTCAGGCGTTGCCGGTGTACTGGAATGGCCTGTATGACATGGAAACGGCCGATGAGATGAGTATGCCGGAGTCTTTCCGGTTTATTGATTGGTTTTTGTTTGATTATGTGCCGGAAAACGGCCGTCGTCTTATCGAGGTTTATCACGAAGAGCGATATGCGGCGCTTTCAACCTATCAACAAAAGGTTTTAGATGCCTGGCTGAATGCCCCACCGGGTGGTGGCTATGAGCTGACTGGATATGAGGGGCAGATTCTGCATTTGCGTGATATTTTGACCGGGGAGACGTTTGCTGTGTATGAGCCGGCTGGACATGGGAATGTGGAAATAGGGGATGTGATTTTGGCGCGGCTGGTGCTGGTGCATGACCGGCTGGAGTTTAGTACCACAGCCGCGTATATTCCCAAATCGGAAGTGGCTGACCTGGTGGAGAAGTTGCAGGCAGCGAAAACGGCCGATTTTGCGGAACACCCTGATGCCGATCACGCCAGTTTTATGCGACGTTACAATCATTTGTTGGTGCATCATGCGTTGGAACAGGCAGAGAAAAACGGCCGTCCGCCCGTTGCCCGCCTCAACCCCAATCGAGCAGATAAGGCCGTCCGCAAGGCTGTTCGCCGCATGAAATCTCGCCTCAAGTAAACGGCCGTTTGGACATCAGCGCTCAGATGTCCCCAAAACATGGTAGTTGTTTGTGACCAGTCAATTAATCGTTTACCCGCAAACAGCCCCCTTACGGGGCACAATTACCATTCCCGGTGACAAATCCATTAGCCACCGGGCAGTCATGTTGGCTGCCATTGCCGAAGGCGTCAGCCAGATCCGTAACTGGCTACCTGCCGGTGACACCCTGGCCACCCTTCACGCCGTACAGGCAATGGGTGTGCCGGTTCATATTCAAAAACGTTCGCCTCAATCCTGGGATTTAACAATTGAAGGTCAGGGGTTACGTGGTCTGCGCCAGCCAGAAAAGCCACTGGACTGCCGCAATGCAGGGACGTGTATGCGTTTGTTGGCCGGGATATTGGCCGGGCAGTCGTTTTCGGTGGTGCTGGATGGGAGTGAGCAATTGCGACGGCGACCAATGGGGCGTGTGGTGACTCCCTTGCGTGCAATGGGAGCGGAGATTGAATCAGAAAACGGCCGTGCCCCATTACATATTTCCCCAGCCACTCTCCAGAGTATTCATTACAAGATGCCAGTAGCCAGTGCTCAGGTAAAGAGTGCGGTGCTGTTAGCTGGTTTGTATGCCAGTGGGGAGACGCGAATTGTTGAACCGGGACCGGCACGTGACCATACAGAACGCATGTTGACAGCTATGGGGGTACCGGTGCGGGTAGAGGGGAATGAAGTGATTTTGCCGGCAGCAACAGAACGGCGATTACGGCCGTTAGATTTGACTGTGCCGGGTGATATTTCTTCGGCGGCGTTTGTATTGGTGGCGGCGGCAATTGTGCCTTATTCTGAAGTGCGGGTGACGAATGTCGGGTTTAATCCCACACGCACAGGAATTGTGGAGATGTTGCGGGCGATGGGGGCACAGATTGTGGTGGAGAATGAACGAGTGACGGGGGGAGAAACGGCCGTTGATCTCATCGTCCGCTTTAGCGAGCTTCATGCTGTGGATGTGGCCGGAGAACTTGTGGTACGCGGCATCGATGAGTGCCCTATCTGGACGGTGGCAGCGACGCAAGCTGCTGGTACAAGCCGGCTACGTGATGCGGCCGAGTTACGCGTCAAGGAAGTCGATCGTATTGGCGTGCTGGCAGGTGAATTGCAAAAGCTTGGTGTGCCTGTCGTGGAATATGATGATGGGCTGGCGGTTACCGGACCATTGCAGTTATCTGGTGGGGTCGTAAATAGCCATGACGACCATCGGTTGGGTATGTCGTTAGCGGTGGCAGGGTTGGTGGCTCAGGGGGAAACCTGTGTGTTGGATGCTGGATGTGTGGCAGATAGTTTTCCCGGCTTTGTGGAGACGATGCAGATATTGGGGGCGCGAATGTCCTGGCTGGAAGGTGAAGGATAGCGGGAATGGGGATGATAGACGGCCGTACTCGATTGGTTGGGTTAATGGGTTGGCCGGTAGCACATAGTTTTAGTCCGGCTATGCACAACGCGGCCGCGGATGCATTGGGTATCAATCTGGCTTATGTGCCGTTGCCTGTGCCACCGGGGGAGGTGGAAACGGCCGTTCGGGGGCTGGCCTCTCTGGGCTTTTTGGGCGCTAATGTCACTGTACCTCACAAACAGGCTGTTATACCCTGGCTGGATGAGTTGGAGGATGGTGCGCGTATTATTGGCGCAGTCAATACGATTGTTGTCCAAAGGGCGCATCATACCATTCGTCTGAAGGGGTATAACACAGATTGGGCTGGTTTTCTGGCTGACCTGGAGGCGTTGCAGGTAGCTGTGCGCGATCGGGACTGTCTGGTATTGGGGGCAGGTGGGTCGGCGCGGGCAGTGGTGTATGCGTTGGCTGCTGCTGGCGGTCGGGTGTGGGTGTTGGCCCGGCGGGAAGAGCAGGCTGTGGCGTTGGTAGCGGCTTTATCACCGCATTTTCGGGGCGGGGTGTTGCAAGGTGGTGCGTTGACTGCTTTGAGGGATGTGATTGGTGAGCTGACTGGTCCTTTGGTGGTGAATACGACACCATTGGGGATGATGCCAAATACTGGTGGTTCGGTCTGGCCGGAGGATGTGCCGTTTCCACGTGGGGCGTTTGCGTATGACCTGGTGTATAACCCGCCAGAGACTCGTTTTATGCGACAGTCGCATCAGGTTGGGTGTCGGTCGGCTGGTGGGCTGGGGATGTTGGTGGCGCAGGGGGCGTTGGCGTTTCGGTTGTGGACTGGCGCTGTGCCAGATACGGCCGTTATGCGGCGGGCAATTCGTCGTTTGTTGGCGGAAAGAAATAGTTAGCAGTTAACCACGGTTTTACTTTCTCCGTTTGTCTTTCAATTTGTCATTATTTTTGCATGGGTTGTGGTGGGAAAACGGCCGTTTGGTGTTACAATTTGCGTGTTATGGCCAAGAAAACACAAACAATAACACGAAAAAGCAGATTGTCTCCGGCATTGAAGGGTGGGCTGGCACTGGTTTTGCCTGTGCTGGCTGGCCAATTGGTGCTGGGTGTCATTGGGGGAACAACAGCAGACATGGAAGGAGGAACGGCCGTTGCCCCTGTGCTGGCTGCTGTGGGTGTAGTCAGTTGGTTGTTGGGCATGCTTTGGTATGGTGTATCAGGGCTTGGTTTGCGGGGTGGGCGGCCGCTTTTTGCGGGTATTGGATTTGCTTCATTGGGGTGGGTTGCGTTTCTTCTGTTTCGCTTTCTGACGGTGGAAATTGAAAATATAGGCCCGCCTGGTTCAGGGCGTTTGTTTTTGTACTTGCTGGTGTTTGAGGCGTTTGCCATACAGGTATGGACATTTGGTGTATTGTTTCGGGCATTGGCTGAGTGGCGTGGCCCGTTAACGGCAGCGGTTAGTAGTGGTTTGGTGTTTGGGGCAACTGGCTTTTTGTTATTTCGGGAGTCGTTTTTGTCAGATAATTCAATGGCGCTGATTTACTTTTTCCTGTGGGGTGTGTTGTATGGCGTGATTCGTTTGCGCACGGGGAGTATTTTGGGCATGGTGATTGTGCAGGCGATGCAAAGTTTTACGGCTTGGGTGGCCCTGACGCCTGTGGCAGAACCAGTGATGACACAATTGCAAAATTTGTATTTGTTAGCTGGGGTGGCGTATTTGGTATTTATTTGGCGTTTGTGGCCGAAGCAGGAGGAAGATTACCGTGTCTGATGTAAAAGTGCTGGTGGATGAACGGGTGCGGCTGGTAACGGCCGTTTTGGCTGGTAGTCGCTGGCCAGAGGAGGAGCAGGCGACGTTGGCTCATGCGGTGCATCCGCATGCCAAGCAGTTGCGGCAGTGGGTGTTGGCCATGAAAGATCATCCGGCTGTGGTGCAGTTGAATGAATGGCTGGCGGCGGGGATAGATGTGTCGGTGGTGGTAACGGCCGTTCTTCATTGTCGGGGAGCAGCGTTGGAACCTGTGGGTGAATTGCCTGTACCTGTGACGGCAGAATGGTTACAGGCAGTAGCCGACTTTGCCCGGCAGGCACGGTTGGCTGAATTTTGGGCTGATCCGGTGCAACAGGCGCACTGGCAAACGGCCATGAAAGATCTGGAAGCGATTTTTCGGGACAGTTATTTACCAGAGTTGCTAACGCGACTGATTCGCAAACCTGTCCCTGATGTGGTTGTTATGCCTAATCTGGCCTATCCGGCCTTGATTCCGGTGTTGGCGCGAGGAGAGACGGCTATTTATTTATTGTTGCCGCCCCCAAAGGCTGTGGGTGAGTCGCCCCCCTGGCCGTATGCAGAAGATCCTAACTGGGTGTTGGTGAATTGTATGCGTGAATTGGTGAATTATTTGTTGGCCAGGCAACTGGTTCATTTGTCGGGAGAACAGAGGGAGTCTTTGATTCACGCGGCGGCGGCGTTGTTGTTAGAGATGGATATGGATGAATTGGAGGCGCAGTCGTATCTGGTGCGGATTCGGCGGGAGCACAGGTTGCCGGACTTGCCTGAGGTGGTGGAGCGGTTACGGGCGTTTGTTACGGAGGGAAACGGCCGTTCTCTGGCCGAGATTTTATGAGGATGATAGCCGTTCATTGCCTAAAAGCGGTGGACGACTGTAACAGTTCACAGAGAAAAGGAGGCTTACATGTCCTACGAGTTAATTTTAACCCGCACAGAAGGGCGCGTTGGGATTGTTCAGTTTAATCGCCCTAAAGTGTTGAATGCGCTAAATCGGCAAGTAATGGGCGAATTGATTGACGCGCTGGAAAGGTTTGATACGGATGATCAGATTGGCTGTATGGTGGTGACAGGTAATGAGCGGGCGTTTGCTGCTGGTGCAGATATTAAGGAGATGGCGAATGCGACGCCGGCAGAGATGTTGGATAATCCATTTATTGATTATTGGGATCGTTTGCGGCGAATTAGTAAGCCAGTGATTGCGGC
>RFGV01000565.1 GCA_003696605.1 Chloroflexota bacterium | reverse complement strand
CGCGGCCGTTCCCTTTTTTTGCAGCTAATTTCGGATGGCGTGGTGCGGGGGTTGCTCAAGGCGCTGGGTTTGCCCTGGGTGAATGTGGTGTATATGGCGGGCGGAAATTTTTTGTTGCTGGCGCCGGCGGGAAGTGAGGAGAAGGTTGCCGCGTATCAGAACCGGGTGAATGAGGTGCTGATGACGGCGACGCAGGGGCGGCTGCGGTTGACGTTGGGGTGGGCGGAGATGCCAACCAGGGCTGTGGCTGACCCGAAAGCGTGGCTGGAAGCTGTGCGGGCGGTGCGGCAGAAGCAGGGGGAGGCAAAGTTACGGCCGTTTGCCGGGCAGTTTGTGTTTGAGCCGTTTGATGAGGGTGGGGAGGCGTATTGCGTCATCTGCCACCGGGGGGTGGAAGAGAATGAGGGTAAGTGGGAAGAAGGCATTTGTCCTTTGTGTAACAGTTTCAAGGAACTGGCTAATAGTGTGAGGCAGGAAAAGTTCTGGATGGTGGTGCAAGAGGGCCAGGCGGGAAACGGCCGTCGCTGGCAGGATGTGTTAACGGCCGTGTCTGGTTATTGTTATGAATTCAACGAGAAACAACCAGATAAAGCCAGTGGATTCATTTACGCCATTAACCAGCCTGATTTTCTGGAAGTCGGAGCACACGGCTACCGGGCGCTGGCTAACATTACGCCATTGGTCACAGATGGGGATCTCAAATGGTGGGATGACCAGCCAGAAGGAAAGCGGCCCGATTATGAAGGCGGCGCGCCTCGCGTTGGGCAAATTCGGGACTTTGACCTGATGGCGCGGGACGCTGAGGGCGTGAAATGGCTGGGTGTGCTGCGAATGGATGTGGACAGCCTGGGGGCTGTTTTTACGCAATGGCTGCCGGAACGGGCGATGATGGAAACGGCCGTGATGAGCCAGGAAATGGAAACCTTCTTCAGCCAAAACCTGAACGAAATCGTCCGGGAACATGCCACCATTAAAAACGGGAATGAAGAGCGACTGGCAGCCTACATCATTTATGCCGGCGGGGATGACCTGTTTATTGTGGGCGCGTGGCATCTGCTGCCCAAACTGGCAGAGGCCATCCACACGGCATTCCACAACTATACCGGCAATGAGTACCTGACCATTTCGGCCGGCATCAGCCTGATGCCCCGGACTAAAATGCCGCTCTATCTGGCGGCCGACGATGCCAAAGAGGCTTTGGACGACAAGGCGAAGGGCAGGCGTTGGGTGCTGGCAGGGGAAAACGGAACCAGCAAGGTTTACCGGGAATGGCGCGAAAAGAATGCGATTTGTTTTCTGGATACGGTGATTGGCTGGTCAGAGTGGGGTGCTGTGCGGGAATTGGCTGAGAAGCTGGTGACGATGGATAAAGCCGGGATGCCTCGCGCTTTGATTCAGACGGTGCGTCAGATTTATGCCACGTTTGACAAGGGGCGGAAGGATTACGAGAGAGAGCATTCTGTTCGAGAAGAGAGTGAGGTGGCGGTGTATCCGGCGTATTACGGCCGTTGGCAGTGGCTGGCCCAATACCAGTTTGCGCGGATGGCACATCGACACAAAGAATTTGCTGGTGATTTAGGTCGGTTGCGCCAGGAAATTGAGAAACCGGAAGTAACTGCTTACACGGGATTGGCAGCCCGCTGGGCAGAATATCGGCTTAGAGAATTTCCAAAACACCAAGATTGATTCAATGACTGACTATGCTCGAATTTAATCCAGAATTGTTCACTCAACTTAATAGACAGAGCCGATTCCGAGAAAATACACTCATTGACTTGAAGCGAGACTTGTACTGCGTACGAGGTGACGACAAGGGACTTGCAGAATTTATTCGTGACATGATTGCTATGGCAAATGCTTCTCGTAGGCGTGGAAAACCTGCTTATATTCTTTTTGGCGTCAACAACGATGGTACTATTTCGGAAGGGGGAATCAAAGGGCAATCGTCCAAAATAAGAT
>RFGV01000564.1 GCA_003696605.1 Chloroflexota bacterium | reverse complement strand
TGCCGCAGAATGAGCGGTGGCAGATGTAAGTAAGTGTGATGGGAAAAAGATAATAAAAACGGCCGAATCTATTGCGGATTCGGCCGTTTTTCATTCATACTCACAGAGCGGCATACACACAGCCCCCCCGAAAACTAAACACTATACCCGTTGACGGCCGTTATACCCGGTATGCAACTCATGAAAATACCCCACTTCCGGTTCCCCATACCGCCAACACAAATACACATCACGCCCATTACGCTCTGCCAAAAAATCCACCAACCCCACATTAATATCCTTCACCAGGCAACCCAGCGACTGAATCTGCCGAATCAACCGCTCAATCTCCATAAAATCCAATGCCAAAGCCGAAGGCAACCGCCCCCCAAAGTCAATCCGCACATCCTGCAACAAATGCTCCAACTCCCGACTCATTCGGGCTGCACGAGCTCGCCGCTCCAACAACCGCTTCATCAACGGTTCCAATCGTGGGAGCAACGCATTTGCTTCTTCCACCGTAAAATACCGTGTTGTCATCAATTAAAACCCCCTTTCCAAAAACAAGCACAAAAAAAGCGGGCCGCCTGGAAGACGCCCCGCTCCTTCATGCAACTCCAGACGGCACTTAGCCGCAAGCGCAGCCACCACCTCCACCAGTTGCTGCAGCTGCCGGTCCATTCTGAGTCTTAAAAGAATGACCACAGCCACAAGTGGATACAGCATTGGGATTATCAATCTTGAATCCTCCACCCATAATACTGTCTTCATAATCAATGGTGGCATTACTCAAATACATCATACTGGTTGGATCCACAAAAATGCGGACACCACCCTTCTCAATCACATGATCATAGGGACGCGGTTCAGCTTCCAGTGCCATGCCATACTGCATACCAGAACAGCCACCACCAGACACAAACACACGCAACCCATGATTCGGCACATTCTTTTGCACCAACAAATTACGCACCATCTCTAGCGCCGCGTCAGTCAAATGAATCGTTGTGGTTTCTTCGATTACGCTCATGCTCTATATCCCCAATTTTAGTAAACAAGATAAAAATATTGTTTCCGGTACAAATCGGATTTTAACAATAAAGCGGACGCGTGTCAATTTTTATCAAAATTTTCTTAAAAAATATCCTGATACTGGCTTATTCACATTTTTGCTGATACAACCACCCCAAATAGCGACACCCCTCAAATTGTCTGGCCTGATAGGGCATGATACAATCCCACTTTGCGATTACAACTCAGTATTCTTAACGCTCAGGAAGGTACTTTATGCTAAAAACACATAGTTGCGGTGAACTGCGCGCCACACATGTAGGCCAAAAAGTTACACTGGCCGGATGGGTTAACCGTCGTCGAGATATGGGCGGAGTCATTTTTCTTGACTTGCGCGATCGGGATGGCAAAACACAAGTTGTTATTGATGCAGGCCGCTCCCAAGAAAGCTTCGCCATTGCCGAGGAAATCCGTAGCGAATATGTCATTCAGGTAACAGGTGAAGTATCCCGGCGACCGGAAGGGCAAGAAAACCCCAATATATCCACAGGCGAGATCGAACTATTAGCTGAAAAAGTTACGATACTAAATCGTTCCAAAACGCCACCATTCCACATTGCTCGTGAAGATGCAGTGGATGAGAGCGTCCGCCTTAAATATCGTTATCTGGACTTGCGGCGTGAGCGAATGCAACGAAATATTATTCTGCGACATCGTGCCATCAAATTTATTCGTGACTTTTTGGACGAACGTGGTTTTGTGGAAATCGAAACCCCCATTTTGTTTAAGAGTACGCCAGAAGGGGCACGCGATTATCTTGTGCCGAGTCGGGTACATCCAGGCAAATTTTATGCACTGCCCCAAAGCCCACAGCAATTGAAGCAATTGCTCATGGTTGCCGGTTTTGAACGGTATTTCCAGATAGCACGTTGTTTTCGGGATGAGGACCTGCGGGCTGATCGTCAGCCAGAATTTACCCAGCTTGACCTGGAAATGAGCTTTGTAGAACGGGATGATATTCTTGATTTGATTGAAGAGCTAATGGTGGGTATGGTGAAGGCAGTCAGCCTTGTACCATTGGCTCATGAGAAATTTCCGCGTTTGAGCTATGCGGAAGCTGTAGAGCGCTTTGGCACAGATCGTCCGGATATTCGCTATGGTATGGAACTGGTTAATATTTCGGATATTGTTGCTAATAGTGCGTTTCGGGTGTTTACTGAAAATGTGGCAGCAGGCAGGCCGGTGAAGGCGATTTGTGCGCCAGGATGTGGTTCTTATAGTCGGAAACAGCTTTCAGAGTTGGAGGATATTGCCAGGGAAGCAGGGGCAAAAGGTTTGGCGTGGCTGGCGATTCACCCGGAAACAGAGGAAATTCGTGGTCCAATTGTTAAGTTTTTTAATACAGAGCAGTTGCAGGCGATTGTTGAGCGCATGGAGGCCAAACCGGGTGACCTGATTCTGATTTCCAGTGATGAGAAACGGGTAGTGCATGAAGTGTTGAGTACTTTGCGGACGGAAATGGCACGCCGATTGGGTTATACAGATAAGAAGGAGTTGGCTTTTTGCTGGATTGTTGATTTTCCGTTGTTTGAAGAAGAGTTGGAAGATGGCCATTTGGCGCCGAGTCATCATATGTTTACGATGCCGAAGCGGGAGCATATTCCGCTTTTGGATACTGATCCGCATGCGGTGTTGAGTGAGCAGTATGACCTTGTTTGTAATGGTTTTGAGGTTGCGGGTGGTAGTATTCGTATTCACGATCGGGCGTTGCAGAATAAGATTATGCAGTTGATTGGTTTTTCGCTGGAGGAGGCGAAGGAGCAGTTTGGGCATATGTTGGAGGCGTTTGAGTATGGGGCGCCGCCGCATGGTGGTATTGCGCCGGGTATTGATCGGTTGGTGGCGTTGATGGCTGGCGAGCCGAATATTCGGGAGGTGATGGCGTTTCCGAAGACGGCGCAGGCAACGGATTTGATGGCGGATGCGCCTTCTGAAGTGTCGCCGAAGCAGCTTGAGGAGTTGCATATTGAGGTGGTTTTGCCTCAGAAGGGGAAGTGAAACTGAATTTGCTGTGGGGCGTGTAGTGTATTGAGTTCAGGTGACCCCCCGGTGATGCGAATGTGTTGCCGGGGGGTATTGGATTGTTGTGAGTGGGTGTGGTGATGGCGTTGCGGCGGTTGTTTAGGTGGTTGATAGGGGGTGGGAGGGAGCGTTTGGATGCGGCGGTGCGGCAGCGGATGGTTTTGTGGAATCAATCGCTGCCCAAGGGGCCGATGAAGGTGGTTTTGCAGGAGGTTGGGGAGAATCCGGTGGAGGCGGTGAAGGCGGTGCATCGTTTGACGGGGTTGGATTTGCATGAGGCAGCGGTTTTGGTGGCGCGGTTGTTGCCGTTTACGATTATGGAGGGGGTGAGTGTGGAAACGGCCGAAGCTGCCAGAGATCTTCTGGTGTCGTTGGGGGCTGCAGTGGAAGTGATTGATATGTCTCCTTGCAAAGAACGGCCGCAACAGGCAAAGAAGCCTGCCTGGGAAAGCGTGGTGTCGTTACCGGATGCAGTTGCCGAGGTGGGGGATAAGGGTTCGTATGTTGTGGTGCTGGAGGATGTGGGGTTGCTGTCGGAGCGGATTGGACAGATTGTGCAACAGTTGACTGGCTGGACGATGGCAGAAGTGGAAACGGCCGTTTCGCAACTGCCTTATCCTCTTTTTCTCGACCTTTCCGAAGAAGATGCTTATCGGGTGCAACAAGAATTACAAATGTTTGGTGCGGTTGTGTCTGTCCTTCCTTGGGAAATATATGAATGTAGTTCTCCTAATCCTCGTTCTGCAGACGCAGACCAACCAGAAGCGCCAGTAGCATAATGAACGCTGAAACTAAAAATGTTTCGGCGAGTACTTGTACTGTGACGCGTGTCAGGCCCTCAATGATTGCTTGTTGGTAAATGGGGTCGTTCAGGGGGAGATCGGGCAAGGTAATCTGGGTACGCAATATCTGAAAGCGACGTAATCCCCAGGCTGTGAGTGCAGATAAGCCTACGCTCATGCCTATCAGGCGCAGGACAATGACCAGGCTGGCAGCGATGCCGCGTTGGTTTGGGGGGGCTGCGTTGATAACGGCCGTTCCTATTGGTGCGATTACCAACCCGAACCCACTTCCCAATACCACCAGTTGCCAGGCCATTTGCGCCAGTGGTGTTTCCACTTGCCAGGTATATCCCATTGATGCCAACCCTGAACCGCACAACACCAACCCTGCCAGCACCACTGGCCGGTAGCCCAGACGGGAAGTCAGGTGACCACCGGCCAATGCCATGATAGCCATACTGCCGGTCATTCCACTGAGCAGATAACCGCTGAACAAAGCGGCTTTTTCTAAAGTGACTTGTAGCACGTTGACTACCAATGGCACGTTTACCATAGCCACAATTAGCACAGCACCGACGAGAAAATTAACCAATATGGCTGGTCTGAAATTGCGTCGTTGAAACAAAGTCAGATCGATAAGTGGTGGGGGGGTGTCTGATTGACTGGTATGCTGGCGGGTAATCTGACGTTCTACAAACAGGAAAAGGATGAAGGTGATGGCAGCTACAATGTACCAGAATGCAGTTTGTGGGGGGTGGTTGGATGACAGGTCGGTAAAGCTGCCAGCAGTTTGGATGTCGCCGCTGTTGAGGAGGGCGACGTTGAGGGCGATGAGACAGATGGAGAGAACGGCCGTTCCTGCCCAATCGATACGCTCCCGACGGGATGGACGGGGTAAATCAGCCAATGCCCACCAAACCAACCCCATACCAATCAGACTTAGGGGAATATTCAGATAAAATTGCCAGCGCCAGTTCAGATACCGCACCAATAATGCCCCATAAAGGGGTCCCCAAACCCATCCGGCTGTGTCAATGGCCCCCAACACACCCAGCGCTGTTGCTCGTTGTTGTGGTGAATACACATCCCCAATAACAGCCATCGCTACTGGCACCATCGCCCCGCCACCAACGGCCGTTAACACCCGCCCCACTAAAAACCACGACAACGTCTTTGTCATGGGAATCCAGACCGAACCAGCCAGAAACAAGACAAATGCCCCCAGAAATACAGCTCGCCGCCCCACAATATCACTCAGCCGCCCCACAAAAGGCATCACCACCACATACGCAATCAAATACGCGTTCACAATCCAGGCAGCCCTGTTCAAATCATCCGGCAGAGGAATTTCCAGATCAAAAATAATCTGCCGCAACATGGTAGAAACGACAGTGAGATCATCCGCAGCCACAAACACACCAAAAGCAACCACAGCCAGGATGATCGTCGGGGAAGGGGAGCGGCGATGATGAGCTATCATAGGCTTAAAGGAAGAAATCTTTCAGAGCAGCAGAAACATCAGCCACAATGGCATGCCAGGCTGCATCTGGTTCGGCCGTTACCATCAGATTTTTACCCTCAATACGGAGAGTCGCAATCCCTTCAATTACCGACAAGGCCTGGGCTACTGGAGACCCTTCTTCCATTGCTTCAACTGAATCGTATTCTTCCACCTCTTGATCAGTCAAATTCAAATTAGTGTAGAAATACATGGTTGTCCCGTCATCACTTAATTCTGTTTCAATTTCAATGTATTCAGACATAATACGATCCTCACTGTTTTAACCAAGGGATTGTGTGCGAGTAATTATAACAGCAGAGAGGGGTAAGGGTGGAAAGGTTCGTACCCAGTATTATTTCGAGTATAATTTGGGCAGACAAGAACTTATGCAGGAGATGAATGATGAACAAAGTGTTTAGTTTTTTGGCTGGTGCCATGTGCGGCGCGCTGGTTGGTAGCGTAACAGTATTGTTCCTTACGCCAGCATCAGGGGAAGCATTGCGGGCAGATGCCAGGGCACGTATAGAACGGGCTTTGGCAGAAGCGCGGCAGGCAATGGAAGAAACGCGGCAGGAAATGGAAGCTCAGTTTGAGGCGTTAACTGGTGTACGACCATCTTCTGAAAACTGAGTGTTTTGGTAACTATTCTGGACTGTCAGGGGGGCTGACTATCTCCAGCCAGTAATTCGTATCTTGGTCGGTAAATGGTGTCAGTGGCATGATCACCAACACTGCGCCCCCCTTACCGACTTCAATTTCCCATTTGCCTTGATTTAATTCATTTAGTGCCAGTTGGGTGATATATGGTGCTGGGCTAAACTGTATCAGTTGTACGGACCAGTATTGGGGAAGTTGCCCGGCGGCACGTACAAAACCGCCTGTTTCCCAGAAGGCTGTATCGGATTCTGCGCCGTCTTTGAACCCTAGTTCGGGAATGGCGATATTGTCCAGGGCAAATCCCTGACCAACGACACTGGAGTCGGTGAGGACATCGAAGCGGAGCCATACATTGTGTCCTACGTATGGGTTGAGGGAAATGGATTCGTGTACCCAGCCGGAATTGAATGCGTCTTTTGCCGTGGCACTACGGCCGTTCCAGGCCGGGCCAAACTCGCCTGGTGAATTGTTTTCAGGTACTAGCAATGTCCAGGTTTTGCCGCCATCAGTAGAGATGGAGAGATAGGCAAAATCGTATTCTTCTTCCAGATTGTACCAGGCATCAAAAGTCAATGTGGCTTGAGTGAGTTCGGTCAGGTCAAATTCGGCCATGAGCCAAAAGTTGCTTTCATTGGCTGCAGGGGCTAGCCACATATAGTCGCCTTCGGTTGGTGTTGTCTCCACTATGGGCACGCTGGTGTCGCCAGCAAAGGTAAGGGTGGCCGGGCCGCGAAAGTCTAGTTCGATGTAGTCAACAGCGAATTGCCCCAGATGATTCACTGTTTCGAAGGGGAGACGGGTAATGGTGTGGGTGAAAGACGGCCGTTCCAATTCCACGTGTGAATAATCATATACCGGTCCTGCATCCGGATCATCCAAAAAGTTGGCCACTGCCCAATCTGACGTAAAAGAAAGCCAGGAACTTCCTCGTTCTGCCAATACTTCCTGCACAGCTGTTAAGCCATTTGCTGGATGACGCGACAATTCCTGAATGGCTTCATCGCCAAACCGTTCCCACAAGTACAGGGTGTATAAATACGCTGCTGCGTAATGAGCATCTACCACATCTTCATCATTTTCCCATCTGTTTAATCGAATTTGTGGTTGTTCCAGATAATCTTCTGTATAAACTGTGTCCAGCCCCATCATTGTTTCGGCTAGTTGCGACAACCCTTCATTGAGCCAGATTGTCTCATTGGGGTCAACAAACCATTGAACCATATGCTGAGTTTCATGAATCAGGGTGGCAAAATATAGTTCGCTGCCAAAATCCAGGTTACTCATGACCATATAGATGATTTCTTGTTCGTTAGATGTATCAAAGAGGGTGCGGGGGTATTCATCGCCACTGTTAAAGTATCCCAATTCGTTTGGATTGTTTTGGCCATTGATGTGTAGCACACTGAAGTGGGGATCGTTGTCCATGCCGGGTTGCCATTCTTGCCCGAAGATATTGACGATGGCTGGATAATATTCGTTTTCGAATTGGTTGGCAGCAGCCAATACTTCATCTTTATCTAGTCGTAAGGTGTCTTCTACCCAAAAGTAGGTATGTGGGGTGATGGCCATTAGACGGGCACTGATGGTGCCATCGTCGGTGTAAAAGAGTTGGGTGTCGCCGAGTGTAAAGGCAGGGGGGGGGCTGGTGCGCGCGCCGTAGTCCTGGTTATTCAGGCGAACAGCTGCTTCGAAGTAGTCGCGCGGAGGTGGGTTGGTGGTGAAGAGCCGTTGCAGGGTTTCGTGGGCTGTTTGTGGGATTGGGGTTGTGTTAATGCGGCCGGGGACGTGGGGTAGAAAGGAGAGGGGAGTGGCTGTGGGGGAAACGGCCGTTTCTGGCATTGCTTCTGGGGTGGAGGCAGGTGAGGTGGAAGTGGGGAGAGTGAATACAGTAGCGGTAGGCATAACGGCCGTTTCTGTCAGCAATATATCTTTCACCACAGATGAGTCTTCGGCAGACCACAACACAAACAAAATCGTTCCCATACACAAAAGTAGCCCACATAACACTCCCCCCAGACAACCTAACAGAACTATCCAAAAAGCCCGGTTGTGCAATAATGAATCAGTTTGCATGTAAATTACCTTTTTGATGGTGTCAGGCTATATGCATAAGCAGCGGGATGGGATGTCAGTGGTGTTGTGCCTGCAATGATTATGATAGCGGTGTTCCAGGTTGTGTCCATAGGAAAAAACCACTCCCCTTGCTGGCTTTCATCTATTGATAATGTGCTTACCCGAACCTCTGCATCACTGATTAGTATCTGTCGCGCCAGAAATTGCTGTGGCAGCACCCCACCCGTACGAATAAAACCTTCTGCCTGCCACCCGTTTTCTCCTTGTTCCACGTCATCATGGAAACCCAATTCTGGAATAGAAATGTCGTCCAGGGCAAACCCCTGCAGGTGAACAGCGTCGTCGGTAATGTACTCGAAGCGAATCAATACTGGTTGTCCCACGAAGGGGGTTAAGTCGGCCGTTTGTTCAATCCAGACGGGTTGACGGCCGTTTCCGCTGTTGCCAGTAAATGCCGGACCAAAACTGTTGCCGTTGGGGTTCTCCTGGGTGGTCGCTTCAGTGGCAAGCAGTTGCCAGGAACGGCCGTTATCTGCCGAAACCGCCACATAGCCATAATCCCAGCCAGCCTCAATTTCGTACCACGTCCAAAACCGTAACGTCGCCGATGTCAGACCACTCAAGTCAAAACGGCGTGTCAGACGCATATCCGATGCATCCCCCGGCAAAGACAGCCAGTAAAAATCACCACTATGGGGATTCGCTGCGGCCAATCGTGTTTGCCGTGACCCGGTAAACGAAAATGTGAACGGCGTGTCCGATTCAACACGGAAATAATCTGCACCATACTGGTTGACTGTGCTTGTGCCACTGGCTGGCAGGCGGGAAATCTCTTGGGTGGTGGGCAAAGGCAACGCTAACGAAGCATAACCATACACACCAAACGGCCGTTTCAACCCCTGTAAATAATTGGCCACCAGCCAGTCGCCAAACAACGCCTCAAAATCCACACCTGTTTGATTAGCCTGCAAAACAGCATCTATGCCAGCCACCCCATTTGCCGGATGCTGCACCAATTGTTGTGTCAGTGCTTCACCAAACCTGTCCAGAAAATAAACATGAAATAAAAACGAAGCAGCATAATGGTAGGCAATAACGGCCGGGTCTTGTTGTAAATTGGTCAGTTGGATATCAGGATGTTCGGCATAAGTTGCTTCTCTGGCAACAGGTAGCCCATTTACATAAACTGAAAGCTCTGCCAACCCCTCATTTACCCAACCATCTTCATTTGGGTCGTTAGCCCACTGGATGAGGTGTTGTAATTCGTGGGCAATGGTACTGAAATAGGTGTTGGAGCCAACAGGAGCAGCAGCCAGACTGACAATGAGCATTTCCCGCTGGTTGGATTTGGGATTGACAGCGGCAGGTAATTCGTTGGCTGCGGAGAAGTAAGCGATGCCGGGGCCATGAAGCTGGCGTACATGGAGAATGTTGAGGCGGGGGTCGTTGTCGATGCCGGGTTGGGGTTCCTGGCCGAAAAGTTGGCGGGTGGTGGGCAAAACGGCCGTTTCCAACCGCTCCGCAGCTGCCTGCAACTGCACCATATCCACATCTGCTCCCTCTTCCACCCAAAATTTTAACTGCGCCGATTGGAACACCAGCCGGGCCGAAACGGAATCAGTCCGATTTTCCGCAAGATTGACCACGAAAAATGTGCGGCTGTCTCCTACTGCTTCTGTGTCAGTAGCTGGTGGGGCAGGAAGTGGGGTATCTGGCTGATAAAATTGCTGATACAAGGCAACAGAATCGCGGGGTGGAATGGCAGCCACTGCCTGAGGAACGGCCGTTAACGTCAACAACGCCGAATCGGGAGGAACGGCCGTTACCAACACCGGCACTTCATCCCCACCCCGCCCATCTCGGCATCCCCACAGCACACCAGCCAACAAAACCACCCAAACCAAAAACCATTTCCTGTCCCTCATACCGCCGGATTATAAGAACTGCTTACCAAAGCGCAACTCAATCCATCAGGCAGGGTTTACTCTTATGGACAAAAACCCATCAAAAACCAACCACCACCCCCACCCCATTGGCACCAAAGCGCAGCACCAACTGAAAACCAACTGGCACAGAGGTGATAAATGAAATATGCACATATTGTAGGTTGGGGCAGCTACCTGCCCGAAAAAATATTGACAAACAACGATCTGGCTCGCATGGTCGAGACATCAGACGAATGGATTTACACCCGCACCGGCATCAAAGAAAGGCACATCGCCGGAGAACGGGAAACCACCGCTACCCTCGCTTTTGAAGCGGCCGCCCGCGCCCTTGCTGTGGCCGACTTACACCCATCCCAGGTAGAACTGATTATTGTGGCCACATCTACCCCCGAATACATCTTTCCCTCTACGGCATGTCGTGTACAAGACTACCTGGGGGCAGCCAGAGCCGGCGCATTTGACTTGAGTGCCGCTTGTTCCGGATTTGTGTATGGGTTAAGCATGGCGGCCAATGCGATTGCCACCGGTTCCGTACGAAACGCACTGGTCGTTGGCGCCGAAACATTATCGCGGGTCATTGACTGGCAAGATCGGGGAACATGTATCCTGTTTGGAGATGGTGCCGGAGCGGTGGTGTTGAAAGGGATGAGTGTGCCAGGTGGTGTATTGGCTTCTACCCTGCGTTCGGATGGTTCTGGTGGTGAGTTGCTGACGTTACCAGCTGTGTATCATAATCCTGTGCCTATGTTGGGGCCGGAGTATTTGCTACAGAATGGCCACAAAAAGAATACAATTCACATGAACGGCCGTCAGGTGTTCCGTTTTGCCACCAAAGTTGTCGCCGATGCTATTGAGGAAGTTGTGCACAAAGCAGGCTTGACGTTGAATGACATTGACCTGATTGTGCCCCATCAGGCAAATGTGCGAATTATCGAAAGTGCATCCAAGCGGCTAAAAATTCCAATGGAGAAGTTTTTCTTGAATGTCGATCGGGCAGGAAATACTTCAGCCGCTTCCATTCCGGTTGCATTGTGTGATGCAGTGGCCGCAAATCGGCTTAAGCCAAACGACAATGTGGTGTTTGTGGGGTTTGGCGGGGGGCTGACATGGGGGGCAGCAGTGGTCAAGTGGGCTGTGACGCCACCAGAAGTGTCGTTGCTGGATCGGGAATGGAAGCGGGCACGCTACATCGCAGCCCGGACTCGCTCTCGTATGCGTAAGTGGGGGCGGCGTGTTGGGGCGTGGCTGGGTGGTTCGCCCACGCCGGAAGCCCGCCTGAAGGATGCGAATCGGCCGCGACGACGCAAACGGCGGCAGTAGGTCAGCCGGGGCGTACTGCTTTGGCGATATGTTTGAGCATGGTTTCTTCGTCCACAACGCCTTCAAGGTGAATACGGCCGTTTATAATCGTGTGTGGCAAATAGTTAATCGAATACCGCAAAACCACCTCGTTGAACAGATCGCCCATAATGAGAAATGCCCGCACCAACGGGCTGTTGACAGCCATACCAAATGCAATTTTGGCCACCAATGCGCCCGCTTCATTATCAGCCGCTGTCACCACTTCCAAATTGACCGGCGCAGGCAATTGGCGTAATTTAATGCGGGTCAGGGGTTCCAGAGTTTGGCCATGGAAAGATACCGCCTGAACGGCCGTTATGAGCGACGTCAACTGATAACCTGCTGGCAGCCCAATAATACGCACCCCATAATCTGTTTCCTCATCCCCACTTCGCCCCATGACACCAATTACCGGATAGTAAGGATAATTCACCCGACGGGGCAACATGCGCCAGCTAATCTGCTCAAAACGATCAGCCAGTGCCCGACACAAACGGGCAGCCTCTCGCTCATTACCACCAGCAGTTTCATCACCCCATACAGTCAGTTGCACCGGTTCTGGCAAGTTTTCAAAAAAAGCTGGTAACTGTTCCCAGGTTTCTGCGTCAAAAGGATGTTCAATTTCACTCATTCGTATTTTTCTCCTGTGCAATTTATAATCCGCCAGGACGTGTCTGGCAACTATTTGGAGGGTAGAATGATAGAATTTGTCATCAGCTTTGTTATTTGGGCCGTGCTACATAGCTTGACGGCCGGGCACAAGCTAAAAGGCTGGTTTCGTCGCCAATGGGGTGAAGCCGCCTACCAGGCGTATTATCGGCTGGTGTATAACGTGTTTGCGGTGATTTCGATTTTGCCGGTGCTGTATGTGGTTGCAGTTCGAGTAACGGCCGAACCGTTGTGGCAATGGCCATCACCCTGGCATTGGCTGGCACAACTGATGCGGCTGGTTGGGTTGGCAGGGTTAGGGGTGTCATTGTGGCAGACGGATGTGTGGGAGTTTTTGGGTATACGACAGGTCATGAATTATTGGCGGCATGGCGAAAAACGGCCGTTGTCCTCCCCACAACTTGTTACTACCGGCACATACGCGCTGGTTCGGCACCCTCTCTACTTCTTCAGCCTCCTTTTCCTCTGGTTTACCCCCGTCATGACCCTGAACAATTTGCTATTCAACCTGTTGGCCACAGCCTACTTTTGGATTGGCTCCATTTACGAAGAACACAAGCTGGCAGACCAGTTTGGCCCTGCTTACAAAACTTACCAGCAGCAAGTGCCCCGCCTATTGCCAGGCATGTCCCAAATTTGGCGGACAATTTCGCGAACAAAATAGAGACCCCAATTTAGTGGCGTTTGCTCACCATCTTGCCTGATACCTGGCCAACAATTTGGTGGCTATTTGTTGTGTGCTATAATGTAGGTGCATTGTTGCGCCGGTAGCAGAAAAGGGCGCCTCGCCCCCACCCGGCTTACCAAAACTGCGGGCTTCTGTCTCCCGCTTGCAGAAACAATGTTTTGGTTTTCACGTGACCGTGCCCGGCTGTGAGCCGGGTCTGTTGTTTCTGTGTGTGGAGACGGAGTTGTCGCCGTTTTGGGGGTGGGAGTGGTTCCCAACAGTTAACTGGCAATGAAATATGGGCGCGAGACATACAGCCTTGTTTGGTCTGTTGTGGCTCGCCAGATTGTCGATGGAGGTAAGTTTAGGATGACAACATATGAATTTAAGGCGCTGGGTAAACCGGTAACCCAGCCGACAAAAGAATTGGAGACATTTCCCAAACCGGAGCATGTGACATTGGTGAAGTTTACAACAGATGAAGTGACGAGTTTTTGCCCGGTAACAGGGCAACCGGATTTTAATACGGTTGAAATTGAGTTTCGGCCGGACAAGTTGTGTGTGGAGAGTAAGAGCCTGAAGTTGTATTTGTGGTCGTTTCGGGATGAGCATATTTTTGGTGAGGGGTTGGCGCATACAATTGCAGCTGATATTTACAAGGCTGTACAACCATTTTATGTTAAGGTGACGTTGATTCAGAGTATTCGAGGTGGGTTGCAATTAACGGCCGTTGCTGAAATCCACCGCCCAGAGGGAGAGGCAACAAATGGTTGATTCAGTAGCTATTGTGAGCGGGGGGATGGATAGTGTGACCTTGCTGCATTACCTGGTAAAGCGAGAAAAGCGACACCCGGCGGTGATTACATTTGTGTATGGTCAAAAGCATGACAAGGAAGTGGAATTTGCCCGTGCTCAGGTGGAAGCTGTGGGATGTGAGGCGCATCTGGTGCTTGATTTGTCGTTGTTACGGCCGTTATTTGCCAGCTCTGCCCTTGTTTCTGAGCAAATCGCTGTGCCCGATATCGTGGATGTGATGGGCGATCCCCAGCCCCCTACCTATGTGCCCAACCGCAACATGATTTTTCTGGCATTGGCAGTAGCCTTTGCCGAAACTCATGGCGTGAGTGAAGTATTCTATGGGGCGCAGCGGCATGATATTTATGGCTACTGGGACACGACCCCCCAGTTTTTGGAGCGACTGAATCAGGTATATGCTTTGAATCGAAAGACACCGGTACAAATCAAAGCGCCGTTTGTGCAATATAGTAAGGCAGATATTGTCCGGTTGGGGCTAGAGTTAGGGGTAGATTATGCCCAAACGTGGTCTTGTTATGAAGGGCAGGAGGCTGCCTGTGGGCATTGTCCGACGTGTGCGGAACGGTTGCAGGCGTTTGCCGAGGTTGGGATTCCTGACCCATTGCCGTATCAGTGAGGTGGCAGAATGTGTGGGGTTTTTGGTATTGTTTCGGCCGTTTCGGTGGCACAGGCAGATTTCGATCGGTTGGGGGAGTTGAATAAGGCGCGGGGGAATCTGGCGTTTGGGGGGCTGGTGGCCCGGTGGGAAAACGGCCGTTTCCATCCTGCCCCCTTCCATCACAACACCCCTTTCGACAGCCGGTTAGTTTCCCTGCACAATGCCCGCCTTGTATTAAGCCACATTCGCGCCCCCACCGGTGGGCAATCCAACGACCCGACCGAAATTCATCCATATGAAACGGCCGATCTCTGGCTGGCACACAACGGCTTGCTCCTTAACCACGAACAATTTCCCCAATGGCGTATCTTGCCCCACAGTTCAGTAGATTCACAAGTGATCATTGGGGGAATTCAGTGGCATCTGACAAACGGCCGTTCTTTACTTGCGGCCATTTGCCAGACCGTAGAACAGCTAGAAGGCCAGCAAGCGTGCTGGCTATGGCACAAACCCACGCAACAAATTTACCTGTGGCGCGTCATGTCTCCCATCTACCTGGATCAGACGGCCACCACACTGCTCTTTTCCAGCGTACGGCCGTCAGCCGATGCGACTTTAATGCCCGAAGGGGAAATCTGGCGGATTGATCCCCTGAACTGCCACATTGAACGTGCTGCCACATTTACCTTTTACAACCCGTACTACATTCCACGCAAGGGAGATAACTATGTTCACAATTAGTAAACAATTCACCTTCTCTGCCAGCCATCAGCTCGAACAGTTGCCACCCGAACATCAATGTGCCCGCTTGCATGGCCATAATTACGTGGTGGAACTGATTTTGCAGGCAGAAGAACTGGATGAAAACGGATTTGTGGTGGACTATTTAGACCTGAAACCGTTTAAGATGTTTCTGGATGAAGAATTAGACCACCGACATCTAAACGACGTGTTGCCATTTCCGACAACGGCCGAAAACATTGCCCGCTTTTTATATCGGTGGGCAAAAGAGAGATGGCCTCAGGTAACGGCCGTTCGCGTTAGTGAAACACCCAAAACCTGGGCTGAATATCGAGAAAACAGATGAACGAAATCAGATATCCTGTGAATGACTGTTACACGTGTGTTCAGGGCGAAGGCGTACAAACCGGGGTGGCTATGGTTTTGCTCCGTTTACATGGCTGCGAAGTAGGCTGCCCCTGGTGCGACACCAAAGAGACGTGGGAATTTCATCCGGAAAATGAAGTGACCAGTTTGGACGAAGCGTTGGGAGCCAATTCAAAGTACTGCTGGGAAACGGCCGAAACCATTGCCGATTATATAGCCCAACACCATCCTGGCCCCAAATGGGTACTGATTACCGGTGGCGAACCAGCCCGGTACCCCCTGCGCCCGCTCGTACAAGCCCTGCAAGCCCGCCATTACAAAGTAGCCCTGGAAACCAGCGGCACAGAAACGGGGCATCTCGATGCCCCATTCGACTGGGTCTGTGTGTCTCCCAAGCTGAATATGCCCGGCGGTAAAACTGTGCATCTGGAAACTTTGGCTCATGCCAACGAAATCAAATATGTAGTAGGCAAATCCGCCGATATAGACCGCCTGGATGAGTTGTTGGCGCAGGTACACTTGCAACCAGACACCTGGATATGTTTGCAGCCGGTCAGTCAGAGCCAAAAAGCCACCCGACTATGTCTGGAAATTGTCCAGCAGCGAGGGTGGCGGCTTAGTTTACAAACGCATAAATATCTGGGGGTGCAATAGGAAACGGCCGTTATTCGTTTTCCACGAATCGGCGTTTCCATTCATACAATTTGGTAATAGCCTCCAACGGCGTCAAACTATTCACATCCAGCTTCTTCAGTTCCTCCAATAGAGGGCTGCTCTCTGGAAACAACGCCATTTGCTGTGTGCGTGTCAAATGGCTGGGTTCAATGCTTGTTGCCGGGGCGTGTGCTTCCAGTTCGTGCAAAATCTCATTAGCTCGATTGATGACATCCCGCGGGAGACCAGCCAATTGGGCGACGTGGATACCATAGCTTCGGTCGGCACCCCCCGGCACAATCTGGTGCAAAAAGACAACCTGATCCCCTTCTTCCGCCACCGCCACATTGTAATTGGCTACCAGGGGGAGCAGTTCGGCCAAACCGGTTAGCTCGTGGTAGTGGGTGGCGAACAGGGTGCGAGGGCGCAAGCGCGGGTGGTTGTGCAAATATTCGACAATGGCCCAGGCAATAGCCAGCCCATCGTAGGTGCTGGTACCACGCCCGATTTCGTCGAGAATAAGTAGGGAACGGTGTGTCGCATGGTGGAGAATTTCGGCCGTTTCCACCATCTCCACCATAAACGTTGACCGACCAGCGTGCAGTTCATCATGGGCGCCGATACGGGTAAAAATTCGGTCTGCCAGACCAATACGTGCCCGAGAAGCGGGTACAAAACTCCCGATTTGAGCCATTAACACAATCAATGCCACCTGGCGCAGAAAGGTGGATTTTCCCGACATATTCGGACCAGTGAGGATATGAATACGGCTTTCTTCATCCATATGGCAGTCGTTGGGGACAAAGCGTTCCAGTCGTAAATTTTGTTCTACCACAGGATGACGGCCGTTTTCAATGTGCAGGCAATTATCTTCCACCAACTCTGGTCGGACATAATCATTATTGGCTGCCACTTCAGCCAGTGTCGCCGCTACGTCCAACTCTGCCAGAGAAACGGCCGTTTGCAACAAACGGGGAGCCGCCTGACCAACCTGCTGGCACACTTCCGTAAATACCCGCCGCTCAATTTCCAGAATACGCTCCTCTGCATTCAAAATCAACGTCTCATACTCTTTCAATTCTGGCGTAATATACCGTTCTGCATTTGTCAGCGTCTGTTTGCGAATATAATCCGAAGGTACAAGATGTGCATTCGCCTTTGTTACCTCAATGTAATACCCAAACACCTTGTTAAAGCCCACCTTGAGCGACTGAATACCAGTTCGTTCCCGTTCACGGGGCTCCAATTCTGCCACCCACTGCCGCGCATGTGCCGAAGAATTCATCACCCCATCCAGTTCCGCCGAAAAACCAGGACGAATCACCCCCATCTTGTTGAAATTCGTAGGCGCATCATCCACAATGGCGCGGGCTATCAGGTCGCGCACTTCCGGGCAAGCATCCATACCTTGCCGAAAAGCATTCAGGCTATTGTCAGCCGCAGTTGATAGCAACTTGTTTAGTTGCGGAATGGCCTCCAGAGTGAGACGAATATGCTCCAGATCGCGTGGAGTGGCTTTACCACTCAATACGCGATTGGTCAAGCGTTCCAGGTCTGGCAATCCCTTGAGCAAATTGCGTGTGTCTGCCCGCAAAAGTCCATCATTGAAGAATGCCTGAACCTGGTCCAGCCGATTTTCCAGGGTGGCAATGTCCAGTAAGGGTTGGGTAATGCGTTTGCGTAATAGCCGTGCTCCCATTGGGGTAACGGTTTTGTTCAATACGCCCAGTAAGGAGCCATCTCGTTCTCCAGCAATAGATTCTGTGAGTTCCAGATTGCGACGAGTGGCAGTATCGAGTGCCATAAAACCGTCCAATGTATAAGTGGAGAGGCGTTGGATTTGTCCGATGGCACCTTTTTGTGTTTCGTACAGGTAATAGAGGATGGCGCCAGCTGCTCGAATGGCCAATGGTTTTCCTTCGCAGCCAAAGCCAGAGAGGGTGGTGACACCGAAGTGGCGGAGTAATGTCTGGCGGGCGTTGCCTTCTTCAAATCGCCAATCGGGAATGTGGCTGACGGTTTGGGCGTGTTCGGTGAGGGTATGTTCGCTATCCGGGACGAGTAGTTCAGCCGGGGAGAGGCGGGCCAGTTCTTCGATGAGGGCACGACGGCCGTTTATCTGGGTAGTTGCGAATTCACCGGTCGTAATGTCGGCATAAGCCAGACCAGCTCGGTCACCATCTCGGACGACGGCAACAAGGTAGTTGTTTTGCCCTGCTTCCAGCATACCCGGTTCAATCACTGTACCGGCAGTGAAGACCCGCACGACTTCGCGTGGCATCAGGCCGTTGATGGTTTGATTGCCGATTTGTTCGCACAGGGCCACTTTGTATCCTTTGGCGATGAGGCGGGCGATGTAATTTTCGGCGGCGTGGTAAGGGACGCCGGCCATGGGTACGCGCTGGTTTTTGCCTTGGGGGCGGCTGGTGAGTACCAGGTCTAGTTCACGGGCGGTAATTTCGGCGTCCTGATCGAAGGTTTCGTAAAAGTCGCCCAGGCGAAAGAATACGATAGCGTCTGGATATTGGGCTTTGATGTCTAGATATTGTTTGCGACTAGGTGTGAGTTTTGTTTTTTGTTTGCTCATAGGGTCTGTTTGTGTTGGTATTTGGGTTTTATGGTGTCAATGTTTATTGGGTATGGTGGTTGAGCCATGTTTCCAGGCGGCGGCGGTGGCGTGGTTCGAGTTTGGTTAACGGCCGTTTGCTTTTGAGTAGTGTATGGGCTTCCTCAAAGGTCATGCCGTGTTCTTTCATCAGGTAGGCGGCCAGTAAGGTGGCAGAACGGCCACGCCCTTTGGCACAGTGAACGAGGACAGAACGGCCGTTTGCCACTTGTTCTTTTATCCACGCCACCCCTTCGTCCAATATGTCTTCTGGCGGCACAGTCACATCCAACACTTTTAATTGCAGGTAATTGATGTTGTGTTTGCGGTACAGGTCTACATCATCCTGCCGCTCTGCACGGATGTTGACCACCGCGTTAATGCCATTTTGCAGCAAAAACTCATAATCACGCTGGTAAGTGGGAGCCCCCCCTAACCAGAGTTGGGGCGTGATTTGATCAAACCAGCGATGGCCTTGCACTTTTTCATAAACAAATCGAATTAGTGGATAGAACTTATCAAACAGCCAATGGAATGGATTCATAAGGTGTTAGGATAGCGAGAACTGGCAGAAGTGGCAAGTAGGAACAGATATTTTTGTTCCCAGTCCTGGTACTTCTGCTTGTCAGTTCCAGGAAGAAAGAAGGGGAGAATCAGGCGGAAAGGGAAACGGCCGTTGTCGAGGTCACCTGCTTTGGCACCGTCATCATAGCTGCATCAATTTCTGACATTAGCTTATGTGCGCTAAACGGTTTCGAGAGGCAACTAAACGCGCCCAATCGTTCAGCCTCTTCAAACCAGCTTTTTTCACCAATGCCACTAATGACAATAACCGGTACATTCGCAATGGTTGGATGCTTCTGTCGTTGCAGCAAAAAGTCCAGTCCATTTACATCAGGCATCATCAGATCGCAACAAATAATGTCAGGTGTTTCTTCATTGAGCAATTTCCAGGCATCCGGTACATTTGTGGCCGTTCTTACCTTGTGTTTACCCTGTTTGAGAATCAGAGTCATCAGGCGTAACAAGTGCGGGTCGTCATCAATGATGAGTATGTTGAGTGGCATCACTACCCCCTTAAATAATAAAGACTACTCCCAAACTATGCACAAATTTATTTTCAATCATGTGCGTCTCAACTTTATTTTGCCAACACAAGTATCATACAAGTTTTTGACTTAAAAGAAATAGGTAAGTATGCCTATATGAGTTGATTTTGGGGAAAAAAGATGTCGTGCATCATCTGCATATCCTGCATCATCTGCACAAAAAGGTAATTATGCAGCATATATCATTTGTGACATTTGTCGCAATCCAGGAGGAAGTTTGTCACTATATAGAGA
>RFGV01000563.1 GCA_003696605.1 Chloroflexota bacterium | reverse complement strand
TTCTATCACTACTTTACGTAGTTTGTCAATGTTTTGTGCATATTTTGTGCACAATAGCTGTTTGAGTCATTAAAGCAAAAGCAACTGCGGCGCAATTTCAAAGTGAAGCTGGGCATGTGCCTGACGCAGGGCATTTTCAACGGCAGCGGCCGTTTCCCCGCAGCCTGCCGCATGAATCTCTAGTGCACGTGACCCGAAGTCCATATACCGTTTTCCGATGAAATTACCAGAGGTAGGGTACACGAAAAACGGATAACGAATTACCGAATATACGGATACTAGCTGTATGAATTGGTGACGCACCTCGTAGAGGAAAAAAGCCATTCACCATTGGCGGCTTTTTGCCAAAGTGAAAAAGGTCGCTTATCTGTTGGCTGGCTCCTTTGCATCAGTGGGAAACGGCCGTACCCTCACACTACCGCCTCTCGACTTACAGATGATTGGTTCTGTTGTGAGAAGATTTGTCAAATTTTTTAGTGCAACCAGACGTTTGCCAGGTCAAATTTGACAAATCCAAGGGTATAAACCTGATGTGAACTTCTGGAAAGCTGTACTAGATAAACCACTAAAATCAAATCATCTAACCCAAAACAGCCTCACTTTACTGCCAAAGCCATTAACCGATCAGTTCGTTTCATTTTTATTATTAAAGGATCAACGACGCGACCAAACGTCAACACACCCCATCGCACCAGGCGACTCCGCAAAGACCCAGGACGATGGGTATTATAAGGATTCATTGTTTTCAAAACATGATGATGATCTAAACGCCAGAAAAACTGAACCGAACGAAACCCTATATTTTTCAACATTTGCCGCAACGTGTCTTCCGTAAAGTAATATAAGTGTTCCACTGGCGATAAAACCGACCAATCCACTCCAAGCAAAGGTAACATAATACTGCGCAAGTTAGGTACCGCAATCCAAATTGCGCCACCAGGGCGGAGTAAACGATAGGCTTGTCTTACTGTTTCTGCCGGGTCTAGCAAATGCTCGACAGTCTCAATCATAACAACTGCATCAAAAGATTCATCCCCGAATTGAGCCTGCTCCAACGTCCCTTCAAATACATTCAGTCCCAAAGTATCGCGCGCATATGCAACGGCAGGGGACATAATTTCTACACCGTGTGTCTTCCATCCTGTTTCTTCCGCTATTTTCAGGAAAAAGCCGGCAGCACATCCCACCTCTAACAATGTGCCTAGTTGGTAGTAAGGTTGTAGCAAATTCAAAACTGGTTGGGCTCGTTGACGATGCCAATCAGCTACAAATTCTCCATTTGGTGCCCGATGTGCTGGCATGTATTCTTGCCAAAAGTAGTCCGGGTTGTACCGTTTCCAAACCTCTGTTTTTTTCAAACGCGGATTAACATACACTAATCCACACCGAGTGCATCGAACAATAGTCAATCCACCTTTCGTAAAATATGGTTCGCTGTCTTGGGCACCACATAAGTTACAAGGAATATTCTCAACCATTGAATTAACCATTTTGTATTGTTCCTGAAAATTGATTGAATAGCGGGCATTATACCGACTGTAAAGAAAAAAATCAGAAGTCAAGTACAAAACATTGAGAGTAGAAGCTGGTACTCTGAAAAGAATGTTTCAAAACCCGGCCTGTTTTTATGATTTCAGGTAACTAATGTGAGGGGGATAATGGGGGCAATGTCGAAGTGAAGTTTGCTGTGTGCGGTACGCAAGGCGGCTTCGACAGCTTCGGGAGTGTTGCCTCGGGCAAAGATGAAACCGAGATAGGCATCTCCTTCTGGCAAGGGAACGAGGGGGTAGTTAAGGCGGGCTGTGATTTCTACACTTTCAATGAGGGGGACGGATTCGGCTTCGGCACATCCATGTACTGCCTTGAGTAATCCGGCTTGGGGAATGGGGATCATCATGACGCCGCCAGCTTTACCGGTAAGTCGTGTGCTTTCTATTTCCAGGCCACATGCCTGCCGCAAAATCAGTTCTTCGAGGGAAGCTCGGCTGCCAAAGCGTAAGGTGCGGGAGCAAAGGCCGCCTATGGAGCGGCCAGCAACTTCGATAAGCCAGGGGCCATGTTCGTTGACTCTGAGTTCGGCATGAATAGGACCGACGCGTAATCCCAAGGCGGCACATGCCTTGGCTGTGCAGTCGGCTATGGCGTTTTGAATGGGTTGGGGGAGACGGGAGGGGGTAACGTAGATGGTTTCTTCAAAGTAGGGGCCGTCTAGTGGATCTGGTTTATCGAAAAGGGCGAGGACGGTAAGACGGCCGTTTTCCAGCAATCCTTCCAGTGCTACCTCAAAACCGGGTATAAAAGACTCCACCAGATAGGGATGAGGGCCTGATTCTATCTGATCCAGCAAGCGAGTAAGACGAGAAACGGCCGATACAAACGTCGCCTCATCATCAGCCCGAATCACCCCACGGCTACCCGACAACATCGTTGGCTTTACCACACACGGGTATACGACTTGTCGGGCTACCTGTTGCGGATCGTCCGTTGTGCTAAAAAGCTGGAATTGAGGAACAGACACCCCACCCTTTTGCAACAAACGACGCATCAAATGCTTGTCGCGAGCTGCCAGTGCTGCCTCTACATCATTATGAGGCAACCCCAACGCCTGACTTACCCGTGCCGCCAGCAATGTCCCGGTATCATCCACTGCCAACACCGCATCTACTGGATGATGCTGCGCCCAGGCGACAATTTGGGCTGTGGCTGTATCCGGTTCGTTGAAATCCACGCCTAATTCCACATGCCAGTTTTCAGCCAGCTTTTGGGGCAAGTCGAACACGGGAATTGCCTCGATATCCAACCGTTCAGCCGCATCCAGGAAAGGCTGAACCCGATAACTACGAGGATTGGCCAACAAAAGCACTCGCCGAAAACGGCCGTTTTCATCCAACATACGCATACCCCCATTATACCCCACTCCATCCCGCCCCACACTCCCGCCAATACAGGTATAATAAAGACATGAGCTACCAACCACCCGAAAACATACAACACATACTGGAAAACCTGCCTGCGCGACCAGGCGTCTATCTACACAAAGACAAAGACGGCCGTATCCTCTACATTGGCAAAGCCGTCAACCTGCGCAACCGCGTCCGCTCCTACTTCCGCCCCCGCGTAGACTCTATCAAAACCAGACGCCTCCGCCGCGAAATCGCCGACATCGAAATCATCACCACCGACTCCGAACTCGAAGCCCTGCTCCTGGAAATGACCCTCATCAAAAAACACCGCCCCCGCTACAACATCCGCCTCAAAGACGACAAACGATACCCATACATCAAAGTCCACTGGGCTGACGATTTCCCCAAAGTCACCGTCACCCGCCGCATGCTACGCGATGGCTCCCGCTACTTCGGCCCCTACACCTCCGTCTGGGCAGTCCATCAGACCCTCGATCTCCTCCGCAAAATCTTCCCCTACCTCACCTGCGACCGGGAAATAACCGGCAAAGACGAACGCGCCTGCCTTTACTACGACATCAAGTTATGCAACGGTCCCTGCATCGGCGCAGTCACCAAAACCCAATACCGGGCCATGATCCAGCAATTTATGGACTTCCTCAGCGGCAAATCTGACCATATCACCAAAGAACTGGAAACAAAAATGATGCAGGCAGCCGAAAATCTCGAATTCGAAAAAGCTGCCCATTACCGAGACCAACTCAAAGCCATTGAACGCGTCGTAACCAAACAAAAAGTCATTGCCGCAGCCAATACAGACCAGGACGTTATCGCATTTGCCCGTGAAAAGGGAGACGCCTGCGTTCAGGTTTTCTTTATTCGGCACGGCAAACTCATTGGTCGGGAATACTTCCTGCTGGAAGGCACAGAAGACGAGCCTGAAAGCAAAGTGCTGGAAGAATTTATCACCCAATTCTACGACGAAGCTGCCCACATTCCCAAAGAAGTATTACTACCACAGGAAGTAGAAGAAGCAATGGTCATTGAAGAATGGCTTCGCTCACGCCGCAGCACCAAAGTTACCATTCAAGTACCACGCCGGGGCAAGAAAAAAGAGTTGGTAGAAATGGCAGCCCGCAATGCCCGCGACACCTTGCTAACCTTGCGCCAACAATGGGAAGCAGATCGCTCACGGCATGTGCAGGCAATGGCCGAACTGCAAGAAGCCTTGCGGCTACCAGTTCCCCCCTCTCGTATCGAATGTTACGATATCAGCCACACTCAGGGCGCACTCACCGTAGGGTCAATGGTGGTCTTTGTGCAAGGCGCACCACACAAAAGTGACTACCGACGATTTAATGTGCAAACAGTAACCAATGACGATTACGGGGCAATGAAAGAAGTGCTGACTCGTCGTTTTCAACGCTACAAGGAATTTCTGGCAGGCGAGTTGCATGACCCTGCCCAGATCGGCAAGGTAAAGAAGGAAACTGCATGGGCTATTTTGCCCGATTTGCTGGTGGTTGATGGCGGAAAAGGGCAATTGGCAATGGCGGTAGAGGTATTGCGCCAGTTTGGCCTGGAGAAAGAAGTGCCGGTAGTCGGCCTGGCCAAACGGGAGGAAGAAGTGTTTTTGCCAGGAGAATCCCAACCAGTCATCTTGCCCCGTCGCTCTCAAGGGTTGTATCTGTTGCAACGGGTACGGGATGAGGCGCATCGGTTTGCCAATGAAGGGCATCGTAAGCGACGTTCGAAAGCGGGGATTGCTTCAATTTTGGATAGTGTGCCCGGTATTGGCCCTAAACGGCGCAAAGCGCTGCTGGCACATTTTGGTTCGCTGGAGGAACTGCGACAGGCGACTGTGGAGGAGATTGCCTCAGTGCCGGGTATTCCTCTGGAAGTGGCACAGGCGGTAAAGTCTCATCTGGCATAATGGATAATACGCAGCACTTTATGTAAAGAGTTGATGCGTACTTGGTGCGTTCGGTGGCCTGGCTTGTCAGAGGAGGCATAACGCTTTACAATCTGATGAATATGTCTAAGTCACAAATTGATGTTGCCCAATTACAACGCCGTGATCCGTCAGCATGGACGGCTTTGTTGCGCCAGGTATTGCAGACGGATGATGTGGTTGTAACGGCCGTTTCTGCTGAACCTCTCCCCACCAGCCTCTACCAGGCCAAAATTCCCCATCTTGTCCGATATACTTTAGCCCTCAGGGGACATTCCGACCCCATCACTTGCATTGCCAAACGAACCAACCGACGCGAAACCATCTTTTACCGCCAGCTTGCACCCCACCTCCCCCAGATAACCCCTCGTTGCTGGTTCAGCTACCTCGACGAAGAACAAGGCTGGATCATCCTGGATGACATCCCGCGCCATCATCTGCCAACCAACTGGAGTGCCGAACAGGTTGAAACCGTTATCCAGGAAATGGCCTTCATCCATGCTACTTTTTGGAATCGAGAAGAAGAGTTGGCCGAGCTGGGATTTCCCTACTTTATTGGCAATAAAGTGTACAGCCTGAAAGAACTACGCGAAGAGCAGGCGATCTACTTCGAGCAGGGTCCCGGTGCTATTATTTCTTCACACGCGCTGCAACATGCTGGTAATCTGGCCCCGTTACTTGTACAGGCGGCCAATGGCCTGACTGTTTTACAAGAACTGGGAGGATGGCCAGGCATTATTACCGAAACCCACTTGCAAGCTTTGTCTGATTTATTGGATGATCCCTTGCCAATGATCGCCCCTTTGCGAGAACTGCCTCTGACGTTACTGCATGGTGATCCTCATTCTCGTCACTGGCAATTGACTTTGTTCAACGAATTTTATTTGACGGATTGGCATAAACTAAGCATTGGCCCCAGTGTGCTGGATTTAGTGAATTTTCTGGAACAGTTTGATTTACTGTTTGTCAACAATGAAGAATGGCAATTGGTCGTACGGGAAGAACGGCCGATTACCGACGAAACCATGATTGACACCTACCTGCTGGCTCTTTCCGGTCTATTGCCAGGTGAATTCAATGCTCGCCTGGTGCGCCAGGCCATCCCCGCTGCTCAGTGTTTATACGTTCTTACTGGCTGGATGTCTGCTTTTGCCAACTGGTTTGCCCAAAAGCCCAGCAAGATCACCTGGCAAAAAGTTAACAAAATGAATGACGAAGAACTAAAGGGGACTGTTTTTCGGCCGCTGGTAGCGTTTCGGCCGTATCTGAACGGTGTCTTTAATCGCTTCCTTCAGGCCTACCGCAAGTTATAATCACCAAATCCTTTAAGCACTGGAGCGTGGTATGTCTTTATTGCTGGATTCGCTGACATTTGGCGCGGTAATTGCCTTAATGGTGGTAGGTCTGATTGGGGTTATTGTTCCTATTATTCCGGGCATGTTGCTGGTATGGCTGGCAGCATTATTTTATGTGTTAGTTTCGGGATTTACGGCCGTTTCTCCCCTCACATTTATCCTCATCACCCTCATCTCTCTCTGTGCCGGCACATCCGACTTCTGGCTTCCCCTCCTTGGCGCAAAACAAAGCGGTGCCAGTCGGCAATCTCTCATCTTTGGCATCATTGGTGGCATACTCGGCACATTTATTCTCCCCCTGTTTGGCACAATTATTGGGTACGCGCTGGGCATCCTGCTGGGCGAATACCTGGCACGCCGTAACTGGCAAGCCGCCCTCAAGGCCAGCTTTACCGGTCTGGCTGGCTGGGGCATCGCCACCGCCATCCAGCTTGGCGGCAGCTTACTTATCATCATCCTGTTTACGGCAGATGTGCTGGCGGGATGATTTCAGTCCATCATATCTTTTGGGAGCGCGTCATGGATATTGATATTCTGGCAATGCTACGCCTGTACCTTATCCTGATGGGCATTAGCCTGGTCATTGCATTGTTGCTTTTGTTATGGTTGTATCGGCGTGTGCGGCGCATCCATATTCCACCTGATGCCGGTTTTTGGGAAACATTACGCCTGACGCCGTTTCTGGTGGTGGTAATGATTGATCTGCTTGACCTGGCCTTGGATATTCTGGCAGCCCCTGTTGCCTGGGTTATTCTAGACCGGTTGGGATTGAAGGCATTGCGTGGGGTGTCGGCCATTGAGGCTGCCGTTCCCTTCACTCAGGCCGCGCCAACGATGACGCTTTGCTGGATTGCTGCCCGTTTGTTTGATTTGCAGTAGCTGGAAACGCCCACAGAAGAAAATCTGGCAAGACCTTTGCCCAAGTATCGTAGTTGTGTTTTCCAGCAGGCACTTCTACATAAACGATCTCTTTTCCACGCTCATAGCCCAGTTTTTCCAGTTCGTCAATCAGTTCCAGGGTGTCTTGAATAGCATCTATAACGCCGTTGTTGTCCCGATCGGCCGTTTCGTCCCGTGTGCCTGCTTCAAACCAGGCGCGAAAGCCTGGCCGGTATTGTCCATGTCGTACCATTTCGTGGGCAATGAGGGCGTTGGGGATAAGGCGTGTTTCATCAGGAGCAGCCCGCCACCAGAATGAACCGGAAAATACGCCTACTGTGCCAAAAAGGTGTGGATGATTCCAGGCGATGTCAAAGGCGGATAAGCCACCAAGTGAGGCGCCAAGAATTGCTGTGTTTTCTGGTTTGTTGAGGGTGCGAAATCGGCCGTTTATTAGCGGCATCAGTTCTTCGGTGAGGAAACGGCCGTATGCCTCCGCCCGACTCCCCAGCCCTTGTGCGTTTGGGGCAACGGCCGTACCGTATTCATGCAATCGATCTTCATTTGTGGGTACAGCCACCACAATCAACGGTGCTAACAATCGTGCGGCATACAATCGCGCCAATGTTTCGTGCAGGCGTAATGGGGCAGCATCCTGGCCATCGTTGACATAAAGTACCGGATAACGCACATCAGAACGGCCGTATCCAGGCGGCAAGTAAACCCACACAGGTCGTGTATTTTCCAAATGCACTGAATATACATCCGGTAAGGTAACGACATCCACCAGGGAAAGTAATTGATGGTAGCGTCGGTTTGCTCGCCAGTAGAAGAAAATCAACCCGCCAGTAAGAACGGCCGTTGCCAACCAGACCCATTCACCCATTATTCCCGACCTCTCCCTGCCACAAAGCTTGCATTTCAACAGAACGTACCAGCAACTCATCCAGCGTACCCGCATCAGTAATACGGCCGTTTTGCAAAACCAAAATACGATCAGCCATCTGCAAGGCAATACGACGATGAGACACCACCAGACAGGTTGGTCGGTGACCATTTTCGGCTGTGGCCAACAACCGTTGCCACAACAGTCGCTCCGTCTCCACATCTAGCGCACTGGAAAGATCATCAAACACCAGCAATTCGGCATTACGAACAAACATGCGGGCAGCCGCCGTGCGCTGAATTTGCCCACCGGAAAGACGAATACCACGGGGACCAACCATTGTTTCCAGTCCGTAATCCATATCTGCCAGGTCTTTTTCCAAAACGGCCGTTTTAATCGCATACCCCAAATCAACCTGCTCTTCTGGCAAGCCCAGCAAAATATTATTGCGGATGGTGTCACTAAACAGGCGCGGCACCTGACCAGTGTAGGCAACCCGAGGCGGCACCATAAAGTGACGCAAATCAGTGACCTGCTGCCCATTCCAATACACCTCACCAGCTTCAATGGGCAACAATCCCAATATCGCCTTCAGCAATGTTGTTTTACCAGAGCCAATCCGACCGGTTACTACAACAAACGCCCCGCGCGGAATCTGAAATGATATATCGAACACACCCGCATCTGTCTGTTCCTCTGCTGCTGGATGCCGACAGGTAAGGCCACGAACTTCCAGCAATTCCAGCCTATGTTCGGCCGTTTTGGTTACAAATGGCAATGGTGGCGGATCAGAACGCAAGTAAACAGGATGATGGGCGACCACTGCTCCCGGCTCTGCCCCTTGCATAATCGCTTCCATGCGGCGAGCAGATACCCCATTTTGCCGATACATGGCTATCAGGTTGCCAATACGGCGCATCAATTGCGTGGATGGCCATACATAGCTGGCAAAAAGCGCGAAATCCCCTACTGTAAACTGACCCCGATACATGGCTCCAGCCGCCAACAGCAGAATAAACCCAACACCTATATCCACGGCACTGTTGCTCAGGGCATTCACCAGCTGTAAAACCAGACGGTCTTTGACCATGGCATCTCGACGTCGGTCGTTGATCTGCCGAAAACGATTGATGATTCGTTCTTCGGCATTGGCCACCTTGATCGCCTGAACAGCATTGAACATATCGGCAATCATGCCGGTTACTTCGCTGGTGGCCGCCCGGCTTAACTGGCGATAGTGGCGGGCAACCAGACTCAGCCGATGAGAGATGTAGATGATAATAACCATGGGGATGAACATGCCCAGGGTGACGCCGAGGTGGATGCGGGCCATGATTATGAAGGAAATAACGGCCGTTACCAGCGCGGCAATCACATCATCAAACGCAATAACTGTTTCGGCCAGGTGTTCGGTATCATCTCGCAAGGTGCTGATCACTTTGCCTACTGGCATAGGACGGCCGTCTTTTTCCACAGGCAATGCCCTGCTCCCCGGCAGCTCCAGAATTCGGGCTATCATATTTCGAATCATCAATGCCATACTGTGCTGAAGCAGGTTAATTGTGGCTATTACGGCCACAAACAACAGCCCTAAAGAAACGGCCATTTGTGCCATTTGCCAGCCCACAACAGACCACGTATCTAGCTGTGGTGAGCCTTCGCCGGTCAGGCCATTGAAGTAGGCGCGAAATATTAGCCCCACAATAACGGCCGTGGCAAAGTGTATCGTGTACGGACCAATATCAAGCAGGTAATAATGGGGGCGAAAGCGAATCAGTCGCCACAGATATTGGTAAACTTTCAATGGTTTTGTTTGCATTTGTGTCTGATTAGCCATATGTTGTCTCCAGGCCGGTGCGTAGTAGTTGGGCAAAGCGAGAGTTGGGATTAGTAGCCAGTTGGAGACGATCGCCATATTCCAGGATACGGCCGTCTCCCAAAATCATGATCTCATCTGCCCGTTGCACCGTTCCCAACCGGTGGGCAATAATGATTGCCGTTCGACCAACCAGCAGCCGGTCAATGGCACGCTCAATCAGAGCTTCGGTAGCCGGATCGAGGCGAGAGGAAGCTTCGTCCAGAATAACCAGCCCCGGATCAGCCAGGAAAACCCGCGCCAACGCCAGCAACTGGGCTTCACCTGCCGAGAGGTTATGCCCTGCTTCCAGACGGGTATCCAGTCCATCAGGCAGGTTGGCCAACCATGTGGTCATACCCAATTCGTTCAGGGCAGCCAGAATGTGTTGGTCATCTATGGTGGGGTCAAACAGGGTAAGATTATCGCGCACGCTGGCGTGAAACAGTTCTACTTCCTGGGTTACCATGCCAATGCGTTGCCGCAGGGAAGATTGGGTGAAGTGACGGAGATTGGTAAAACGGCCGTTTCCATCCCCCAGCCGTATCACCCCCGAAGTTGGATCATAAAAGCGAAACAACAACCGCGTCAGCGTCGTCTTTCCGCTACCCGTTCGCCCCAACAACCCCAACACACGACCAGGCAACAAAGTAAAGTGAATATCTTCCAAAACCCGCGTCTCTTTATCATCGGCATAATAAAAAGAAACATGGTCAAACTGTACAGCCAGCGGCCCAGAAGGAACCATCTCCCCTTGCCCTTCATCCACATCAGGCTGTTCAGCCAGCAAGGCAACGATACGATTCATGCTAGCTGCTGCCTGTTGCAAATCCTGCACCTGCCGTTGAATCACCCACAAGGGAGATTTGACCAAATCAACGTAGTAAAAGATAAGGTAAATCCCCCCCACAGTCAGAACACTGCTCCGAAACAACACCTCGCCCCACAGGTAAGCAGCCACATAAGCCAGCGTGGGAATAAAAATAGGTAACCCCATTACCAGTAAATTGAGATACATGGCCGACTGTGTTCTGCGCCAGCGCTGACGCAAAAGATTGTAGAGTTGCCTCATAATGAACGCTTTTGCACCATTGGTCTGTATTTCTTCTGTACCACTCAGCCACTCTTCCAGATAGCCAAAAAGGTCGGATTGTATCTGCCGAACAGCTTGCCAGCGTGGCACCAAATGCCGATTGATACGGTTGAGCAGAAACAACCCCATGAGAAAAAGAAGGGAAATAGTTGCCCCAACACGCCAATCCACCAACCAGAGTAGCCCCATTACACCAATGACAAGCAACAGGTTGGTACCAAGCTGGATGACGAGTTGGGAGAAGAAGTTGGAAAGGGAATTGATATCCCCATCCACACGTTCAATTAGTTCGCCAGGCTTGTGTGTTTTGTGAAAGGACATATTAAGGCGTAAGCAATGGAGTGCCAGGTCAGCACGAAGGTTGTTTGTGGCGGTCCAGGCAATATGCTCGCCGAGGTATGTGCCAAGTAGTTGCAGGATTTGGGCGAGGATGGCGATGCTGATGAAGAGGATCGCAGTTTGGGTAAGCTGGGTGAGGGAACGGCCGTTTTCAGCCGTATCCAAAAATCGGCGTACCAACTGAGGATTTACCAATTGCAACCCAATTCCCCCCAGCAACAAAACCGCCAATAAAAACACCCGCCCCGCCTGTGGCCGCAAATACGTAATTAACAGGTTGAGATAATCGCGATAACCGACTTTCTTTGTATTCATACTCATTCCTTTGTTACCCCATTAAAACAAGGTGGCTCCCCCCTAAAAACTGTTAAGCGGGTTCTACGTCTGTTGCTACCGGGTGGCCGACAAACTGTGTGAGGTACAGGTTAAAGTAACGTCCTTGTCGCGCCAATAGCTCCTGATGGGTTCCCGCTTCAACGATTCGGCCGTGATCAATAACCAAAATCCGATCAGCATGACGAATGGTACTGAGCCGATGTGCGATAATAAACGCAGTCCGTCCTTCCAGCAATCGTGTCATGGCTTTTTGAATGATGCGCTCTGTTTCTGTGTCCACACTACTGGTTGCTTCATCCAGAATCAGGATGCGTGGATCGGCGATCAGGGCACGCGCAAAAGCAATAAGCTGTCTCTGCCCCACGCTAACCCGATTGCCGCGTTCACCCACGTCATATGCATATCCATCTTCAAGTGACTGCACAAATTCATCAAGATGAACAGCCTGAGCGACTGCCTGAATTTCTGCATCAGTTGCATCAAGACGGCCGTATCGAATGTTGTCGGCAATCGAACCAGAAAATGCAAATCCATCCTGCAACACAATCGCCATTTGCGACCGCAAGCTATTTACTTGCACATCTCGCAAATCATAGCCATCAATCCGCACCGCACCCCGTACCGGATCATAAAACCGCATCAGCAAATTGATGATGGATGTTTTACCACTGCCGGTATGCCCTACCAGGGCAATCGTTTCCCCAGGTTGTACAACAAAGTCCACATCGGCCAGCACCCAATCCTGATCAGGGTTGTACTTGAAGTACACATGATCAAAGACTACTTCACCACGGATACGGGGTAACGGCCGTGCATTCGGTTTATCTGTAATCTCTGGGGCTGTATCCAGATAACCAAAAATGCGCTCTGCTGAAGCCATTGCACTCAAGAGCATGCCATAGACCCGACTCATGGCACTCAATGGCGCCCAAAACCGCCACAAATAGTTCACAAAAGCAATCACAAACCCAATCGTTAACGTTTCATTCAAGATCATTGCCCCGCCAACAATGACAACCAGTCCCGTTCCCAACACACCAACAAACTCTACCGCTGGCCATATGGCTTCGTCTGTTTTAATGGCCTGCATCCAGGCGTTATGCGCCGATTGGGTAAGGCCACGAAATTTGTGCAAGTTGTGCCCTTCGCGGGCAAATGCTTGCACAACCTGCATGCCATTGACTGATTCGTTGGTATAAGTATTGATGTTGGAAATGCTTTTGCGTACGTTTTTCCAACTGGCTTCCAGGGTAGTGCGCGCTTTGTACACTATCAGTAATAACAGTGGCAGGATGACAAAGGCGACCAATGTCAGCCGCCAGCTCATCCACATCATGACAGCCAATATACCCAGCAGGTTTACCCCTTCACCCAGAATAGTTACCAGACCAGCATTGAGTAGGCGGGCGATAGATTCGACATCGCTGGTGATGCGTGACATGATGCGTCCCACCGGATACCGGTCAAAGAAACGTAGTCCAAGCTGCTGAATGTGTGTGAATAAATCCTGGCGCAGGTCATACAGAACGCCTTGTCCAATAACGGCCGACATCCAGGTGCGTGTACGCCCACCCAACCAGGCCAGCATATGTAATGCCATAATCATCAGTGCGTATCGTTTGACCGCATCGGGGTTGCGGGGCACAATGCCCTGATCAACCACTTGCCCCAAAAGGTACGGTTCAAACATGGATACGCCAGAAACGGCCAGGATGCCAAGCGCAGTCCAGATAGTTTCACGCCGGTAGGGGCGTAAATAGCCAAGGATGCGCAAGAAGTAAGCCAGGTTAAACGGCCGTTCTTCTATATCTTCTAACGCTTCCAATTCCTCCAGTTGTTCGTAATCCGACATCGCTAGTTACTCCATCTCGCATCTGGCAAACGGGACTCCATAAACTGTGCCAGTTCCATTGCCAGTTCATCACTTTCCCGATATTGCAACTCATAAATCCGGGTGTATTCACCACCCAGTGCTAACAATTCTTCATGCGTACCTTCTTCTACAATCACACCATCTTTCAGCACCACAATCCGATCTGCATGTTTGATGGTACTCAACCGCTGGGCCACAATAACGCTGGTACGACCAGCCATCACTCGTTCCAGTGCCTGCTGAATCTCATGCTCCGTTTGCGTATCAACAGCACTGGTTGCTTCATCCAAAAGCAAGATGGCCGGATCGAGCAAAATAGCTCTCGCCAAGGCTAGCCGCTGTTTTTGCCCACCAGATAGCCGCACCCCACGTTCACCGATTTGGGTATCGTATCCTTTGGGCATTTCCATGATGAAATCATGTGCCTGTGCCAGTTTGGCCGCAGCTATCACATCTTCCAACGTGGCTTCAGGACGGCCGTAAGCGATGTTTTCCCGCACAGTTGCCGAAAACAAGAAGGTTTCCTGAGGTACAATCCCGATTTGTCGCCGCAAACTGTTCAATTCCAGCTCACGCACATCATGTCCATCAATCAACACCTGCCCTTTCGTCACATCATGGAAGCGCGGTATCAAATTGACAAGAAGTGACTTTCCGCTTCCTGTACTACCTAACACAGCCACAACTTCTCCAGGATTGATGTGCAGATTTAGCCCTTGCAACACCCAACGGTCTGGCTCATCAGCAAAGGCAAAGAACACATCCTTGAATCTGATTTCGCCACGCACACGATCTATCTTTTGGGCATGGGGCGGACTGGCAATAGCCGGCGCATTGTCCAAAATCTCAAACAATCGGGGGGCAGCAGCCATTGCCTGCCGCATCATACTAATCAACCACCCTAAAAACCGTAAAGGCCAGATAATGCCCCACAGATACCATTGATAGGCAAAAAACAACCCGAGGTCACCATGCCCGTTTAACACACGCAAGCCACCTACCAGCGCCAGTGCAGCAAATGCAAGACCTACCATCATATCAAGGGCAGGAAAAGTGTTGGCCTCCAGGCGCAGGCGGGCCAGATTATCCTGGCGGTTTTTCTCGTTTTCTGTGCGAAAACGGCCGATTTCCAACCTCTCCCGCGCAAACGCCTTCACAACCCGAATCCCGCTGATATTTTCCTGCAACACAGTCGTCAGACGACCCATTTGTTCCCGCACACGCTCCCACGCCACACCAATTCGCTTGTCAAACAAATACACCACCAACACCATCGGAATCATCGGCACATAAACTGCCAGCGTCAATTGCCAATCCAGCAAAAACAAAATGACCGTTGTCCCCAAAATGGACATCACACCAGCCATCTGCACCAAAAATCCCCAACCAACATATTCCTGAACCGCCTCCACATCATTCGTCATCCGCGCCATAATCTGACCAGTCGGCATCCCCCGATAAAAACTCACCGGTAACGCCTGCAATCGTTCAAAAAGCTTATTGCGAATATCACGCACCACATTCTGACCCACATCTTGCTGGACCACCCATTGCATATAATCGGTGACAGACTTAAAACCCTGTGCCAACACCAACAGGCCAGCATAAAACACAACCTGACTCAACTCACCAGAAGCCAACCCACGGTCCACCGTCCAACCAAATAACATGGGAACAACCAAATCACTCCCAATCACCAGGACCATCAAAAAGGCCGAAAGGAAAAATCTACCCCGATAGGGCTTAACAAACGTAAAAAGTCTTACCAACTGTCGCATTACTCACTCCGTTTTCACTAATACATCCAAACCTTGCCAAACCCAAAAAAAAAGCCTCCGCATGTCGCTGACATGCGGAGGCTGGGTCGCACACAAGGAGGTATCAACACAATCGGTCTCTCAACCTGCCTGCTTGCACGGAAACACCATGCCCTCGCACGCCAGACGCACTTTGCCCATCAGGCAGCGTAGCACCGCTACCGATGATGTAAATGCGGGTGGCAAAATAATGAGTCAACAGTTTCATCCAAAATCTCCTTGCAAGACAGGTGGTGCCGATAAAAGCAAACACATTCTACTTGTATAAAGAGGGAATGTCAACCGTGAGCCATAATTGGCCACGGTTTTTCAGTAGTCAGAACAGAATAAACAAAAGTACCTCATTTTGGTAAGATGGTGGTTCCAACCAAACCAATTAACCAAAAGAGGTACATATGG
>RFGV01000562.1 GCA_003696605.1 Chloroflexota bacterium | reverse complement strand
ATCTTGCTGTTTGGCTGTGACGTAGCCCAAGGCGCTGTAGGGCTCAGCTTTATCTCGCAGTTCAGTCAAGCCACTGGAGCCGATGTGGCGGCATCCAATGACCTGACTGGCAATGCCGATTTAGGGGGTGATTGGGACTTAGAAGTTGCCGTCGGTAGCATTGAAGCCTCCATGGCTTTAGATGCACAAGGCTTTGAAGGACTGCTGAATTCCTTAGTGGTTGCCAATCAGGGCAACAACAGCATTTCAATTTATACCTTAAATGGCAGCGGTGGGTTTAATGCTCCCTCAACGCTAGCAGTGGCAGGGACGGCACCCTCAACGGTGGTTGTTGGTGACATCAATAGTGACGGTTTGGACGATATCCTCACTACCGATGAAACCTCTGACAGCATTTCCCTCTTCATCAACGATGGTGCTGGGGGTTTCCTGGCTCCTCAAAGCTTTGCTACTGCCAATACCCCCGTTGAGATTGCCCTAGCAGATGTCAATAATGACGCTCAATTAGATGCCATTGTGCTGGCCAACGGTGCTAACAGCTTCTCCGTTTTGCTCAATAACGGTGTTGGTGGCTTTAATGCCGCGCAAAACTTCGCTGTTGGTAGCATCCCGGTTGGGATCGGGGTGGTCGATGTCAATAACGATGGCAATCTGGATGTTCTGTCTGCCAACCTCGCTAACCAAAACGTCAGTGTGAGCTTTGGTGATGGTACGGGCAACTTCAGCGCAGCTACGACTACCTTTGGCATTGGCAACCGAGCACTGGATATGGCTGTCGGTGATCTGAATGGCGACGGTTTCGCCGACTTTGTAACAGCTAATGCCCAATCTAGGGACGTTTCCGTAGGTTTAGGCAATGGTGCAGGTGGATTTATCGTTAGCCGATACGGTCTCAATGCTCGTCCGGATGGCGTCGCTCTGGGAGATGTTGATGGCGATGGGGATCTCGATATTGCTACCTCTAATTACAACAATGACACCCTAGGGCTTTTGCTCAACAACGGTAATGGCACCTTTGGTGCACCACGGGCTTTTGCTATTGGTAGTCGTCCTGAAGAGGTTCTGTTGGCTGACATTAATGGTGATGGCAACCTTGATGCCATCACCAGCAATACAACAGCAAGTTCCTTAGGTATTTTGCTAGGGGATGGCAATGGTAACTTCGCAGCGCAGCCATCGCTAGCGGCACCTTTTGCACCCGCTGGCTTAGCCTTTGGGAACTTTGGCCCAACGGCTCCGCCACCCAACACCGCTCCGGTTGCCACCACCGATGCGCTAACGATGGATGAGAACACTGTTTCCACCATCGCGATCGCCGATCTGCTCATCAACGATACGGATGCTGATGGGGATCCCCTCACCCTCACCGCTGTCAGCAATCCGGTCAACGGCACCGTTGAACTCGACGGCAATGGCAACGTTGTCTTTACGCCTACCCCTGACTTCTTCGGCGACGCCAGCTTCGACTACACCATCAGTGATGGCAATGGTGGTGAAGCAACCACGACCGTCACCGTCACCGTGAACGAGGTCATCGTACCGCCACCCAACACTGCTCCGGTTGCCACCACCGAT
>RFGV01000561.1 GCA_003696605.1 Chloroflexota bacterium | reverse complement strand
GGCTCTCACATACATGCTAAACTCCCTTCGGCACGGGTGTATCTCCCATGCGATCCACGATAATCTCTACTTTCCCATCCTCACGCTGAATTACATTCTCCGGCGGCGGGCCGGCCAGGTAATCCACTCGATACAACCGCTCTTCACGGACATCTGGCCACAACACCTGTAGCGCTGGGCTCAGCGTGATATGCCCGCATACTACGCCTGTATCACACACCTGGCGCATGCCGGCCCGGGCCGCATCCACCGCCAGCCACCAATCACAGCTACAGCGATCATCCGCCACATGAAAGGGAAAAGATTTCAGCACCCGCCGGCTTATAAGCGTGCACCCCAACCCCACACCTGCCACTTCCACTACCTGGCCCCAGACCGCTCGCGCCCGCTCCGGGTCCGACGACAGACTCAAACCGCCAATGCCGTCGATGCTGGTATAGGCCGACCATTTGCGATTGCCATGACGCCAGACGTATAACCCATACGCGATATCAGCACCCTCTTCCAGGCATCGCGCCAGCCGGCTGGCCGCATCGCGTGGCACAATCATATCGGCCTCGATGGTCAACAGCGCATCGTACCCTCCGCGCAGCATGGCTTCGCGTGCAAGGTTGAAGTTATGCGCGATGTTGTCGTAGGCCGGCCTGTTCCCACCGGTGTAAGGATTATCCCCCTTATGAAAGCGATAATGCAGCGGCCCGTCGTATTCCAGCCGAAAGATGCTTTCCACCGTGCGCCCAAAGATCATGGGCGTGGTAGGGGCCAGCGGACAAAACACCAAAATGTGCATCTAAAAATGCCTCAGCGTTGGATCTACGAATTCGATTGCCTGCCGGAACGACCGTGGCAGAATGTGCAATTCCGGGCAGACATCCTCCAGAAATAGGCTGATTACGGTGACGATGCCGGCAGGATGCTGAACCAATTCTTCGTATTGTACCGATTTTATCTTAATCCCCGGATGATCTGCATGAATCTTATCCAGCACGCTTTCCTGTGCAGCCACGTAACGATCAACAATCTGGCTTGCTTCCAGGGCCGGCATGCCATAACAGGCCATCAGGCTTTGAGCCATCGCCTGCGGATCACGTCGGGTCAATATCACGGCAAAATCTTCCAGGTATGGGATCAGGAATGAGGCAGTGAAACACCAGCGTGGGTCCTTGGTCCCCCAGATTGGCTTGTGCCGGCGCTGTTCCGCCAGCTTCTTGTAAATCACCATCTGCTCCGGAGTTGGGTTTATCTCTGGCCGGCGCCAATTCCCTACCACTTGCTCATTCAGTCGCAAGAAATCCGTATCCTCAAAATACCCTTTCGGATTATATCTATCCGGCCCCAGTTGCTCTGCCCCCATATCCACGCCCAAGTGCTGCAGCACGCCGGCCACAGTGCTGGACCCTGAGCGAGGCAAAGCAAGAACGAGAATACAGGCACCCATGGGCTTAGCCGATTAAATACCTCATAAGCCAAAAGCAAGACATCATGACGTGCATACTTTCTCCAGGATCACATAGGCCTCCCAGTCGGCTTCTTCATAATGCAACCTTTGCCATGGCAATATACCATACATCTGTGTTTCCCGCCGGCCTGTAAAATAGCTCCATGTCTCAGGCACGAAAAACCTTACATGCGTGGGATCTTGAAATGCTTCAGGATGAATCTGCCCCACAGAATCCACAACCATGGGAACATAGATATGAAATTTTGCACCCGGCTTCAATATCCGATGTGCCTCATTCATCACATCGATTAAATTATGTATATGTTCTAAAACATGCCGTGCCCGCAATCCATCAACTGAAGAATCAGCAAATGGCCATGGGATTACTTCCAGATCATGCACATACGTAACACCGGGAAATGGAACTTTATCAAGACCCTCATATCCCGGCGCTTTGTTACATCCACAACCCAAATCCAAAAGCATTGAGATTTTGACCAGGCCCGGGCGTTCCCCGGGCCTGATTTTATTAAGCTACGATCTCATCCACACTGGCTAGATCATAATCGCTGGCCGGCCCGTAACGGGCATCACCGCCCAGGGCAATCACCGCTGCATCACTGGCAGCCGTGCCGATGATCAGCCGGCCCCGCAGATGGGTATAGCCGGCGCTGAGCTCATCGGCTCGCACCTCAACCAGAACCTGCTTGTTGGAATCCGTGCCGGCCTGCGTAAGCTGCGTGATGGATTTGCCGGTCAAGAGCTGCTCGCCCGTACCACTAGAATCCTTCGACTCATGCACCTGGAAATCCAGC
>RFGV01000560.1 GCA_003696605.1 Chloroflexota bacterium | reverse complement strand
GTTGACGGTTGAATTGAACCAAACCCATTCGTGGAGTATGATACATTTATGAACCGTTTTTCATGGCAAAACCTCAAAGACTGGCTAATTAAAATGGCCGGTATTATTGCCGAACTGGCCATTGGTATTCCCGGCATTGTCATAGTATTTGCCAACAACTGGCCGACACGCTGGTGGGTATTGGGATTAACGGCCGTTTTCATCAGCATCAGCATCTTCACCGCTGCCTGTCGCGCCACCCCACGTCTGCCCAACATCACCCGTCGTCAAACCTACTTCTACCTTGCTATCCAAACACTCATCACCATCTTGCTCCTCTTTTTGAACCCCCAACTAAACTTCTACATCATCTGGTTTTACGTACTTGCCATTGAAGCCATTACCTTACTCAATCGGCGCGAAGCCAACATCATCCTTGGCACCTACGTTCTCCTGACAGTCATCATCCTTCTCTTACTCCTTCCACCTATCGAGGCTTTAATTTCCCTGCCGATTTATCTGGGGGGCTTTTATTTCTTTATCACATTTGCCGATGCAACCAATCGTGCCAATCTGGCTCGCCTGGAAAGCCAGCGACTGCTGGCAGAACTCCAGACAGCCCATCAGCAGCTACAAACCTACGCCACTCAGGTAGAAACTCTGGCTGTGGCTGAGGAACGAAACCGGCTTGCACGGGAAATGCACGACACAGTAGGACATCGGCTCACCGTTGCGGCCGTTCAGCTAGAGGCAGCCCAAAAACTGATAGCCAGAGATCCGGTCAGAGCCGAAACAATGATTGCTACCGTTCGTGAGCAGGTGCGTGAGGCATTACATGAACTGCGCCAAACAGTTGCCACGCTGCGCCATCCATTGGAAGCCGATTTGCCGCTGGCACAAGCGTTACATCATCTTATTGCTGGTTTTGAAAATGCCTCAGAAATTACAGTGCACCTATTGCTGCCAGATGTCATACCTGAATTGACGCCAGCACAACGATTGGCTATCTACCGTACCGTTCAGGAAGCGCTGACCAATGTGCAAAAGCATGCCCACGCTACCCAGGTTTGGTTGCAAATTTCCGTACAGAATGGAGTCCTTGCCTTGCGTATTAGTGATAATGGGGTGGGCTGGCCTGAAAATGGCCTCGATACGGGTTTTGGTTTGCGGGGAATTGCCGAACGGGCTGCTCAATTGGGAGGAGCAATTCACCTGGATATGCGGCCTGGTGGTGGAGCACAGCTTTTGTTGACGTTGCCTGTGACCCAACAGATATCTGAAGATGAGCATTTACGGGTGTAACCTATGACGACTTTCATTCGCATTCTTATCGTTGATGACCAGCGTTTGATGCGCGATGGGTTACGGATTTTGTTGGAATTGGAGCCAGATTTTGAGGTGGTTGGCGAGGCGGAAAACGGCCGTGAGGCGTTGGCTGCCTATGAGCAGCTTTTGCCCGACGTGGTGCTGATGGATATTCGCATGCCAGAAATGAATGGGGTGGAGGCTATTCGTAATTTGCGGGAGCGTTGGCCAGATGCCAGGGTGATTATTCTTACTACTTTTGATGATGATGAGTATGTTTTTGAGGGGTTGCGAGCGGGGGCATTGGGCTATCTTTTGAAGGATGTTTCGGCAGAGGAGTTGGCAGAGGCAATTCGGACTGTGGCGGCTGGTGATGCTTTGATTGACCCGTCGGTAACCCGCAAGGTGGTGGCTGAATTTGCTCGTTTGGCTGCTGGCCGTGGAGCAAGTGCGGCGGTCGGGAATCTGGCTGAGTCGCTTTCGGAACGAGAAGTGGAGATTTTGCGGCTGGTGGCTGAAGGTTTGACGAATCGGCAGATTGCGGCGCGTTTGTATTTGGCAGAGGGAACGGTGAAGAATTACGTGTCGAATATTCTGGGGAAGATTGGTGTGCGTGATCGTACGCAGGCGGCGTTGCGGGCTCGGGAGATGGGGTTGATTTAGGGGAGTGGTTGGGTCAGGTTTGGCGTAGAATTTGCCAGAGTTGTTTGAGTTTGATGGTTTGGCCAGAAAGGAGTGTGCGCCCCTGGAAGAAGCGGGTGGCGAGCCAAAGCAGGAAGATGGCTGTGAGTAGGGAGAGGGTGAGGCTTAGGAGCCATTGCCAGCCAGGAACGGCCGTTATGGCCAGCCGCATGGGGACGGTGATGGGTGCGGTAAGGGGAATGAAGCTGAGAACTTTGGCAAATGTACTGTTTGGTGCAGTAAGCAGGATGCCATTAAACCACATGGGGATGAAGGTGGGCAACATGATCAGAAAGGTGTATTGAGAGCTTTCTTTCACTCCGGGCATGATCGCTCCCAGCATGGCAAATAGCGCGGCATATACCAGATAGCCAACAATGAAGTGCAGGCTGATAATCAACCAGATTCCCGGCTTCAGGTCTGGTAGGGAGATTTCGGATAAAAAGCCACTCTGGTCGCGGAATATAGTGAGCATGACTACCGACCAGACAATAATTTGCAAGAGTCCAATTGCACCTAAACCAATTACTTTGCCCGCCAGAAGCTCAAACGGCCGTACGGATGAGAGTAATATTTCCATTACCCGGTTTTGTTTTTCTTGTCCCAGGCTTTGGAGCAGGTAACCGGAGGCGCCCATTGCTGTCATGTAGAACAAAATGGCTGTGCCGATACCAATAATCAGGCCATCAAAAAAGTTGGTGGCTTCTTGTTCACTTTCCGCGCTTAGATCAATTTCCTGATAATTGGCAGCCGGATTGAGAATAATTGAGGCAATGCGTTCGTTTGGCAAGAAATTGGCCAACAAGAGTTGGTAGAGTAACTGGCGTTCTGTTGCGGCCAGGCTAAGTTCGCTGGCATAAAAGCGGATTTGGCCTTCGCGTGGATAATTGGCTGGAATGAGGTAAAAGCCGCTGATTTCTCCTTGCTCAAAGGCGGTTCGAGCGGCTGTTATGTCTGGGAAGGGGCGAAACAGGGTGTCTGTGGGTGGTGGGTAATTGGTTATCTGGCCTGTTTCGTCCACAATACCAATGGTGGAGATTTCTTCACCCAAAAGTAGATTGGTGATGGTGTTTTCTTCTTCTGGGTTGTTTCTTTGGGAGCGGACGATGGCATTGACGCCGATGAGGATAAGCACAGTGAGGATTGGTAGCCCAAAGATAACGAATTGGGCTGAGCGCCGTTTGAGTGTGGTGGTGAATTCGTGAATGGCTATTTTGCGTATTTTGTCGAACATGTTCGCAACTCCCTATTTGGTGGATGAGCGAAACGGCCATAATAGCCGCCATATTTCGCGCAAGGTTATTTTCTGGCCGTAGCGTAACATCCCTAACCGGAATAGTTTACCAACCAGGAAAACGGCCAGGGCTGTGCTGCCAACCAGGATGAGCCAGCTTAAAAGCAGAAATGAGGGGGATACTTCGGTAACTTGCACGCGTGCCAGCATGGTAAGTGGTGAAGAGAATGGAATCAGGGATAACAAGATGGCGATACCGCTATTCGGCCGTTCCAGAAAAATGAAGGTGAGATATAGTGGCAGCATGGATAACAAACTGATAATACTGGCGGCCTGTTGTCCTTCGCTGGCAGCAGTGACAGTGATACCAATAGCCGTCATCAAAGCGGCAATCATGATATAGAAGGGAATGAACCAGCCAATGATGACAACGGCCGTTACAGGCGTGATAGTTAGCTCAGGCATCACCGGTATCTGGCTCCGCGCCACCAGCAATCCCACAGTTGCAAATATGGCCCATATGGCAAATTGCACAAAGCCCAGCCCAACCAGACCAATAATTTTGCCAATCAAAACCTGTTCCGGTTTTGCCGAGGTGACCAAAATCTCCATTGTTCGATTTTCCTTCTCATCCACCACGGCCTGAATCAAAAAACCGGCTGTTGTAAAGACGGCAATCAGAAACAAAAAGCCCGTTAAATAAACAACAACGACAGAAAATGGATTGGGCGTATCTTCGCCAGCAAGTGACACAAATTCCGTGGCTGGTACTTCCCAAAAACTTTCCCTTAACTCCGGCGCTTCATTTGTCAGTAAACTGACACGCAAATAGTCGGTCAGTTCCAGGGAAAGGCTATCAAGTGCATCTCTCTGATGATAAACTTTCACAGTATGGCTGGTCAGATAATCTTCTGGCAGGACAACATATGCTTGAATTTCCCCATTTTTCAGGGCAGTCAATGCTGTATCTTCGTCTGAAAATTGTACCCAAGGGACACTTTCTTCATCTACTGATTCCAAAAATCTCTCATAATCAGCAGGGGGTAAAGTGATGCCTGCCTGATCAACAATTCCCACAGGCTGGTCTTCTTTGGACGAGAAAAAAATTATCGCCCCGGCAAAAATGAGCACCAAAATAAGAGGCAGGCCGACAACTGCAAAAATAAAGCTGCGGCGAGTAATATGTCGCCAGAATTCATGACGTGCAATTAGAAAGGTTTTTTTGGTCATTGGTTTACTTCCGTATTTTCACCCACAATGCGGATAAAAATCTCGTTTAGGCTGGGAAGTGCTATTGAAAAATGTTCGATTTCAATGTCGTCCTGGTGCATTAGCTCCCGTAGAAAGTTATGGGGCGTGGTTGTTTCATCCAATGCCAGGTGCCATATTCCGTTGTGTTGTTCGGCGTGGATGACATGAGGGAGATGGGCAAATGAGCCGTTGCCGCTGACTTCTATGGTGTTGCCGGCAAACCGGCGGCGTACTTCTTTTACTTCGCCTTCTAGCATGACCCGCCCGCGGTTGATGAGTACGATTCGGTCACACATGGTTTCTACCTGGTGCATTTGGTGGGTGGACATGATGATGGATTTCCCCTGGGTGCGCATGTCTAAAAGCATGTTTTTGATGAGTTGGGTGTTGACTGGATCGAGTCCGGAGAAGGGTTCATCAACGATGATGAGGTCTGGGTCGTGGAGGACAGTGACGATAAATTGTGCTTTTTGGTGCATGCCCCGACTGAGGGCGTTCAATTTTTTGTGGCGGTGTTCCCACAGGTCGAGTTGTTTGAGGTATGTTTCGGCGCGGGAAACGGCCGTTTTTCGTGACATACCCTTTAATGATGCCAGATACAAAATTACATCCATCAGTTTAAGGTCAGCGTAAAGCCCCCGCTCTTCAGGCAAATAACCAACTCGATTTTTCTTCTCCTCAGTCATTGGGCCACCGAATACCTCAATGTAGCCACTATCTGGCTGCAAAATACCCAACATCATCCGAATGGTGGTGGTTTTGCCTGCTCCATTTGGCCCCAATAATCCGAAAATCTCACCTGGGGCTACGTGGAAGCTAACATTATCAACCGCAATTGTGTCGCCAAATCTTTTGCTGACCTGATTAATAACTACTGTATTCATTGAATCTCCTGTTTTCATACCTTGGGCATACCAAAGAACAGATGAGGCAATAATATTTACGTAAAGCCAATGCGGAATGTTTCAGGGAAAAGCGGGATGATATATAAAAACAGCCCAACCAGGTGGTGGGCTGTGACTTCTAGAGCGAGTGACGGGACTCGAACCCGTGACATTCAGCTTGGGAAGCTGACGTTCTACCGCTGAACTACACTCGCAACCGCTAAAAATTATATCCAGCCTGTGTTGTCTGTCAACTTCTTTGTGGCCAAATTAAAAGTTTTATCGTGTGCCAGTTGAGGGGAAAGCCGGCTAATAACAAGTGCGCCTGAAAAATTCTGCCAAGTAGCCACAGGGAAAAAACGGCCGTTGTCCACAATATTGCCAGACTCAATAAATGTTGCCATACGGGTACACTTGCCAACAACATGCGCAATGGCACCAGAAAAGGTGAAGTGAGGGGAAATATGCTCAGCCAAATAGCCAGCTTGCCCTGAGGTTCGCCAACTACGAGAAATATTATAAGTTGAGGCGCAAAAACGGTGATAAACAACATCAGGAATCCAAGAAAACTTCTATTGTCATCCGAAGTTATGATGCTCAGAAAAACGAACACAGGGCTATTCAGGAAGTACCCGCTTATCAGATAAAGCCCAAACAATACCCAATCAGACCAGCTGAGGGCTGATATTGTAAGTGTAGAGTACCCTCTTGCCCAGATTGCCACTCCTGCCCATATCGTTAATTGGATAAGGGATATTCCTAATAAACCTATGAGTTTGCCTGTTATCAACTCAGAAGGGCGTATTGATGTCAATAAAATTTCTAGTAAATGGGCATTTCTTTCGTATCGTAATCCATGTAAGAGATGTCCCATAGAAAAGATGACAACAGAAGCGTATAGCCCGAAAAATAGCATTGCCAGGAGATAAGACTCATCAATGGATGAGACGGTTTTGCCTGTGGACATTTCAACTAATTGGATATTGTTAATTGGCTGACCGATTCTGGCCCGAAGAATGGGATCATCCACCAAAATTTGTGCGATTACACTTTTTAACTTTGAGCGAATGAACAGATCGGCTGGGGGAATAGGACTGTAAAAATAGATTTGACCGGTTTCTGGGTAGTTCGAGTCAAAAAAGTAATACCCAATAATTTTTTTGGCTGCCAGAGCTTCTTCTGCCTCTTTCTGGCTTGAATACACCTGAAAGAGCTCTGGTAAATCTGTTAAGTCAGCCACTTCGCTGACAACGCCCACAGCTATTTTTTCACCAAGTAGGCGGGATAATCCTTTTATTTCACTGAGTGCTGGCTGGTCTTTCTCAAACAAAGGGAATGTGTCATTCGGAAGGAATACAAGAACGAAAAGGAATGTCAGGGGCATCAAGAGAGAAAAGACGATATTTTGGACTGATTTTATATATGAAAATATTTCGAATTTTATAACCAGAGCGATTTTGCCTAGCATGTTAAAATACC
>RFGV01000559.1 GCA_003696605.1 Chloroflexota bacterium | reverse complement strand
GAAGTACGCAACGCAGCCATTGACCAGGCGCTGGCGGATGGCCTCATCACCGAGCAGCAAGCTGAAATGTTGCGGAATCATCCGGGTAAGCCTGGTCGGTTTGGTGGCCCATGCCCCTTCCATAATGGAAATGGCCCCGATAGCAGTGGTGCGCCAGCTCAGAATATTCCAACTGGGGTGGATGGGTAATCTAAAATTTAGCAAAATCTAATGGTAACCAGGGATGAACGAATTGTTTGTCCCTGGTTTTTTATGTCGTTTTACTTGAAACTTTTTTAGGAAAACTTCTTCATAATTTCTTCACAAGCTGCTGTTATACTACTTGCGTAATAATGTTTGAGGAAGGTTGGCATAATGGCAAAGAAAATCCTGGTAGTGGATGATGAGGAACGACTGGTTTCATTGGTGAAGGCGTATTTGCAGCAGGAGGGGTTTGATGTGGTTACGGCCAATAACGGCCGTTCTGCTCTCATTACTGCCCGGCAAGAAAAACCTGATCTCATCATCCTGGATATTATGATGCCCGAACTGGATGGCTATGAATTCATGCGGCTACACCGACAAGAGCGTAACACACCCATCATCATGCTTACCGCCCGCATTGACGAGACTGATCGTGTGTTGGGGCTGGAATTGGGTGCAGATGACTATGTGACGAAACCGTTTAGCCCCCGTGAACTGGTTGCCCGAGTGCGAGCTGTTTTGCGTCGAATCGGACAAGAGGCTCCTAAAGCGGCCGTTTTGCGAGCCGCCGATATTACTCTGGACCGGGAAGCGTATCTGGTCACAGTCGGCGATCGCCCTGTTGATCTGACACCATCCGAATTTGATTTGTTGGCAACCTTGATGTCTGCACCCGGACGAGCTTTTACCCGTCTGGATTTGCTAGACCGATTGCAAGGGACAGCCTATGAGGGGTATGAACGCACGATTGATGTGCATATCAAAAATTTGCGGGCCAAAATTGAACCTGATCCGCGACACCCCCGATATATTGAAACAGTTTATGGTGTGGGTTACCGATTTACCCCAGATGATTGAGGAAAATGATGCGTTCCCTGACGACAAAATTGATTCTGGCATTTTTGGTGGTTGGTTTAAGTGGCATTGCCCTGGCAGCTGCTCTAACCAGCCGGGCAACTACCAGTGAGTTTAATGATTTTTTGCTGGAACGTGTGGGAGAAGATGCAGCAGAGCAGTTGGCGGAATATTATATGGCACATGGGTCTTGGGCTGGCGTAACGGCCGTTTTGCCTCGCAGCCCGTATCGCAACCGTCCTGGTATGCCTCCCACTATTATGACCATCGCCGACGTAAACGGCCGTGTGCTTGTTCCCGGTCGTGGTATGCATCCAGGCCAGCAACTCTCTCGCCACGAACTGAACAATAGCATTCCCATTCAGGTAGATGGCAACACAGTTGGCTTTGTGTTAATGCGCCCAGAGGAGTTTCGCTTTACTCAGGCAGAAGAAGCCTTTCTTGGCCGATTCAACCGGGCATTGATCATTGCTGCGCTGGGCGGAACGGCCGTTTCCCTGCTACTTGGCACATTACTCGCCAACGCCCTCACTCGCCCCCTGCGTGAACTCATCGCCGCCACCCGTGCCCTTTCTCGTGGTGAACTCGGCAAACAAGTCCCTGTCCGTTCCCAAGACGAACTCGGCCAACTCACCGCCTCATTTAACCAGATGAGTGCCGATCTCGCCCATGCCCGCGACTTGCGCCGCCAAATGACAGCCGACATCGCCCACGAACTCCGCACCCCCCTTAGCCTCATTCTGGGGCACGCCGAAGCACTTAGTGATGGCGTCCTGCCCCCCACTCCCGATACCTTCCACATTCTCCATGACGAAGCTCAGCGGCTTAGCCGATTGGTAGAAGACCTGCGCCTGTTATCATTGGCCGATGCAGGTGAACTGCCCCTTGTACGCCGACCATTGCCGCTTGCTCCCTTTTTGACGCAGATCGCCAATGCCTACCAGCCCATCGCCACACAACAGGAAATTAACCTGCAAATTCGGCTTTCTCCTGACTTGCCGGAAATATCAGCCGATCCTGACCGACTCAGACAGGTGATTGGCAACTTGATGGAAAATGCCTTGCGCCACACGCCCGCCGGAGGCACAATTACACTCCTGGCTGAACCGGACGCCAACCCCCATTATGTGCATCTGGTGATCACAGATACAGGTCCGGGGATTCCGCCAGAAGATTTGCCACATGTTTTTGAACGGTTTTATCGGGGTGATAAGTCCCGTCATCGGCATAATGGCGGTTCTGGTTTGGGGTTGGCAATTGCCCGGGGTATTATACAGGCACATAACGGCCGTATTTATGCCGAAAGTCAACCTGGGCAAGGCGCATCTTTTCACATTGTTTTACCCATCCACGAAGCAGAAACGGCCGTTGTGTAACCTTTTATTACCACTCCCGTCCAAAAAACAGGGAGAAAATCGCCTATGACAAACACAGAACAACCACTCATCCAGGCCCTGCGCCAGCGAAACCCCGAAGCATTCACCCAAGTATTCAACCAATATTCTGACAAAATATACCGCCTGGCCATAGGGCTACTCAACAACGAAGATGAAGCAGAAGGCATCGTCCAGGAAACCTTCATGCGACTAATCGAACACATCGACCAATTCGAAGGCCGTTCCCAAATCGGCACCTGGCTTTACCGGGTTGCCTACAACTTGTGCATAGACCACTTACGCAAACAGCAACCTAACCTGACTCTGGCCGAAGAACATGAAAACTCAGCCAAATTACCTCAACCTGTTATTTTGACAAACTGGCATCAACCGCCGGAAAAACTACTCGCATCTGAAGAAATCATGACACAACTGGACAAAGCCATCGAATCCTTATCCCCTACGCTCCGTGCTGTTTTCATCCTGCGCGAAATCGAAGGGCTATCCACCGCCGAAACTGCTCAAATCCTGAACCTGACACCAGGCACAGTCAAAGTTCGACTCCACCGTGCTCGCCTGCAATTGCGCGAACAACTCGCTGCCTACTTTGCCGAACAGACTGCCTGACCGGAGAGAATTAAAATGAATTGTGAACAGTTACTCCAATATCTTTCTGATTATATAGACCAAAATTTGGACGAAGATTTGAGTGCTGAAGCTCAGGAGCATTTGGCCACCTGTCCAAATTGCCGGGTTGTTCTGGATACAACCCAAAAAACCATTTCTCTATTTCGGAAACAAGGAAAACGTGTTATTCCCGCTCACCGACGGCAGCGACTCTTTTCCCAGCTTCAAAATGCCTTTCAGCAAAAATGAAATCAATCTGAATCACCAGAAGAATAAAAACGGATGTAACCTTTTGCCATCACCTCCGTCTAAAAGATAAATGAGCCAACCGGAGATTGAGACATGAACAATTCGAAACCACAAATGAGCTGGAAAAAGCTGGTAATAGTGTGTGTTTTGTGTGTCGGTCTTGTGTCGGCATTGGTTGTGCTCGCTCAATTTTTAAGTTAATGGAGGTGTGTGATGTCTTTACGTAAAAATATGGGAACGGCCGATCGGATCATTCGAACTGTATTGGCACTGGTATTTATTGGGTTAATTGTTACTCAAACGGTTAGTGGAACAGTGGCTATTATTTTGGGTGTTTTGGCCGCTGTCTTTTTGGTGACCAGTTTTGTCAGCTTTTGCCCACTTTATCTTCCGTTTCGGCTTTCTACCCGAAAAGAGTAACCAAATAAAAAATATCCGCAGATTATGAGAACAGGCTGAACTCTGAAAACAGCCTGTTCTTTTTATTATCTGGCTGTTGGTAAAATATGTTATCTTGTATCGTGGGTGTGATTATGCGAAATTTTATTAATTCAAGCTGGAAAATGACACTTTTACTGAATGTGTTGGTCTTGAGTGTAGTAGCCTGTGGCCGCAACACGGCCGTTTCTCCCACCACCCCGCCGCAAAACACGCCTTTTGCAGACTCTGATATGACTCAGGCAGAAACGGCCGAAACAACCCGCACCCCGCTGCTCACCCTCAACGATATCCCCAACGGCTTCGACGGCCCCACAATCATTGACATTACCAGCACAACCGCCACCATCCGCTTCGATACCGGTATCCCGACTGTTTGCAACGCCCCGTATGGCGAAACAGCTGAATACGGACAGGTAGCAACTATCCCCATGCTCAATGGAGCAACGCTCGACCATGTACTTACCTTTCCTGACTTAAAACCCGACACAACGTACCATTACCGCATTACGGTCACTGACATCAATGGCCGGGTGTATCAATCCGAAGATTTCACATTTACCACACTGCCAGAGGAAGAAACGGCCGTTCCCCAAAAAACCAACTGGCTTTCCCTGGCCGCTGGCGCAAAAGTAACCGGCGTAAGTAGCAACTTTGGTGGAGCAACCAACGAGGACGCCTGGGGAGCAAACATGGCCATAGACGGCCGTACCAGCACCGCCTGGTCATCCAATGGCGACGGCGACAATGCCTGGATTGAAATCACCCTGCCCCAAAAAACCCACATTCGCCAACTGGAAGTCTGGACACGCACCATGAGCAACAACACCGCCCAAATTTTCTCATTCACCGTCACCACCGAAACCGGTGATACCTTTGGCCCATTCGACCTGCCAGATGCCAACCAACCCTACTTGTTTGACGTGGACATTACAGCCGAACGCTTGCGCTTTGACGCCGAAGTAACCAATGGGGGCAATACCGGTTTTGTCGAGTTGGCGGCATACGGCGAACCAGCAGAATAAAACAAACAAGTAACACAGCTAAATGGCTGGAGGGGCAACGGCCGTTGTCCCTCCCCATTCCCCATTACTGAAAGGCTGTTGCCCACATCCCCTCACCATGCCATAATGGAATACACCAAAACATAACAGCGCCAGTGAGGGAAGAGCTGCCTTTTTCTCATCCAACAATCTGCCATGATCCGCAAAATTCCCTCCAGCGCACCAAACAACTCATGGACACAAACCGCTGGCCCAAACTGCAACAAATAAAACACAAACTCGTCGCTCCCTGGGCAGAAATCACCGATCCAGACGAATACTTTTTTGCCCAGCTCCTGGCCACCATGCTGCTCATTTTGCCCACTCTTGGCCTTATCGTCTCCTTCCTGCCTCCCCTTGTCTATCCCCAACGCCCAATCTCCCAAGAATACGACTTTCTCATTGTGGCGGGGTCTATGTGGTTCTGGATCATTGCCTATCTGCTAGTCCGGGCAGGTTATCATCGTCTGATTACCAGCATTTTGATTGCCGGTGCAACCATCGTTGTATTCGCCATTGTGCTAATAGAAAAAGACTACCTCGACCTCATATACCTGACTCTGGTTGTCATTTTTACCGGCGCAGTTTTCTCCATGCGCACCACCCTTCTTCTCTTTTTTACCTATGTCCTGGGGTTTTTGCTTGTCCCTCTGGCTGGCGTTGCCAACCTGGAAGAAGTAATTTCCCGGCCACTTAGTTTCTTTTTGGCCTGTTCCTTGCTGGTAGCATTTACTACTCGCTATCGTTTACAGCAAGAAGAAAACAAGCGAAAGGCGCTGGCAGCAAGCGAGGCCCGCTATCGTGGATTGTTGGAAGCAGCATTTGAAGGGGTTGCCATCCATCAACAATGCCAAATTGTAGCCTGCAATGCTGGTCTGGCAGAAATGTTTGGCTATACACGTGATGAGTTGATTGGCATGTCTTTGCTAACACTTATTCAGGAATCATTCCGTGACTCGGTGTGGCAAAATATTCAGGCCGGCATAGAACGGCCGTATGAAGTACAAGGCATTAGCAAAGACGGGAGCATTCGGTACATCGAAATCATTGCTCGCAACCAACCCGTAGGTAACGAGATGGAACAAATTGTCGCCATTCGGGACATTACCCAACGCAAATTGGCCGAAACGCGCCTGCGTCATTTTGCCTACCACGATCCGCTCACCAATTTACCCAATCGAGCCAGTTTACTGGCCCATTTACGCGATGCTATTATTGACATTCACAAAAATCCTGGCCGCCAGTTTGCTCTGTTGTTCCTGGACTTCGACCGCTTCAAAATCGTAAACGATAGTCTGGGACATATTACCGGCGATCAGTTGCTGATCATCGTTGCCGATCGCCTGCGGCAATGCCTGCAACCAGAAGATTTGCTGGCTCGATTGGGAGGGGATGAGTTCGTTATTTTGCGCCCCAATTTATCAGGAAAGGAATCGGTGATAGCCCTGGCCGAACAAATTCAAGCGGCATTGGTGCAGCCAATTATTCTGCAAAATCATCCAATAACCATGACTGTAAGCATTGGCATTGTCATTAGCGACATTGGCTACCGCAAGGCAGAGGATGTTTTGCGAGATGCAGATATTGCCATGTATCAGGCCAAAGCAAAAGGGCGTTCCCGATATGAGTTTTTTGATGTTTCCATGCGCCAGAGTGCGATGACACATCTGATAATGGAAGCAGATTTACGTCAGGCGTTGGAACAGGATGAGCTTCAGGTGTTCTATCAGCCAATTATTTCGCTGAGAAACGGCCGTTTAAGTGGGTTCGAAGCTCTGGTGCGCTGGCGACGGGAAGACGGCCGTTTCATCAGCCCCGGTCATTTCGTTCTCCTCGCCGAAGAAACCGGCCTCATCACCACCCTCGACTGGTGGATCATTCGTCACGCCCTCTACCAACTACACCAATGGAATCGTGCCATGCCTGACTTGCCACCCCTCACCCTCAACGTCAACCTCTCCAGCCGCACCTTTGAATCAGCCGACTTTCTCCCTAACCTGCTCCCCATTCTGCAACAAAACGACATTCTGCCCGGCCAATTACGCCTGGAAATCACCGAACGCGCCTTGCTCAAAAACGCCCAAACAGTTCGCGACAAACTGACCACTCTCCTGGAACATGGCGTCCATGTACAAATTGACGACTTCGGCACAGGTTACTCCTCACTCAGCTACCTGCAATACTTCCCTATTAGCGCCATCAAGATCGATCGGGCATTTGTCAGCCAGCTAGATATTGACGAAAACAGCTTTTACATCGCCGAATCGATTATTCGCATGGCACATCGGCTAGGGTTAGAAACTATTGCCGAAGGGGTGGAAAACGATCGCCAACTCGATCTCCTCAAGTCACTAGGGTGTGAATATATCCAGGGATTCTTTATCTCTGGTGCGCTTTCCGTTGAAGATGCCACCGTTATGATAGAGCACTTACATACTGTTCCTGATGGCATCCACTAATTTCTTGACTTTTTTCCCCTTACGCACAAAATCAAACTGCCTGCTCATCTAACATACTCAAAGGATATATTCGTGATAAAAGAACGCATTTTGGACAAAGGTGCATATTTTCTCCTGGGAGGACACTTGCTTTTACTCATATTGGCCTGGCAACGGCCGTCTATTACGGCCGTTACTGGCATCCCGCAAACCCTTCTCCTCCTACTCTTCAGCCTGATTCATGCCGCCCGCACTCTAGGTTATCGCTCAACTCTCACCTTTTTTCTGCTCAGCACCACCTTTTCATGGCTGTTTGAGCAAGCTGGCGTGGCAACTGGTCTTATTTACGGCGCATACACCTACTCCAATATGCTCGGTCCCCGGCTGGGGCACGTCCCCATACTCATCCCCATAAGCTGGTTCACAATGATGTATCCCAGCTTCATCATAGCCAATCTGATCAGTTACGGCCGTTTCGCTCCCCGTTTTCCCACCCAGCTTCCTTCTCGGCTCTGGCTCAGCTTTCTGGCCGCCATCACCATGACCGCCTGGGACCTGACCATAGACCCCATCATGACCGAACTCGGCATGTGGACCTGGCACGAAGAAGGTGCATACTTTGGCGTTCCCATTCACAATTTTCTGGGCTGGTTAGCCACCACCTTCACCATTTATCTGGTCTTTCTGGCAAAACAAAAGCGGGTGGAGAAACGGCCGTCTGCCCTACTCACACCCGCCTTTATGACCTTACCCGTGCTAGCCTACCTGGCCCAAATTCTACCCATACTCAACCGGCCGGCACTAGCCCTCATCGCCAGCTTCGTCATGGGGCCGCTGGCCCTCATCGCCCTCGCCCAAACCTGGCAAATCAGCGGCGCCCCCGCCACAGACCAAACACCAATGCCACCAGAGCCGTAAGCCCCAGCCCGGCAGCAACGGCCGTTTTCGGCAACATCTCCGGCTGCTTCAACCGCTCCGCCTCCTCTACAATCGGCCGCACCCTTTGTCGCGGCGTTACCCCAAACGCCAAATGCAAAATCGCCTTCCCTAGCCGATAATGCCCCGGCTCTCGCATCTTCGTCGCCAAATCAAACGGCAACGGTGGCACACCAACCGCATAAGAACGCGCCTGCGTAAACTGCAACACCTCCCCCTTTCCATGCGTCCGAGCCGAACCTGACTGCTTTACCCCACCAAACGGCAACAGCGAAACCGGATAATGAGAAATCGCATCATTAATATTTACCGATCCCACCTCAAGCTGACGAGCAATCCGCTTTGCTCGCTTCAGGTTACGACTCCACACACACGCACTCAACCCATAATAACTATCATTGGCCAGCCAGACCGCTTCCGTTTCATCCTTCACCTTCATAATCGGCAAAATCGGCCCAAACGTCTCATCCCGCATCAACTTCATACTGTGGTCCACATCCACCACTACCGTTGGCTCCATAAACAAACCATCCAACTTGCCCCCCACAAGAATTCTGGCCCCTTTTGCCAGTGCATCTTGCATGTGGTCTTCAATAATTTTCACCTGCCGTTCAAACGTCAGTGGCCCCAGATGGTAATGATTATCCATACCCGGCGAATACCCCATCTTCAGCTTTCTCGTCTCGCGTACCACCGCCTCGACAAACTCATCATACACCTGTTCCACAACATACACGCGCTCCACAGCCATACACGTTTGCCCGGCATTATAAAACGCTCCCCACACACCCCATCTGGCTGCCGCCTCAATATCGGCATCTTCCAACACAATCATCGGATCTTTGCCACCCAGTTCACACAAAACAGGTGTCAGCGTTTTGGCTGCTGCTTCTGTTACTTTGCGGCCTGTGGCTGTAGAACCAGTCAGGAATATCAGGTCGGGCGCAGACTCTACAATTGCCGCACCTACCGCACCATCCCCATGCAAAAAGCGAATAAATGGCGATAGTTCCGGCACACGGTTAAACAGCTTCTCCAACAATACCCCTGTCGCCCCTGCCACTTCGGATGGTTTGACCAGCACGGTGTTACCGGCCAGCAAAGCAGAAAAAGCTGGGGGTAATGTCAGATCAAAGGGATAATTCCACGGACCAATTACAGCGACCACACCGTAGGGATGTGGCTCTGTGTAGTAACGGCGAAAAATGTACAAACCTGGCGGTACACGTTCTGGCCGTAACCATTTGGGGGCGTGTTTCAGGTATTGGCTTAGCCGATCGACAGCCATCATGACTTCTATCAGGCCATCCTGACGGCTTTTGCCAGTGTCTTTGTTGATTACTTCGGTGATCTCGTCCACCGAATCAATAACAACTTCCAGCAATTGACGCAAAATGCGAATTCGCTCGCGCACAGATTTGCGTCGCCACACCTCGAATGCCTGACGCATTTCTTTGTGTGCCCGTGTGACTTGCTCGGGTGTAGCCATCGGCACTTCGCCAAATTGCTCACCGGTGGCCGGGTTGATAAAGGGAAGTATTTTTTGTTCTGTACTCATCTTCCTTTCCTCTCTTGATAACAGGTGACTATTTTGCCGGGCGTTTGCGTCGCCAGAAATGGCCGATTAGGGTGATGACGGGAAGTGCCAGCAGGGTGATTGTGGCCAGATGGCGAGGTGTGGGAAAACGGCCGTTTTCACCAGCCCCGACAATAACATCCATCGGCTTCTCCAGCGGCTGCACTTCTCCTGCTTCTTGCTTTGGCGGAATAAAACTCATCGCCCGTTCCGTCATCGCTGTAATCGTCAGGCTCGGATTCACCCCCAAATTACCGGGAATCACCGACCCATCCGCCACATATAATCCCGGATAATTAAACACCTCATGCCGGGCATTAATCACCCCTGTTTCTTCACTCTCGCCAATCCCACACCCACCCAAAATATGGGCTGTAGAAGGCGTATTGAGCAACACTTCATTCACAGTGGACTGGGGAATGCCATTCACTTTTTCAGCGAACCGCTCCACCACAGCCCGTCCAGCATCAATGACAGTGGGAATGGGCAAACTCTTGTCCCGCTCACTTACCAGACCCCGCCGAAACAGCGTAAATATACTGCGCCCACGTCGCATGTGCATCCGGTTCTCCACCGTTTGCATAACCAGTAAAATCGTCGAATCACGTGCCCAGTCGGGTAACACTCGTGTTTTCAGAAAATCATACGGCCGTTTCAGCCCATACGCCACAATCCGTCCCAGCCGATGCCACGTCGTTCCTTCCAGCCGAATCAGAGGCAAGGCCAAATTCCGCATCAGCGATGACCCTCGTGGATAACGTACCGGCTCCACACTTGTTACATCATCCACCCAAAAATGGGACGTAATCGCTACCCCCTGCGAATAATCCGGCCCAGGCTTGCGTGCTGTCACCCCCATCAGTGCCTCACTGTTACTCCGAACCATACGCCCCAACTGACGCGATAGCTTAGGCAGAGACTTTGTCTCATCCCGGCACTTTAGCAACAGGTTAACCGTACCCAGCACACCCGCCGCAAGCACCACATTACGGGCCCGCACACGACTCTGACGCTTGAAAAACCAGTCTGTTGTTCGCTCATAAACAACTTCATATCGGGCATCATCTGGCTGTGGCCCATATAACGGCCGTATATCCACCACATTCGCTTCCGGCCGCACCTCCGCACCCAGCTTTTCCGCAAAGTAAAGATAATTCTTGTCCAGCGTATTTTTGGCATTATGCCGGCACCCTACCATGCACCCCCCACAGTGAATGCACCCCACACGTTCCGGCCCCTCCCCACCAAAAAAAGGATCCGGCACTCGTTTGCCCGGTTCATCCCCAAAGAAGATCCCCACCGGTGTGGGCTTAAACGTATGCTCACGCCCCAATTCACAGGCAATCTCTCGTAAAACCTCATCCGCCGGCCAAAAACGAGGATTTACTGCCACCCCCAACATCTTTTCGGCCGTTTCATAATGCGGCGCCAACTCCCTCTCCCAATCCGCCAACCCGCGCCAACCTTCGGCTTCAAACACCTGCTTTTCCGGCCGAATCAGCGTCGCCGCATACACCAAACTGCCCCCCCCTACTCCACTTCCATTCAGGATAAGAATATCCTTGAACATATTAATCCCCATAATACCAAAACAGCGCAGGGCAGGCAGCCAAAGATAACGGAAAATATGCCAATTCGTTTTAGGAAAATCATGAGCCTGAAAACGCTTCCCCCGCTCCAGCACCAGCACCCGATACCCCTTTTGAGACAGGCGCATGGCTGAAACACTCCCCCCAAATCCGGAACCAATCACCACAAAGTCAAACACATCATCTGGAAAACCGGTCAATTTATTTGCCATTAAGTGATTTCCTTTTTAAGAAACGATATGAGTAGCCACTCAACTCATAAATTCGGAATACACCTCCTGGTGGCGTACTCCAAAACCGTCAGCGTAACACGGTGCGTTATATTTTACTCCATCTTGCCAATTATGCACTCCAAATCTCTACTTATGCTTCAATATTGCCCCCGCCTCTACCCTGTTGCCAACCAATACTATCATCTGAAAATCAGCCCGAAAACAGCTCTCTGTCCATGAACTGGCATTAAATTCCCAATCTGTTATACAATACACACACCCAAAACGGAACAGATGTTTGCATACGAACCAGTCAAATTAGACAAAATCATCAGCAAAGGAAAAACTATGACTCGAATTATCGCAATTGCTATGCAAAAAGGTGGTGTAGGGAAAACAACCACCACAATCAATCTGGCCGCTGCCCTCGCCGAACAAGGACAACGGGTGCTGGCCGTTGATCTGGACCCACAATGTAACCTGACTCAGCATTGCGGTTTTGACCCGGACAACATTTCCCCTTCCATTTATGATGCACTCAAGGCAGAAGTAGATGGCCTGCAAAGCAATGTGGCAGAGTCTATTTATGAGACAGATGAGGCATTTCACTTGTTGCCAGCCCAACCAGAGTTGAGCCTGATTGAAGTTGCCCTCATTAATACATTGAGTAGAGAACGGGTGCTGGCCACCGTTTTGGAAAGTATTACGCCCTGGTATGATTTTATCTTGATTGATTGTAATCCGTCGCTGGGATTACTGGTTATTAACGCGCTCACGGCCGCTACCAGTGTTCTTATTCCTATTCAAACGGAATACCTGGCTGCTCGGGGAGCGTTTATGATTCTATCCAGTATTGAAACAGTACGTCGTAAAAAGCTGAATCCCAATTTGAAGGTAGAAGGTATCTTGCTGACGATGGCGGATACACGCACGATTCTCACCAAAGATGTGCAGGAAGCTATCCGACAACAATATGGCGATGGTATCCGTATTTTTGAGCCGCTAATCAAACGGTCGGTTCGGTTTGGGGAGAGTGCAGCCGCCGGGTTGAGCATTCTGGCTTACGATTCATCCAGCCAGGGGGCTGAGGCTTACCGTCAGGTGGCGCGCGAGATTTTGAAGGGAGGAAAAAATGGCTAAAAAACGGCCGAAAGTTAACCTCTCCCGCCCTGTTCGCCCCCAAACCGGAGACCTGGAAAAGCTTTTCACCAGCCAGGACGATGTGGAACAGGCTGCCGGGTTACAACTCGTTGCCATTCGCCTGGACGCCATTTATCCTGACCCTAGCCAGCCGCGCCGTACTTTTCCGGAAGACAGTCTGGAAGAGTTGGCCGAAAGTATTCGGCAAGATGGGGTGATTCAACCCATAGAAGTAACCCAAATGGGACAGGAACAGTATATGATTGTCCATGGGGAGCGTCGCTGGCGGGCAGCACAAATGGCAGGCCTGGAGACGATTCCGGCCATTGTCCGTCGTCAGAACTATGACGAAGTGACTCGTTTTGTCCGCCAGTTGGTGGAAAATATCCAGCGCGAAGACCTGAATGATGTAGACCGGGCAGCCGGCTTGTTGCGCTTGCGGGATCTGATGCAGGCAGAGCTTGACGCAGCCCGTGCAGAACAGGTGGAAACAGATGAGCCCTGGGGAAGTAAGATTACCTGGGCAAAGGTAGCGAAACGGCTGGGATATTCGCGGCAACGAATTCACCAGCTTATCAATTTGCTGGATTTGCCAGAGGAAATCAAGAAGGCAGTGCGGGAAGGCTCACTAAGTGAGCGGGACACACGAATTTATCAGGGATTGAAGCCTGCCCAGCAAAAGGCATTGCATGAAGCCCGGATGGCCGGGGATTTGACAGGGGAGGAAGTGAAACAGGTGGCGCGGTTGCTGAAGGATGCACCCAATCTGACGGTGTATCAGGCCGCGCGATTGTTGCGGCAACCACCAGAACCGGTTTCGCCTGCGCCTTCGCGTCCGACTCCGCAAGGTCGGCAGTCGGAACTGGCAGATGGCCCTGATGTGGGGGATGAGTCTGAGGTGGCAGTGCCGACGGAATCACGTGTTGTTCCTGCCCGTTCTGGTGCACCTACGGCGATTGATCGGTTGACCTGGGTTCGGGGACATTTAGCCCGTATTCCACGGCATGGCCTGACGCCGGCTGAACGGCAGGAGGTGTTGCGATTGCTCCACTTGATTGAACAGGATGTGCGTTCACTGCTGGAAGCGTTGGGAGATTAGGTGTTTTTTTGTAGCTGTTGAATAATGTGTTGCCAGCCGTGAGGCCCGACTCCTTTGACTTTTGTGACGGGGATTTCTGGTATGTTTAGCCATGAGTAATCGGGACGCTGGACGAGAAACGGCCGTTCTACTGCAGCCAGCATGGGTGTGTCATTTGGACTATCACCAATACCGATGGTGAGAATACGGCCGTAGGCCTGCTCATACAACCCGGCCAAAAACTGTACTGCTCGCCCCTTATCTGCCCCTGTTCCTGTCACCGTGTAAAACCGACCACCAGAAACCATCTGTAACCCTGCGGCAGCCAGCTCCAATTCCAGATGCGCTACCTGCTCTGGCAGCAACCGGGTCACAATCGTTTCACTATATTCCCGCTGCATCGCCAGCGCGGCCATCTTTGGTGGCAAACCAGTAATTTGAGCCACTTCTGCCAGTGACATATCGGCATAGCCTGCAAGTTCCCATCCAGTTTGTTGCCGAATTTTTGCCAAAATATGCCGCACATAAGTCGCCGGTTTTCCCAGAACTACCAGTTCATATCCATCCGTTATTTTTCCCCCAACTCCAAAGGGGAAGTATCCTTGTGGCAGAAAAATGGCACTCCCATTCTCCACAATAAATGGATGAAAACAATTCATGGCTTGTCGAAAAAATTCTTGTTCAGCTCGGGTTTTGGATGAGCAAAATACCACCGGAATATGAGAGCGGCGTAGCCATTCCAAAGCCAATACAGCGGCATCCCACTGGTATTGTTCGTCTAATAAAGTTCCGTCCAGGTCAGTAAAAATTACTGGTTTGGGAGTGGTTTCTCTCATGCTATTTCGGCGAGTATGTGCGGTTTACGTTCAAGTGTGTCTATGAGTAAAGCGGCCGTCCAGGAAAAGTCGTATGCCCCATATCCGGTACCTGTTCTGGGGTCAAAATACTCAAAAAACCCATGGTGTTTTGGCAACTCAACAATGGTATGCCATAGGGCATCGGCATAAGCCTGGTAGCCGTAATGCTCCAGCCCTTGGGCGAGTAACCAGTCCATGTTCATCCATACAGGGCCACGCCAATATCGATTAGGCAGGTATTTGGGCGCATGCTTATCGTAACTGGGTACAGGATATCCAGAATCGCCCATTTTCCAGAAGGAATCACTGTTGAGATGGCCGTACATATTTTGGGCACGTGTTTGGTCGGGGATGTGTGCAAATAGGGGGATGAATCCGGCTACGGCTGGTTCGGTGATGAGTTCTTTGCTATTCAGATCGTAATCGTAGTAAATGCGATCAGTTTTGGACCAGAGTTTTTGGTTGATGGCGTAACCAGTCTGGTCAGCCCATTCGATGAATAAACGGCCGTCTTCACCTAAAATATGGGCAATTTCAGCCAGATCTCGATTTGCCTGACACAGCAGCGTGTTAAACACGACATCTTGAACCAAAAATGGACAATCGGGCCAGATAGCTGCCTCATCATAATTACGCTCAGAAAACATTCGCACCAGGTAGATATACCGGTCATATTCAGAATCAGTAGGTCGCTCTGCTGCATCTACCGTCTGTGTATCTACACGCCGATAGGCCGGTATTTGTTCTGATTTCAATTCCATACGCGCCAAAGCGTTATCCCAAATAGGTGAATTGTCCTGGCCAGACTCCCACGGGTGGCGGATGTACACCAAACCTTCTTGATAGGGATCACGTTCACGGTAGAGGTATTCATGCCAGGCCTTGAGTTTGGGAAATATTTCGGCGAGAAACGGCCGAACCTGTTCACCATCATTAGCAGACTGATACACCCGCAAAACGGCCGTGGCATGGATCGGCGGCTGCACAATCCCAGAAGTACGTCGGCGCTTGGGCGCATGCGGACTACGACGCGTCTGCCAAAAATCAGGCCCCGGAAAATACACACGCGGCCCCCGTGAAAAATTAAAAATAATATGGGGCAAAAGACCATTCCGCCACTGCCCTGCAAACAACGTCCGCAACTCCTTCTGTGCCCGTTCCAAATCATAATGGGCATAACCAATCGCAATATATGCCGAATCCCATGACCACTGATATGGGTACAAACGTGGAGACGGCTTGGTAAACCGGCCAGTCCAATTCCGCTGCAAAACCGCCTGTGCTTGCTCCACCAAAGTTGGCTCACCACGACGATTCATCCCATACCTCCTATACGCCAGCCAAAGCCTGAGCAAATGGGTGTACCTCTACCACCTGCCGAAATCTATCCAAATTCACATCTGCCAAAGCCGGATAAATAGAAATTTCTGGCCACACCTGTTCCTGATTCCGCTGTTTCAATTGCTCAATCTCCCGCCCCAACAACTGTTTTAGCCCATCCGGACAAATAGCCGACTGATAAATCACCTGCATGGCTGAGTAAGTCATCTCGTCAATATGCTCATTCCCCTTCACATCATGCATATGAGGATTACGCGACTCAATTTGAAATATTTCCACATGCTGGCGCGCCATCTCCTGAGCCAATGCCGAACCAGGTAACCCACCAAACTTTTCAAACAAATTGATATAATGATAAGGCTCAATCGAGTAACCCGACGAATAATCCATCAGCATTGCCAATTCCATCGTCAAGGCATGCTCACCAGCATTCCCCGTTTTTATAATCTCCGTCTCAAAACCGGTGTACTCAGCAATCAACCGATTCAAAAATTCATTAGTCCGGCGAGAAGTCCGACCCCATTTAGCAAAAAACAAGCTATCCCGCACAATTTTTGGCTTACTGTGCCAGGCAATGCGTACCATTGTGTAAGGAGACTTGCTCATCAAAAAGCCAGCAGCATATTCCCGAATATATTCCTGCACAGCTCCCGGAAAATAATTATCCGCATCAATAAAACCCACATACTTCCGTCCGCTTATTCGGGCTAATAGCGTCCCCAAGATCATACCTTCGGCCTTGCCACTTTTAATCAATCCAGTTTCTGCATCCAATATGTGGTCATACCCTGCTTCACGACATGCTTCTGCCAAAACCGGGTCTTTCTGGTGTAATACCAAAACATCCTTTTGAATAAAACGGGAAAAATTTTCGAAAGCTTCTTGTTCAATAGCAAAGCGGTCAACTGGTTCACGTGGACTGTTAGATACAATAATCGTCAAACATTGATGAGGAATACCACACAATACCCCCTCAACAAGTTTAAGGCGTTCATTGCGCATGGGTACAACAATAGCCATTTGTTTTTCGATTTCATACAGGGCATCGTAGGGGATACGTTGAATAACCGATTCGGTTTCTTGAGAATCCTGGTCGTGGCTTAGGCCAGAATCCAGTTCAAAGACTTTTTGTGTACTATGAATGAGGACCGCACCTAATCGTTCCGTCTCACGTGGTATTTCAATTCTCATAAGACTCCCTCTCAAATTATGATGGATCGATTATCTGACGGGCAAACTTACGTAAGTGACCAAAGTAAACAAGAAACCAAAGGAGAGTAAAGGCAAAACCGGTCATTCCAGTAACGGCCGTAACTGATTGCACAGACCATCCCCAATTATCTTGTGCCACGCCAGCATACAAAATAGAAACAGACTGTGTCAACGTCAAAACAGCAAACTCAAACGCAAACACACGCCCCCGAAACCGATCTGGCACCAACATTTGTAACAAAGCCGCTGAAAAAACCCAAATCACACCAGAGCCAACAGTCCTTACCAAAGTCGCTACCAAAAACAAGAGCAAATTGGGAGCTAACGACAACCCCATAATCCCACTTGCCAGCAACAACAAACCAAGACTAATTCCTGCTAACAAACGTTGCGGTCTATCACCTAACCACCGGCGAAACACCAAGGGCCCAACCCCCGTACCAATACCACTCATCACATAAATCATCCCCAAAGCGGCCGTACCCGGATCAGCAAACTCAATCCCCCCCCAACTCACGCCTCGAAGCGGAAAAATTCGTTCAGCATACACAACCTCCAAAACATTAATCGCCCCCCAAACAAGTGAACCCACCCCCTTCACCAAACTTATCAACAAAATAGATCGCTCACGCCACAAATATCGAAAACCATTCCAAAAATCCAACCAGCCACTACCACCAGCAAAATCCCCTTCCCGAGAAACTGGCGGCAACACAATCCGCGCCACCAAAACGGCCGATACCAAAAACGTTAACGCATCCAAAACAAACGCCGTCTCTGCTCCAAAAACAGCTGCCACCACCCCACCCAAAAATGCACCAAACGCCAACATGGTACTCCAAGTCAAACTATCCAATGCATTCGCCGTTACCAATTCCGACGGCACCACAATATTCGCCAACATCGCCGAACGCGCCGGAGTAAACACAGCACTCAACGCAAACTGCATTACCACCAACACATACAACAACCACACCTGCCCCGCCGACCGAATAAACAAAAAGCCCAACACCGTCACGGCGCGGGCCACATCTGTCCCAATCATCAACCATTTTCTATCATACCGATCAGCCAGCACCCCCGCCAGCGGACTAAACAAAAAGAGAGGTAAAAACCGTGCCAAAAATAACGAACTAACCGCCACCCCCGAATCAGTCAAATCCGTTATCAATTCCGCTGAAGCAATTAAATTAAACCAATCACCAAGCAAAGAAACAATCGTCCCAAACCACAAAAAACGATAATTACTGTTCCTCCGCAACAACAAAACGTATTCGCTCATCAAACAAATCCGTCAGGTTATCAGCAATCAGACAAAAAAAAAGGTCCCTTGGCAATGACCTACTCTCCCAGGGGGTCGCCCCCCAAGTACCATCGGCGCTGACGAGCTTAACTGCCGGGTTCGGGATGGGACCGGGTGTACCCTCG
>RFGV01000049.1 GCA_003696605.1 Chloroflexota bacterium | reverse complement strand
GGACGCCCTCAATCACCTGGCCGATTATCGCCAGGAAACATTTTCCGCCTGGGTCAACACCATTCTGGACGCCTTACCCGTTGCCGCATCGGAGGAGTAAGCCATGCCCACTTTACTACTACAGTGTGTTGCTCCCTTGCAGGCGTGGGGCACACAAAGCAACTTTACCGTGCGCGATACAGGTCGCGAACCTTCCAAGAGCGGCATTATCGGCCTGTTATGCGCCGCGCTGGGCCGTCCCCGTCACGAACCAGTAGATGATCTGGCAGCACTGCGCCTGGGCGTGCGTGTAGACCGTGAAGGTCAAATTTTGCGCGACTTCCACACCGCCGGTCAAGGGGGATTGGTAAAAGGATTTCTCAGGGCCGATGGCAAGGGCATAAGCAAAGGCACAATCATTTCCAATCGCTACTACCTCGCCGACGCCATGTTTCTGGTGGGTCTGGAAGGTAAAGAAGACGAGATGCCGTTACTGCAAACCCTCCAAAATGCTCTATCCAATCCCCGCTGGATGCTCTTTCTGGGACGCAAAGCGTGTCCGCCAGCCCGCCCAGTTTATCTGAAGGACGGTCTGCAAGACAAGCCTTTGCGGGAAGCACTGGAAGAATATCCCTGGTTGGGACCTGACGAAAAGTATGAGACATTCTTCAAAGAAAAACGATCACTACGCCTGGTATTGGAAGACCCGGCCGGCCCCGACATGAAAAAAGATAAACCGCTTTCCTTTGTGAAGGAAAGACGTCGTTTCGCCCTGCGCCGATTTACAACAACCTTCATGAAGAAACCGCCGCCCCGAAGACAGGCTGTTCAGACAAAGGAGGAGATGCCATGATCTATCTGTCCCAACTCATCCTCAACCCGGCCAGCCGCATGGTGCAAAATGAATTACACAACCCTTACCAGATGCACCGCACCCTCATGCGTGGTTTCAACGGCCGTCGAGAAACTGCCAACGTGCTATACCGGCTGGACGTTCACCCTTACTCCGGGATGCTGGCGCTGCTGGTGCAATCCACCGAAGAACCGGATTGGCAGCCCTTGACGCAAACCGGACAGGGAAAATATCTACTCGCACCGCCAACCTGCAAAGCGATAGACCCACCCTTGCAAAACGGGCAGATCCTTCAATTTCGCCTCGTTGCCAATCCTTCTGTCAAGCGAGAGGGGAAACGCCACGCACTCTACAAGGAAGAAGAACAGCGGCGCTGGCTGGAAACTAAAGGAATAGGCTGCCCGGAAAAGAAACGGCCGCCCCTCGGCTTCCGGGTTTTGGAGATGGATGTGCAAAAACCACGTAAACGATACAGCACTAAAGGCAAACTTAAGATGATCATCTACACCGTCCAATACGACGGCCGTCTCCAAATCACCGACGTCACCAAGTTCCAAAAAGCCCTGCAAAAAGGCATCGGCCCCGCCAAAGCCTTCGGTTGCGGCCTGCTCTCTATCGCCCCCGGATAAGCAACGCAATAGTGGCCAGGGTATACCACCAGGCCACTATTGCTACCTTGCTACCATCGTACCTTAACAACCAAATACAATTTTCATCCAGTCACTGATTGCTTCCGTTTTTCTTTTTATCGAACCAAAGGAGCCAAATATGCAAAACCTGCATGAATTACCAAAATTACGAGACAGCCTCAGCTACCTCTACATCGAACATGCCATCCTGGACAAAAAACACCAGGCCATCGAATTCGTCCAGGAAAGCGGCCGTACCCTCATTCCCGTTTCCAACCTCTCCGTACTCATGCTTGGCCCCGGTACCAGCATCACCCACGCCGCCATCACCGTCCTGGCCCGCAGCGGTTGCACCGTTCTCTGGACAGGTGAAGACGCCACCCGCTTCTACGCCCAGGGGATGGGCGAGACCCGCAAAGCGCGCCGCCTGCTCCATCAAGCTGCCCTTGTCAGCGACGAAGGCAAGCGCATGCAAGTTGTCATCAATATGTACCGCCACCGATTCAACCACAAACTACCCGACAACCTCACACTCCCCCAAATACGCGGCATGGAAGGCGTGCGCGTGCGCCAGGCATATGCCGCCGCCAGCAAAAAATACGGCGTTCCCTGGCACGGCCGCAAATACAAACGCAACAGTTGGGGCAGCGCCGACCCCATCAACCGC
>RFGV01000558.1 GCA_003696605.1 Chloroflexota bacterium | reverse complement strand
GGTATATGTCACATCACTGAGAATCTTTGTGAATACCGGGTCATTAGCGGCAAAACAATCGAGCAATGTCGTGTCACAAACATCTTCCCTTACCTCAAGAATATCGGAAGTATCGATACATCCATTCACGGTGGTTAAAATCAGCGTGTAATTACCCGGTTGCGTTACGGGTAAATTCTGGCAGTTTCCACATGCTGAAACCGGAATATTGGTGCCGTTGAGCTGCCATTGATAGGATGCATATCCCGGAGGTCCGGGTATCGTATCCGGCAAACACAATTCAATACAACCGGTCATAACCAGGCTCATATCAGGTAATGGCCAAACTGTAACCTGTTTACAGGCAGTGCTGCTGCATCCGTTGGTATCTGTGACAGTCACACAATAATTGTCCCCGGAAGTAACGGTGATAGAAGAGGAAGAACTGCCATTACTCCAGGCATAGGCAATCACGCCACCTGATGAATTTGCGGTCAAGGTAACTGAACCACCCTTACAAAATGTCGTACTTCCTGAAGCAGATATCGTTACGACAGGATTGGGGTTAACCCATATTTGCACCGGTGCACTTGTATCCTTACATCCCAGCTGGTCCGTTACGATCAAGAGAAAAGTGGCGTTGCTGTTTGCAAAGTAGTAATTGCAAGGCCCGGTGCCCCATGAAATGTTTGCAGTGACATTATACCATTCGTAACTATACCCCTGGAATTGCGTTGCACACATCGTAACCAGCGTACCCTGGCATACTACCGGACCTGGGTTTAAATTCACAATGGCAACCGGTGGCGGCAAAAATTCCACTTTCACAGGTCCGGCAACATACGGGCATCCGTTCAACCCGGTCACCGTAACCTGGTAATCCCCCGTCTGGTTAACGATGATCATTTGCGTTGTCGCACCATTCGACCATTGGTAAGACAACCCGGCAGGTGCAAACAATGTGTCGGTCTCACCTGAACAATGGATTAAACTGCCACTCCATGTAATCGTATCCGGAATGGCTGGCAATACATTTATACTTAGGGTAGTATCATCAGTGCATCCAGCAAAATCCCAGACATTTAATGTAACGGTGTAGGTGCCGGGTGACAGATAGGTATGTTGTGGATTTTGCGCGGTTGACTGAGCTCCATCACCAAAACTCCATTCCCAATCAGTGATGTTGGCAGAAGGCACTGACAGGTCGGTGAACAATACAGGTTGCCCTGCACATACAGGTGAGGGCACACTCAGATTGGCAACAGGTAATGCTGGTATGGTGACCGTTTGAATACTTGTTGACATACACCCGCCAGCATTAACGGTCAGGGTAACCGTATACATGCCGGGTGATGTATAAACATTCGATGGATTTGGCAAAGTGCTGTTATTTCCATCTCCAAAATCCCAGGAATACGATAATGTTGTCCCTTGTGTATATGTAGACAAATCCGTGAACACCGTTGAAGACCCAGCACATCCAATTGTATAATCGAAATCAGCCACCGCATGTACCTCAACAGGATTCTCGATGTACAGAATACAGGTATCCCCGTTGTTGTCAATAAATTGTCCGGTTAATGATACGAGATAAAAT
>RFGV01000557.1 GCA_003696605.1 Chloroflexota bacterium | reverse complement strand
GTAACGGTTTGGGTATTGGTGACATTGGTACTGAAACTCAGCCGGTTGCCTGCGGCATCGTAGCTGTAACTGTATGTACCGGAGAGGACGCCAGTGTAGTTGGCATTTTTCAGGCGATAAAGCGGGTCGTAAGTGTAGGTGATAACCGTAACGCTAAGCGGAGGTGTGGTTTGCAGGGCTGGTTTGGCCAGCGGCGGCTTGCCGGCCGGGCAATGTACCCGCGCCGCATCCCGGCCGGGCCAAACTGCCCGCCTGCGTACCAGCAGTTCCAGCCGCAATCTTCCATGGCGCGGGCTGTGTTGGAGGGGCCGCTTTCGCCGTAACGGTTTTGGGCGGTAACGACGTAACGACGTAGTAGTCTCCGGAACAACCTCTCGTGTCAATCAAGGCGCCGTGACGCAGGCCGGAAGCGATGCGGTGGGCGGCGTCCAGGGGCACAGGGGCGCTACTGCTGCGGTAAACATTGTAGGTAACACCACTGGCCGCCTGAGCCGGCTGCCAGGAGAGAGAAACGTAGCTTTGCGGCACAATACGGCCAAACGCCAACGGCCGTATCCCACCCCTGTTGTAATAGACCGCTGCCAGATTTGGCGGCGGCGCCGGCGGCATGGGGACAGGCGTATTAGTGGGCGTCGGTTTTAATCCCGAAAGGGCCAGACGTATGTATGTACCGTTTCCATTGTGGCTGCATGGTTTCCTCCTCCCTATTGTTGCGATGCACCTGTTTTTGTGGCGAAACATGAGCCGATTGACTGCATTATTGGTAAGTAATATTGGGCGAGAAGCTGGGGAAAATGGCGAGACTGGTTATTGCGGAGAGCAAACCACACTGCCTGTTTTGCCACCGCTCTCTGCTGTCACGGGGGAAGCGTTTGGCATTTAAAAATATGGACGTGTTCAGTACTACACGAAATGCCCAAACTGCCTTCAAACAGAGTGCCATGACCGCGCTGGATAATTTGATTATGACAAAAGAGGGACTGGTTGTTTATTCCACTCAGAGTGACACTGATTTTGCCTAAAACCCGCAAAATTTGCCCGTAGACGGCCGTATTGGTTTTTGCAGCCAATTCCCCCTACCCTACTCCGTTTCACGCCATATGGCGCAAATTTTAATTTTTGTAAACAATTGTGGACAATGTAAACAAATTGTGTACAATAGTAAACAATTG
>RFGV01000556.1 GCA_003696605.1 Chloroflexota bacterium | reverse complement strand
GGATGTGGCTGTATCGGGTAACCAGCTACTATCTGTAGCGTACAATTGGCTTGAACAAGTTGAGCCATTGCAACAAGATGCGGATATATCCAGTTTGAGTTCTTCTGCAATACGGCCGTATCGCGCCTGTACTTCTGCATGTATTTCTTTTGGTGTTAGCTTGTTCATTTTACCTCCATATTGATATATTGATATACATCTATTTGTTTTTCCAAAAAAACAGAGCACCTTAAAACATCTTGAGCTATTCTGCTTCTGGCAAAGAAGCTTCTGGGGCAAAGACCTGCATAATTTGGCCACAGCAAATGGCAACAGCTTCCTGATTAAGTGTGTAGAAGATTTGCTTGCCTTCTCGCCGTGTTTTGACCAATCCGGCATCTCGTAAAATGCCCAGGTGGTGCGAAACAGTAGGTTGACTCACGTTGCCCAGGCGAGCGACCACGTCGTTTACGCACAGCCATTCACAGCAGAGCAGTTTCATAATTTTTTGCCGGGTTTCGTCGGCTATGGCCTTTGCAAATTGAACAGAGTTCATCTGATTCCACATTTTCTGAAATAAATAGATATATTGACAAATGTCTATATGTTTTGTCATTATACAGATTACCTGGCAGGTGTCAAGCAGAATGACCCGACATGTGGTGTTCGGGTCGCGCTTTGTTTGACTGAAATTCAAGCCATCGTTAGAATCCGCACACACGAACTTTATGGGAAGAGTGGGTGTTTTATGCGAATCGTTGTAGATGCAATGGGAAGTGATAACCACCCTGGGCCGGATGTGGCTGGGGCGGTGATGGCTGCGCGTGAGTTTGGTGATACGATTATTTTGGTGGGGGATAGCAACCAGATTGAGGCGGAACTGAGTCAACTGGATACGGCTGGATTGGCAATTGAGCTTGAACATGCCACGCAGAAGGTGGAGATGACGGATAAGCCTTCGGAGGTGGTAAAGGGGAAACCGGATTCGTCCATGCATGTTGGGCTGCGGTTGGTGCGTGAGGGGGCAGCGGATGCGTTTGTATCGGCGGGGAATACGGGTGCTGTATTGGGGATTGCTATGTTGCGTCAGGTTGGGTTAGGGCGTATTCCGGGTGTTAAGCGGCCGGCATTGGGCGTGATTTTTCCCACGAAGGAACGGCCGTTGCTGATTGATAATGGTGCCAATGCCGATTGCCGTCCGGAATATTTGTTGCAATTTGCCATTATGGGCACGTATTATGTGGAACGGGTGTTGGGGGTAACAAATCCCCGTATTGCTCTGCTTTCTAATGGTGAGGAGGAGGGCAAGGGGAATTCGTTAATTAAAGAGACCATCCCTTTGTTGAAGGAAAGTGGATTGAACTATATTGGTAATATTGAACCCAAGGAATTTATGCAGGGGGTGGCGGATATTGGGGTGACGGATGGTTTTACGGGTAATGTGATGATGAAAACGGCCGAAGCGATTGCCGCATATATGTCTGATTTGATTCGGGATGAACTGATGAGTAACCCATTGACCATGTTGGGGGGGCTGTTGGCGCGCCCCGCGTTTGCCCGGGTGCGGAATCGGCTAAATCCGGATGAAGTGGGCGGGGCACCATTATTGGGTGTCAATGGGGTGGTGATTATTGGACACGGCCGTTCCAATGCGTATGCCATTAAACAGGCCATCGGTCAGGCACGACGTATGGTAGAAAACAATGTCGTGGAGGCAATTGCTACTGGTATTCAACAGGGGGGGCGGTTAAAAGAGGGAGAACAGGAGTCGTGATGAGTACAATTCCCTATATGGATCGTCGTGGTCGTCCACGGGTGGTTATTACTGGTATTGGGATGATAAGCCCGTTGGGACACACTGCCGATGAGAGCTGGGAGAGTTTGTTAAACGGCCGTTCTGGCATTGGCCCCATTACCCGATTCGATGCCAGTCAATTTCCAGCACGTATCGCTGGTGAAGTCAAAGACTTTGACCCGGCTAAATACATGAACTTCAAAGAAGCACGGCGCATGTCTCGCGCCTCTCAACTTGCTGTTGCCGCTGCCCGCATGGCCCTGGCCGATGCCAACCTGCCAGAACCATTACCCGAAGGGGAACGCGCCGGTGTGCTTGTGGGTACGGGTGTCGGCGGGTTTGAAGTGGCCGACCAAAATGTACAAATTTTGCGTACCAAGGGTTTTGCGCGTGTGAGCCCATTTGCCATGACTGGGTTTTTGCCTAATATGCCCAGCCATCATGTCAGCCAGATAGCTGGTGCAATGGGACCAATCAGCACAGTTGTGGCTGCTTGTGCTACTGGTACGCAAGCCATTGGTGAAGCCCTGGAAATGATTCGTCGGGGAGCTGCGGATTTGATGATTACTGGCGGTGTAGAGGGGCTTATTCACGAAGCCGCTATTGCCGGATTTGGCGCAATGCGTGCTTTATCCACGCGGTATAATGATTCGCCAGAGAAGGCGAGTCGGCCGTTTGACAAGGACAGAGATGGCTTTGTATTGAGTGAAGGGGCCGGAATAGTGATTTTGGAGCGGCTGGATCGGGCATTGGCGCGAGGCGCGCGTATTTATGCCGAAGTGTTGGGACATGCTTCTTCTTCAGATGCGTATCATGTCGCTATTCCTCACCCACAAGCTGCTGGCGCGATTCGGGCCATGCGCTGGTCTCTGGAAGATGCAGGTGTTTCTACATCTGAAGTGGATTATATTAACGCACATGGCACATCAACGCCTTTGAATGATGAGATGGAGACGTTTGCCATCAAAAAATTGTTTGGTGAGCGGGCATATGAGATTCCAGTAAGCAGCAATAAATCGGTTCTGGGGCATGCGATGGGGGGAACGGGAGCAATTGAGGCAATTTTTTCGGTGTATGCCTTGCGCGAAGATATTGTGCCACCTACCTGGAATTATGAAACGCCTGATCCGAAGTGTGATTTGGATTATGTGCCGAATGCGCCGCGGCGGGCCGTGGTGAATGTGGTTTTGTCAAATTCGTTTGGTTTGGGTGGGCAGAATGCTTGCCTGGTGTTAGGTAAATATAAGGAGCAGAGTGTAACGGATGGCGATGGTAATCATTCGTGATGATCAACGTGTTGCCCGAATGCGGCGATTGGCTCAATATACCAGTTTGATTGGTATGGGTGTGTTGGTTGTGGGGTTGATTTTGGCTTTTGTGCCGAATATTGAGAATTTTTTCTTGTATCAGTTGTTGGCGTTGTTGTTTGGGTGGATGTTGTCGCAGGTGGGTATTTTTCTGGCACACCGCTATTTGCGTGATCCTCGCCCGGATGAGGTGTTGGATGAGGCTTTGCGGAAGGTGGCGCGAAACGGCCGTCTTTATCATTACGTTCTCCCCGCTCCCCATGTTCTCCTTTTGCCAGATGGTATCATTGTGCTGGTTCCCAAATACCAGCGGGGGCAAATTACAGTAGAAGGTGACAAGTGGCGACAAGGTGGTCTGGGTTTGCGCCGTTTTTTTGGACAAGAAGCATTGGGCAATCCGACACGCGAAGCAGAGGATATGGTAGGCGCGTTGGTAAGGTTTATTAAAAAGGAAATCCCGGAACTTCAGGAAGAGACGATCCCTATTGCCCCCTTGATTGTTTTTACCTCTAAAGAGGGCGTACAACTTAACGCCGAAAAATCCAGAATCCCAGCTATGCATTACATGAAGGTAAAAGGGTTCTTGCGCAAACAACAACGTGAACCTATGCCAGCACACGTGTATAATTTGATTCGGGATGCATTTGACCGGAAGGCAGCCCATTTGCTAGAGTATGAGCATGGAGCTTCAGAGTAATATTTACTGGTTAGATGGGGGAGCCAGTAATCTGTATCTTTGTGTCGCCGAAGATGGGCTGACACTTATTGATACAGGTATGCCGGGACGCCATAAACTGGTGTTTGAAAAGATAACAGCGTTAGGTTATGCGCTGGCAGATTTGAAGCGAATTTTAATTACCCATGCCGATATTGATCATGCTGGCAGTGCTGCTGTTATTCAAAGAGAAACAGGGGCGACTGTACTGGCTGGTCCAGAAACGGCCGAACTTTTGCGCCAGGGCAAATCTCCCAAACATATGCCTCGTTTGGCTCAATTTATTCTGGATCGCTTTTTTAAGTACAAACCAGTTCCCACTACAGCCATTCAAATTATTCACGATGGCGCAGAGTTGCCTGTACTAAATCAGTTACGGGCATTAGCGACACCAGGACACACCCTCGATCATTTTTCCTTTTATAGTCCGGCCACAGGTGTATTATTCGCCGGAGATGCACTCAACACCCGAAACGGCCGTCTTAACTGCACCCCAAAACGCATCACCGCCGATCAGGCGGCAGCCACCCGATCAGCTATCCGTTTACTCGACCTCGCACCAGCACTCATCGCCTGCGGACACGGCCGTCCCATGAATAACCACAGCAGCGACGATCTGATGCAACTCTACAAAACCTTGCGAGAAAATTGAGGAGACCTATGCCATACCAAAAACGATCCATTCTGGATCAAGAACTTACCGCCCTCGGTGACGACATACTTCGTTTGGCCAGCATGGTAGATACCGCGATAGAACAAGCTATCCTCGCCCTCAAAGACCGTGATGTCACCCTGGCCCAAACCGTGGTTGCTGGTGACGATCAAATCAACCAACTCCGTTACACCATCGAACAAGAATGCCTGCGCATTTTAGCCACCCAACAACCGGCCGCCCGCGACTTGCGCACAGTAATTGCTGCCATTCATCTCGCTGTCGAACTCGAACGCATTGCCGACCACGCAGCCGGGATTGCCCGCCTTGTCACCCGCCTGGAAAACGAACCGCACATCGACTCCTTACACAAACTGCCCAAAATGTCCAAGCGCGCCCGCAATATGGTGCAGCAAGGCGTCCAGGCCTTCATCGAACACAACGTTGACCTGGCTCGCGAAATGATCAAGCGCGATGACAAACTCGATAAACAATACAGCAAACTTTTCCGAGAAACGCTGGAAGAAATGCGAGACGACGACTACATTCGTCGGGCAACCTATCTGTTATGGGTTGGACACAACCTGGAACGCATCGGCGATCGGGCTACCAACATCGCTGAACGAGTCATCTTCATGCTCACTGGCGAATTTGTAGAAATCACTTCAGATGCCGACACAATCGAATAAATTTGCAATTTTCACGCTTTCTATGCGGGCTATATTTGACAACATACAATATTTTAATAGAATTTTAACCGTTTAAGACACTTTTTATCCGCCAAAGTGTTTCATTAGGAAGGAGGTGAGTGCCTGATAGACGTTAGGAAATAGTAATCCAGCAAATTGTTTCTGTTCTGTCGCATTCAAAACGCCTGATTTTGGCGACAGAGATCATTTATTCGTTTGTGATGTTCTCACAACAGGAGGAGAAACCAAATGAAACGAACAGTTTATTTTACCCTTTTATTATTGGTCTTGGCTCTGGTCTTGGCCGCATGTGGTGGGCAGGCGCTAGAGTGCGAAGATGAAATTGGTTGCGTCGAAGTAGCCCCTGATGAGCCAATTACAGTTGCCTATATGCTCACAATTTCTGGTCCCACGGCTTTCTTGGGCGAAGACTCCCGCGGTGGCATTGAAATAGCCATCGATGATCGTGGCGGTGAACTGCTGGGGCATTCCATCGAATTGGTGGGTGAGGACTCCTTGTGCAGCGCCGAAGGTGGCCAGACTGCAGCCCAGAAGGTGGCAGCCAACACGAAAGTTGTGGGTATCATTGGTACCAACTGCTCCAGTGCAGCCACAGCTGCCTTGCCCATCATTAGCGAAGCTGGTTTGGTGATGATTTCCCCGTCCAACACTGCGCCAGCATTGACCGATCCGAATGGCACCTGGCAGCCGGGTTACTTCCGTACAGCCCACAATGACCTGTTCCAGGGTCGTGTGGCCGCAGACTTCGCATACAACGAACTGGGTGCACGTACTGCGGCAACTATTCACGATGGTAGCCCCTATGCCGATGGTTTGCAGGCAGTCTTTGCCGAGCGGTTCCAGGAGTTGGGTGGTACGATCACCTTCCAGGGTGCTGTGAATGTTGGTGATACCGACATGCGCCCGATTCTGACCAATATTGCGGCTGATTCTCCGGATGTGTTGTACTTCCCCATTTTTGAGCCGGAAGGCAACTTCATTGCCGCACAGTCCAAGGAAATCCCGGGCCTGGAAAACACGACTCTGATGGGTGCAGATGGTTTGTTGGTGGATAGCTTCCCCGAGGCAACTGGTCCGGCGGCAGAGGGTATGTACCTGTCTGGTCCGTATATCACCGGTTCGGCTTATGATGAGTTCCTGAGCAAGTGGGAGGCCAAGTTTGGTGGTTCGCCGCCAAGTGGTTTCCATGCACATGCGTATGATGCAACCAACATTCTGTTTGATGCTATTGAAAAGGTAGCCGTGCAGGGTGATGATGGTTCGTTGCTCATTCCGCGCAAGGCATTGCGTGATGCGATTGCTTCTACAGCGAACTTTAATGGCTTGACGGGTACACTGACTTGCAGTGAAACAGGTGACTGTGCTACTGGTGAGGCTTTGGGTATTTACCAGATTACGGATGCGGAAATTTCTGGTGGGAATTGGCCACCTGAAGTTGTCTGGACTCCTTAGTTTGGTGATAGCGTGACTGATTTTGGGTTGCGCTGAGTAATTGACAGGTAAGGATGAGCCAGGGGAAGTCTCCTGGCTCATCCTGTGAATTTGTTAATCCGGGGCAAGGAAGGAACTTGATGCGCGAAAAGTTTTTTGAACGCTTTTCTTGGGTAAGTCTGGTTCTGAATTCATTTCGAATCATTGTTATTATTTTGATTGTTGTTGGTGCGTTCAATACGTTGCAGGGTGGGAAGTACACAACCAGTCAGTGGGTGAGTTTGTCAGTTTCGGGTTTGGCGCAAGGTAGTATTTATGCCTTGATTGCCCTGGGATATACGCTGGTTTATGGTATTTTGTTGATGATTAATTTTGCCCATGGTGAAGTGTTTATGGCCGGGGCGTTTACGGCCGTTTTTGTGGCCGAGGCTTTTAAGGAATCTGGGTTTTTGGACAGTTCTCCCTTATTGGCGGTTACTATTTTGATTCTTGTCGCAGCGGTAGTTTCTACGGTGGTAGCAGTTATATTGGAGCGGGTTGCTTATCGGCCGTTGCGCGGTGCTCCTCGTCTCGTACCCCTCATTACAGCCATTGGTGCTTCTTTCTTTTTACAATATACATTCCGCGGCTTGTACGGTTCTGGTTTCAAGTCTTACCCGGAAGTAGCCGCTGTTCAGGGAACATGGCATATTGCCGGTAATGATATTCCAATTGTGCAGATTGTTGTGTTTGTGGCCGCGATTTTATTGATGGTGGCATTGTACTGGCTAGTGGAGCGCACCAAAGTTGGCAAAGCGATGCGGGCGGTTTCAGAGAACAAAGAAGTGGCCGCATTGATGGGGATTGATATTGACCAGATTATTGTGATGACATTTGCGATTGGTGGTGCGCTGGCTGGAGCGGCTGGTGTGATTAATGGATTGTATCGCCCCCAGGGTGTTTCGTTTACAATGGGCTTTTTCCCTGGTATTAAGGCGTTTACAGCAGCTGTGCTTGGTGGTATTGGGAATATTCCTGGTGCGATGCTGGGGGGACTTTTCCTCGGCGTGTTTGAGTCTATTGGCCCGAATTTGATTTTGGAAGGATTGGGTATTCCTGCAGCCAACCAGCTGAAAGATGCAATTGCCTTTACAATGTTAGTGCTGGTTCTTATTTTCCGACCTCAGGGTATCCTGGGTGAACGTTTGACAGAAAAGAAGGCGTGAGGCAGAAAGCGATGGCTAAAACGGGACGAATTGATTGGAGACAGCTAATCCGTTATGGGCTTTTGGCCGGTGTAGCGGCGTTATATGTGTCTGTTATTGGTATGGTGGAGGTGTTTAGCCAACGCTCGCTAATTACCGGTGTGTTGACGTTGGGGCAACTGTTGTTGTTTTCTGCGCCTGTATTGGCGGGATATTTGGCTGTTTATAAGGATGATGAATCGCAAACGGCCGCTTTTTCCCTACTTAAGGGTGTGATAACTGGCCTGTTTTCTTCTCTTCCGTTGATTGCCCTGGTATTGCTTGCCAATGCAGTTAATTTGCGGGCAATGTTTGTAAATGTTTCCCCTGCATTGATAGATATTTTGGTGTTTGGGCAAGGAACGGCCGTTGGCGTCTTGCTTTTACTTCTTTCTGGTGCAATCTGGGGAACATTAGGCGTTATTATCCATTTACTGCCTGACAAAACACGCCATGTGGTTCTGGTTGGTCTTAGCTGGACCTTGGGCGCAGGTATGTTAAGCGAATTACTCATTCAAGTCTTTCGGCCATTATTTGGCAGTGGTTTTATTCGCTTTGTGTTTCAAGGAGGCGCTCTAAAACTCTGGGCTTCTATCGTCGTTTTCATTCTCGTTACACTGCTCGACTGGTACTGGTCAAAACGGCGCGAAGAAGTCAAGACCAAAATGGCCAATCTGAATCCTACCCAGCGTCGTGCAGGTATGGGCGTGGGATTGCTGATTTTGCTTATCTTACCCTGGATTTTAGGGACCTACCTCAGCGAAGTTCTTGATAACGTAGGCTTGTTTATCCTCATGGGGTTAGGTCTAAACATTGCCGTTGGTCTGGCTGGCCTTTTGGACTTGGGGTATGTGGCCACTTTCGCTATTGGCGCATACGTCATGGGCCTCTTTACCTCCACTTCTTCTCTAGGTGTTGGTGAGCTTAATTTCTGGATTGTCTTGCCAATAAGTATCCTGGCCGCCATGACAGCCGGTTTCTTGTTAGCGTTACCTGTTTTGCATATGCGAGGTGACTATCTGGCTATTACCACTTTGGGCTTTGGCGAAATCATACGGATTTTGGCCTTGTCAGACTGGCTGTCACCAATCATTGGTGGGGCACAGGGTATTTTGGCGATTCCAAAACCACAAATCGGCTCTTTTGTTTTCCGTGGCCCCCAGGAAATTTACTACCTGATCCTGGCTGGCTGTATTCTGGCAATATTTGTGTCGTCTCGACTAAACAACTCGAGGACGGGGCGACAATGGATGGCCATGCGCGAAGATGAGGATGTGGCCGCAGCGATGGGTATTGATACAACCAAGAGCAAAGTGTTGGCCTTTACCCTTAGTGCAGCTTCTGGTGGTTTGGCAGGCGCTATTTTTGCCAGCAAGCTGGGTACAATTTTCCCGCATAGTTTCAATTTGCTCATTTCCATCAATGTATTGAGTTTGATCATTGTTGGTGGGATGGGAAGCTTGCCTGGTGTCGTGGTGGGTGCGTTTGCACTGGTTGCCTTGCCTGAGTTGTTGCGTGAGTTTGCAGAATATCGCTTGCTACTTTACGGCGCATTACTCATTGTGATGATGTTGGCGCGTCCAGAGGGTTTGTGGCCTTCGGCTGTACGTCGGCGTGAACTGAAAGGGACTGAAGAGGAAGAAATTGAAGGTGGTGAAGGAGCACCGGTTGCTGTTACGGCCGATTAGGTAAAAGAGCATTGGTGCAATGCCTGACAGATTTCAGGGTGGCAAATAGAGGAGAACATGGCTGAAGATTTGTTGGTTGCACGTAAGGTAACAAAACGGTTTGGTGGTTTGGTGGCTGTTCGTGAGCTGGACTTTACCATTCCCAAAGGCTCTATTGTCAGTATTATTGGTCCGAATGGAGCAGGCAAAACCACCTTTTTTAACTGTATCACTGGCTTTTATTCCATTGATGAAGGGGATTTGATTTTTGATGGTCATCGGCTAAACGGCCGTCCCTCTTACCAAATTGCTCGCTATGGCATTTCTCGCACCTTCCAAAATATTCGCTTGTTTGAAAATATGACGGTCATTGAAAATATCATGGTGGGGCAAGAACCGCGACTGACATCAAGCTGGATTGGTGCAATTTTGGGTACCCCACATACACGTGCAGAAGAGGAACAGGCAGAAAAGAAAGCACGGGAAATGTTGCAATTTGTGGGCTTGCAGGGGAAGGGTGACTGGTTGGCAAAGAATTTGCCGTATGGTGAGCAGCGTCGCCTGGAGATTGCTCGTGCGTTGGCCAGTGATCCCAAATTGCTTTTGCTAGATGAGCCAACAGCAGGTATGAACCCACGAGAAACGGCCGAAACAACCCGCTTTATCCAGCGGTTGCGGGACGAACTGGGCATTACCATCCTTTTGATAGAACACGATATGCGCGTCGTGATGGGAATCTCAGAGCGTGTTACCGTTTTGGACTATGGTGAAAAAATTGCAGAGGGCACACCTGCTGAAATTCAAACAAATCCCCGTGTTATCGAAGCCTATTTGGGGCGTGGTGCTGCTGCCAGTGCCAACATTGAGGTTTCAGCCTGATATAAGGAGTGGATGACACTTATGGCCTTACTCGAAGTCAATGATGTACACGCCTATTACGGATATATTCATGCCTTAAAGGGGATTTCTCTTACGGTAGAAAAAGGGGAAATCGTTACACTTATTGGCGGTAATGGGGCAGGAAAAACAACCACTTTGCGCACAATTAGCGGCCTATTGAAACCCCGACATGGCTCGATTATCTTTGAAGGTGAAGACATTGCCCAATATCGTGCCCATCAACTCGTGGCCAAAGGGATTTCTATGGTTCCAGAGGGGCGAGGTATTTTTGCCAAGCTCACAGTGTTGGAAAACCTGGAAATGGGCGCATATTTGCGCAAAGACAAAGATGGAATAGCCAAAGATATGAAACGGGTTTTTGAACTGTTTCCCCGATTGGCTGAGCGCAAAAATCAGGTTGCCGGTACGATGAGTGGTGGCGAGCAGCAGATGTTGGCAATTGGTCGCGCTTTGATGTCCCGTCCCCGACTTTTGTTAATGGACGAGCCATCTATGGGGTTGGCGCCAGTTTTGGTGGAATTGATTTTTGATACCATTGAGGAAATTAATAAAGCCGGTACAACTGTTTTGCTGGTTGAGCAGAATGCACATATGGCTTTACAGATTGCCCATAGAGGTTATGTTTTGCAGACGGGCGAAATTGTGTTGAGTAATACAGCAAAAGAGTTGCAAAAAGATCCGACTGTACAAAAGGCGTATTTGGGTATCGAATAATTTTTGGTGGGATGTTATGTCCCAATTTGTGAACTGAATTGACAAAGAGAGGTCTGTCATGGTGCCTCTCTTTGTTTGTTTTGGAGGGTGGTGCATGGAGTTGTTGGTTTTGTCTGGGGATGAGGTGCGAATGGCGTTGCCGATGGCGGATGCAATAGCAGGCATGAAACGGGCATTTGCGCAATTGTCGGCTGGAAGGGCAGAGATGCCTTTGCGGAGTCGGGTGGATGTATCGGAGCAGGATGGGGTTGTGTTGGTGATGCCAGCTTTTTTGGCGGAAACGGCCGATTTGGCTGTGAAAGTTGTTTCGGTTTTCCCGCGCAATGTTTCTCGGAGTAAACCAATTATTCACGCCCTGGTAGTGGCACTGGATGCAGATACAGGGCAGCCCGTGGCTTTGTTGGAAGGGGGGACATTGACAGCTATCCGTACTGGTGCGGCGTCTGGTGCGGCTACAGATGTGCTGGCTCGCCCGGATGCGGAAGTGGTGGCGATAATTGGCAGTGGGGTACAGGCGCGAACTCAGTTGGAAGCTGTGTGTGCAGTCCGTCAGGTTTCGGAAGTACGGGTGTTCAGTTTACAACGGGCACATGCGGAGGTTTTTGCTGAAGAAATGGCCGGGCGGAATGGCGTGCCTACGCGTATATTGGTGATGGATGATGCGAATTCGGCCGTTTCAGAGGCGGATATTGTTTGCGCGGCGACAACTTCCAGTACACCTGTTTTTGACGGCCGTTTTCTTAAGCCGGGCGCACATGTAAATGGTGTTGGTTCGTTTTCCCCGC
>RFGV01000555.1 GCA_003696605.1 Chloroflexota bacterium | reverse complement strand
CAAGCTCGCACAGGAGGCTGTAGAATCCTGCGATGCACGTTACCTGGTGCCCGGCCCCCACTGCCGTTGGTGCCGCTCTAAGCCCTACTGTCCGGCTGTTAGGGAATGAAGGGGAAGGAATGAAATGCAGAACGACAAAGGCTCATCCGCCGTTGGCGTAGTTGACCTGTTTTGTGGCGCAGGTGGTCTATCTTATGGGCTGGCTTCCGCCGGTCTCTCTATCCGCGTCGGGGTTGACCTTGATGTAGGTTGCAAATATCCCTACGAAACAAACATCCGAGCACGCTTTGTGGCGGCGGACGTTGCGAAACTTACTCCATCAGACCTTGACCACTTATTTGGTGATGCTCAAGTGCGGGTTCTTTGCGCTTGCGCCCCATGTCAACCGTTTTCGTCTGCGAATGTCCAGACCCGGGGGTGCGCACACTCAAAGTATGGATTGGGTTTCGAAGTTTTACGTATAGTTGAGGAGACTATCCCTGCTGTGGTCGTTATGGAAAACGTCCCAAAGTTCAGAAAGTCTCCTGTGTATGAGAAAATACTGGCAGGACTTGATTCGGCTGGTTATTATGTAGATACGTCTGTTGTAAACGCTGCTGCGTACGGCACACCACAAAACCGTAAGCGGCTGGTACTACTCGCGTCTCGTCTTGGACCGATTACATTAGAGCTCCCCCAACTAGCTCCAACTGAGTACAAAACGGTGCGCGACGCTATAGGCGGTTTGCCACCAATCGGCGCAGGCGAAACATGCCCCGATGACCCGCTACACACCGCCTTGCGCATGTCCAGCCGTAATCTTGCTCGAATACGAGCCTCCGTTCCTGGGGGCTCTTGGAAAAGTTGGCCAACACATTTAGATATTTCAGTAGCCAGCCCTACAACATCCACTTCCGCTTACGGTCGCATGGAATGGGACAAGCCAGCCCCCACCATCACAACTCAATGCTGCGGATTTGGTAATGGTCGTTTTGGGCATCCAGAACAGGATCGCGCCATCTCTCTGAGAGAAGCCGCACTTCTCCAGGGATTCCCTCCGGACTATCGGTTTGTCCCGCAAGGCAGGTCCGTGAAGAAAACAGTGGTTGCACGAATGATAGGTAATGCGGTTCCTGTGCCTCTCGCCCAAGCGATTGGTCGCAGTATTCTATCCCACATTTCTAAACACATTTAGAGGAGATCACTATGCTACTGCAAGCCCAAGCTATCGGCCGCCTTGGCGGCGACCCCCAAACCCACTCCGGCGATCGCTGGCAGGTTGTTTCGTTCAGCATGGCCACGTCGCACCGTAAAGACGAGACCATATGGATCACGGTCAAGGCGTGGGGAAAGCTAGCCGAGCTGCTAGCCGACAAGT
>RFGV01000554.1 GCA_003696605.1 Chloroflexota bacterium | reverse complement strand
GGCCGCAGGTGACTTCGATATGTTGTCCGATTTGGGGGAATTGTTCGAGGAAGCGGGTGATGTGATAGCGGCTGCGGGTGGTGACGATGCCGAGGCGGTAACGGCCGTTTAGTGCGGCTATCATTTGGGAGACGCCGGGAATGAGGGTGAACTGGTGGGCGGGGTAGACGCCACGACGCCGACGTAGCCGGTCGGTGAAGTTCATGAGTGGTTCGTCCAGGTGTAGCCAGTCCAGAAAAGTGATCAGGGCATTGCCGGGCGTTTCGGCTTTCATGAGTAAAGTGCGGGCTGTTTGACGGGCGCGTGTTCCCAGAAACGGCCGTAATCGGCGTTCCAGTTTGGCCACAGCTTCGTCATCGGTATCTATGAGTGTGCCATCCATGTCGAACAGCACGGCTTTGATTTGGTGTTTGGGTAATGGATTGTCACTCATTTTAAAATGGCCAGAGGGAAAGGATAACGGTGGCAACGGCCGTTACTGTCAGGTTATCCAGCCCCCAGATAGAGATAGCCTCGGTCAGGGTGGTAGCCAGGGCAATGACGAGAGCCGGGAAGACGGCCGTTGCTGGCCCAACATCTGGTGTGCCCGGAATCAGCCATAAGGCCAACCACGTAAACAACAGACACCCACCCAAAAATGCCAGCGAACCCTCAACCGTGCGGCGGCTGGTGTACACCGTATAGGCACGACGGCCATACGCCTTACCCACTACCGGCGCCAGACCATCCCCCCAGGTAAGGGGCATCAGTGCTGCTACCAGTAACGGTTGCTTTTCCCAAAACAGATATGCCACTATTGCCGCTGCCAGTGGAAAATACACTGTGCCCAAATTGGAACGATCACTACTGGCCATAGCAGCAAAAAAGCCATATCGCCAATCCAGCCAGTTGAGGACCATAAAGGCGAGGGCGGCCGCAATAAAAAACCAGGGCGTATCGAATAAAATGTGTAACCCCCAACTCAGCATGCCTACGCCAATATGGATGACCTTACGGGTGAAATCGGTGCCGTATCCACGATGACGACGTAACAATTCTGCCACGCCAATCATGCCAAAGATGTACACAATTGAAATGAGAAGTCCGATCCAGTTGTTCATGGCACTCGCTCAGACGATGAGATGTTCATATAGCATGTCCAGACTGAGATTGGGCACAACGGTTTCGGCCGTTTGCAGGGTAAGGCCGGCAGCAGCGGCACCCAGGCGGATAGCTTCGGGGGGAGACATATCGTTAATCATGCCAAAGATAATGGCTGCTGTAACCGCATCACCTGTGCCGGTACTGTCCACCATTTCGCTATAACGGGCGGGAATGTAGCCGGTTTCGTCAGAAGTGGCGTAGTCAATCCCAAAGTCAGCCAGGGTAATGACGACGTTGTTGACACCGATATGAACAAGCTGGCGTGCCAATTCCAGGCTACGGTCGGGGTCGTGCCCTATAAATTCTGTTTCACACAGGGCGGCGGCTTCTACTTCGTTGGGGACGACGAGATGGAGTTTGTGGAGATACGGCCGTAACTTGTAAGCCAGGCGCGTAGATGACGGGTCGGCACACAGGGGAACCTGATATTGAGTTGACAGACGGACAACCATTTCCATTGCTTTGGGCGACAGGCTACCATCCATCATAATCATGGTTGCATCTCGAAACAGTTTGCGATGGCGGTAAAGATAGTTGGCCGTGATATGCTCCATCACCCGTACATCGTCCAATGCCACAGAAAGCGAGCCATCAGCTTCCAGGATAGCAATGTAAGCGCCGGTATTTTGTCCCTCAACAGTAAGAACATAGTCAACATTGACATTTGCTTCGGCCGTTTGCTGGATCAGGCGTTCACCGGTACGGTCGTTACCAACTGCCGAAAGCAAGATAACATCCGCGCCCAGGCGCCCCAGATTTTCGGCCACATTGCGGGCAGTTCCCCCACGTGTGACACGAATGCGAGCCGGGTTGGATGTGCCTGGCTCCAGACCAGCAATTGGCTTACCTTTGGTGTCTAGCAATGTTGCGCCTATTACCAGAACGTGGTTCCCCATTCAATTCTCCTTTTTATTCAAGTATTGATTGTATAGATGTTGTGCCAAAATCCGATAACAACACCCAGTATTTCACCACTTTCCAATGGAATTGATTGCTCGTCGGCCGTGAACACGATAGGGGAAGCGGTGAAAGTCCCCGTGAGAGGGGCGAGTTTGGCAAGGGTCACGCGCGAAAATGGCCTGGGCTTCCCGATCGTTTCCAGAGTGATGGCTGCGTTTTTTTTGTGCCGAATAATGACGAAAATGGAGTTGTTGTTTTGAACAGCAGAACTGCTCTGGTCAACGAGGATATAGTCGCCAGTTTGCAGGGTGGCCGGGAAGATTTCATTTGGCTGTTGGTGGCTAATGCGATACCAGGTGAATTGGTCCTCTTTGATCGTGTGGCCGGGAATGGGGCAGGGGATGGTTTGGTGGATGGGTGGTGTAAGCGGGGGAGAAACGGCCGTGTTTGTTGTTTCCATTTGTCCGGGCGATTTCCATATTTGCGCCTGTATTCGTTCCTCAGCATCTGTCAGGCAGTGCTCCAGATGAGCAACAAAGGCTTTGTGGGAATGTGGAATATGTATCAAGCGACTCAATTCCTTTCGGGCACGATCTAAATATATCAACGCGCTTTCGTAATCATGAGACAACTCCCATGCCAGGCAAACACCAAATTCAGTCAAACATACCCCTGGTGAGTGTCCGGAGAATTGCCAATAGCGTCGTGCCTTTTCAAACTGTTCTCTGGCTGCCATGAAATCATTCCAGTAAAGAAAAATCAGACCAATATGAAATTCACACAAGCCAATTTCGGTATGATCACCAATGTGGTGTGTAATACGTTGTGTTTGCCGAATATCCTCAATGGCTTTTGGTGATGCCTTATTTCCCCGATGTCGGTATCGGTAGCGGATATTTTCTACGGTTAGAATGTGCGGCGCGGGTGGCGGCAAAAACAACATCTCCAGTAAAGCTTGTAACATGTTGGCAGCGTCATTTCCCGTTCGAGAACTAGATGATTGTGTTGAGTACGACGTGCCCATGTTCATGAAGCCAACCTTTGTCAGATTTGTTTGGTTTGTCGTTTATGCGGGCATTTTGAACCTATCTGATTGTGTTGTCTTGGGTGTGTAAATATGACAGATGGTATTTTCTTCGATTTTCGCCAAAAACTGATGTTGGGTCAATAGCAATTGTATGGTGACTGAACCCAACGTGATAGTTTGTTTATTTGGTTGGCATCAGGTGGTGGACTCTTCCGAGTCTTTTTGTTGGCCTTCGGGCAAGAGTGCCTGACGTAGTTTTTCCAGGTTGGGTAGTAGTTCGCCAGGCAAGGGTATGTCTTCGGCTGACTGACGGGCCATTTTTTCCATGGCTTCTACAAGGCGTAGGGCAACGATTTCGCGCATAGTGCTGGTGGAGCCGGCTAATCTGGCTTTTTGCAGGCCTTCGAGAATGGCTTGCATCATGACGACTTCGGCTTCGGCACGGGCGATTTCGGTTTTTTCGAGGTTTTTGATAGCCCCATCCATTTGGGTAAGGCGTATTTGGGTGTCGAGTTGGGATTGCCAGTTTTGGATGTATTGGTTGGCGGCCTGGGGTGGAAGTTCGAGGCGGTGGATGTGTACTTGTTCGAGTTTAAGGCCGGTTTGGGAAAGGGCGGTGGCCAGTTTTTGTGTGAGTTCGGTTTGGATGGCAAGGAAGGGTTGGGCGGTGCGTCCGGGTGGGTGGAGGAGGGTGTCGAGGGTGTGTTGGGCGATGATTTTGCTGAGCAGGCCGCGAGCGATGTTGCCGGGGAGGGTTTCCCAGGTGATGGTTTCTTTGGGGGTGACGGTGAGGGCGTAGGCGGCGTGGTAAACGGCCGTTTCGTCATATGGGTATGGTCGGGTGCGGGTGGCTGGTTCATCTCCGGGTTGAATGCGGAAGATGAGGCTGATATCGGCGTGTATTTCGATGCCGTCACGAGTGAGGAGAGGGATATTGGTGATGGTGCGTTCTTGGGGGCGTAGATCAAGAATAGTATGGATTTGTTCGAACGGTTTCAGGACATGGCGGCCAGGGCTGAGAATGCGATGGAAACGGCCGTTTATCTCTGTAACCGCTACTTCTGTGTTACCAATTTTAATAATTCCAGGTCCTCCCACCCGCAGCAAAACAGACTGTTCGCGTAGTTTGGGTAAGGTTTGCCGATTTACTTCTACGTAACTTTCAGCTAACGGCCGTTCACTACGCAAATGGCTCAAAAACTGACTGGCAAACCCTTTATCTGGCAAATTGTACAATGTTTGCACCAATTCTACTGCGGCATCATGGGCCAGCCACCACCCTACGAAAACCGGAATCAGATGACGCAACACCCGTGGATGGAGCAATTCTGCCAGAAAAACCAAAAACACAGGCAAGGGACCTGCTCCTGGCACTTGTCCTTGCCACCACTGATTCAATATGGGGCTCAGGTCAATCCGTTCCAGTAAACGGGCAAACAACCAATAAAATATGGTCATGACTGCCAGGAAAAAGGTAAGCCAGCGCTGGTCTCCCTGTGGGCGCAGAGATGAGCTGTCGGGTGTTACTCTCATTCCTGCTCCTCCTTACTTTGTTGGCTAATCCAGGTAAGCATTTGGCGGGATGCTTCTACCAGGCTGGACATCACCGGCTGGGGGATGAGGGCTTGCACAGAGTTGTCAGATGCGGCTTCTTCCATGGCTTCGATCATACGCAGTGTGATGATTTCGGTCAGATGTTCGGGGTTGGTTTGGCGCACAGCTTCGATATTGTGGACGATGTTCTGGATGATTTCAATCTGGATACGGGCTTTGGTTTGTTTTATACGACGAATCATTTCTTCGCCAATGGCTGTATACTTTTCCTGTATTTTGTGTTGCCAATATGCTTGCCAGACTTTTAGCCGTTGTTCGGTTACTTCTTGAGGCAGTTTGGGGCGGCTGGCACTGGCGCTGATGATTTCGATCCCTTGTGGGCCGAAGGTGTCGGCCATTGTTTTGCGGATTTGGTTGTTAATCAGGTCTAGGGTGGCTGTTTGCAGGAGTTCATCTAGGGTGTATTGGTTAAATTGAGCCAGGACGAGGTCGCGAGCATGGGGGATGAGTTGTTCTGTCCAGGGTTTATCCCGATTGCGTTCATCTACGCTAATGATGTGGGTGACGCTGAAGATGGCGTTAGAGTCATAGGGGTAGGGGAAGTTTTCGAGGGAGTTGAGGTCGCGGCGGACATGGAATTTGAGGGAAACGGCCGTTTCCACCGGAATCCCATCCCGCGTATGCGCCTGTACTACCTCCCGGCGGCTAATATCCCGCAAGTCAATGACATCCTCAATTTCCTCCCCGCGATACAAAATCACAAACCCTGGCCCTGCTGCCCGCGAAAACGCTGTACCTTTAGCCAGCGACAAAGCCAAATGACTGGGCACCATTCCTGCGCCCAGCGTTTCCAGACTTTGTGGCAATGCATAGCGGGAAACCACAGTCGGTTCAGGTAACTCGTGCCGTTTGGATGGAGGTGGGGTAACCAGATGAGCCATAAAACGGTTCGCCTGTTGGGAATAATGCCGAAGCAACAAATATAGCCCTTCTGTCCAGCCCTCATTGCCGGGAATAGGCAAAATAAAGCGAGCATAGAACAACAAGCCAAACGAAAAGGCAATAAGCAAAGCCCCCACCCAGACGATACTTCCCAGCAGGCCAAACGGCACCTGCAAGTAATCCTTCCAGATTAGCCCCAAAAATCCGGCCAGGAGCACGGCCACAAAAAGGCGGATAGCTCCTGGATTTGGTCTGGTTCTTTTTTGCGTTTTGCGTTTGCGAGCCAAGGTGTTCCTGTAGTCAAATTGGTTGGGCGAGGGGAATCTTCCCCACCGCACCATAGAGGACACATCAATGTGACCTGTACCCAGTCTTCCCAGATAGCCAAACTATACCATAAATTTTCGTAGAGCAGAAAAGACAAGGCCGGGAGTGACTAATTTTGTAGG
>RFGV01000553.1 GCA_003696605.1 Chloroflexota bacterium | reverse complement strand
TCCCAGCCGGCGCTCGAACCCCACCAGGCCGGCTTCCCGATCCAGACGCGGCTTGATGGTCCTGGCCGCCGCCCATCGCAAATCCCGCAGGCGTATCAGATTGCGCTCCTTGAGCCAGTAGGCAGCGCCATACAGATTCAGGCTGGCCTCGGTCAACTGCAGCAATTGCGGCAATCGATCCGCCAGCTCGAAGTCCACCGGCTCCTCATCCTGCAAAATCACGAAGGGAATCGAGCTAATAGCGTTGGCCCGTAGCTGCACCGCCCGGTAAACCCACGCCACCGCCTCATAAGATTTGGCCTCCGTGATGCTGGTCTTGGAATCGTCGAACAACTCCGGGAAGAGCATTCGGTCCAGAGCTTCCAGCGGTATGCTTTTGGCGCCGTTGAAATAGATGCTTTTTTTCATAAACAAAAAAAGGCGTACCTGGAATGATTCCAGATACGCCGTTAGGTTTCCCGATGGGCGAAAAAGTTAGTTTACGGTTGTTGCCGGCGTTGGCGCCGGCGTTGCTTGCCGGTCATCAGTGGGGGCAGCCCCAGGAGCCGGCGGGTCAACTGGGCAAGGCTCAAGCTGACACGATGCAACTGCTCCAGCTCTTCCCGTGTTATGCTGATTGTATCAGAATTTACAATAATTTTCAAGTTTTCGTTATGGTCTGATTGCATATTTCCTACCACAGGAATAGAGATTCATTTGTGCTGGTCCCCTGCCAGGCCAAAGCCAGCGCCATCACACAGTCATCATGCATGCCCGCCGGCGCGCCATAGCGCAACATCCCGCTGGGCAATCGCTCTGCCTCAAAGGCTTGCAATTCTCCAATCAGCACCGAGTCTGGGATAATCCGAATATCTCCACGCTCAAAAGCTAGAGATAGCGCCTCAACCGCCTGGGCCTTGGTGGCATTGGTCGTTGTAAAGGGTTGAATGGGCAAATCCTTCTCCCGTTGCAGCATTTCAATAAAGGGTTCGCCGGCACTGTTGCGCTCGATGATAATCACCGAAGGTTGGAACCGCTCTGCCAACACTTCCAGCCGGCGCGCCTGAACCATGTAATCCACCTGATTGAAGCGATCCAGGTATACCAGCTCATGTGTGGTCAGATCCACAACCGCCAGTACCGACCAGTCTTGATGCTTGGCCAGGTCTACACCAATCACGTATTCATGGCCAGGAATGCGTTCCTTTTGCGGTGTGGCTGTGGACATCTCTGCCACATGCCGAAAGACGGTGCCGGCATCTTCCACAAACTGCGCCTCCACTTCCTGCAAATAGACCCGTTCCGGCAATATCCGCTGCATCTCTTCGATTTCTTCAGCAGAAATGTACGGATTTTCAGATGTGGGCAGTTGCCATGTCTCCCAATCCGGTAGATCCTGAGCCCGCTGATAAAGCTTCCAGAACCAGTTGCGCCCCTTGGGCGTAGAGATGAAAACCGCCCGCCCTTGCCGATCCGCCAGGGCCGGCCTCAGCGATTGCGACCAGGCATCTTCCTTGAGGAAGGCGCATTCATCCAGCACCACAAAATCCAGTCCCTCACCGCGCAAGGCGTCGGGTCGATCCGCCGATTTAGTCTCGATAAATCCCAGCCCTGGCATCTCTGCCCGGCGCTCTGATTCGCGGATATTCACGCCCGGGATCTGTTGGCATAGCGATTTAATCAGCCGCCATCCGATGGTGGCCATGGGGTAGGTGGGTGCCACCCACCAGACCCGTCCATCACGCAGCGCTTCAGAAACCGCCAGCACTGTGGCCAATCGCGTTTTCCCGAATCGCCGGCCTGCCGCAATGATCTTGAAACGGGCCGGCGATTGCACAATCTCTTGCTGCCACTTATGCAGTTTCGGAAGCGTGATCGTCAGTGTCGCCATCGCCCCACTTTAACTCGATATGTAAAGAGCCCTGGACATCATGCTCCTGCCGCTCCGTGTATCCCCGGTTCTTGCCCTGCGTCTTGAGGAAGAAGCACACCGCCCATGCCTCACCTTCCAGCACCGCTTTGTACAGCGCGCTTTCAGCGTTATCAATCATGGTTTCGCGTGCATCTTCCAACTTCTTTTGCAGCGTAACGCTGGTCTTGATGCGATTATAGATTGTCCCTCGTGAAACCCCCAACTTACGAGCAACGGCAGAGATATTGCCGTTGTATTCGCCAAGCAAAGGTTCAATCTGGGCAACAGTGACAGTCTTGGGCATTTTTTATAGCGTCAAAGTGTCAACTAACTCTGGCTCCAACCCCATGCCGGCCAGTCTTTCCAGAGCCACAGCCACATATTCCGGCGCAATTTCCACGCCCCGCCCCAGCCGGCCCAGGCGTTCGCAGGCAAGCAATGAAATCCCTGAACCAAGGAATGGATCAGCAACAATGATTGCATTGGGGAATTTTTCCAGACACCATACAGCCAATGCAACCGGTTTTTGTGTTGCATGAAACCGTCTTTCCCCATGTTCTGAGGATTTCATCATCCCATTCCACATGTGTCGAAATAGCCGAGCGGCTCTATTTTGATTACACCATGCTAACTCAACATCTGCAAAATCGCCAGTATTTTCCTTATCCCAAACAAACCAACAAGAAGAAGCCGGTAAATAATTGGCATAATAATTCGCGCCCCACCAAATCTGAATTGGTGCGTGATTACGCCAGATTTTCCATGCCTGAATAGCAATTTCAGGTGATTCATCACCAATCACCTTGGGCCGAGAGATGGATGATACAAATTTACCATTTGAATGAATCCCCCCAACAGGATTACCCCGATTCTTTGTTGGATCAAAATTTGCACCATAGGGAGGATCAGAAAAAACAAGATCTGCCTTCTCCCCCATCATCACCCGCTCCACCACCGCCGGCACCGTGCAATCCCCGCAGATAATCCGATGCTCCCCATCGGTCGCCTTACTGGGAATGCGCCACAGTTGGCCAGTCTCCGTCCCCCACTTTTCCTGCAACTCCTTTGCCCGGTCTATTTGCGGCCCCGGGTCCTCCGCCGACTTCATCTCATCCAGGTACAGGCCGGCCTGTTGCGCAATCTGAGCCAGTGCATCCTGCAATGCCTGCTCACCGGTTGACACCTCATGCAACAGCGCATCCAGCTTCTCCGTGTCCGTGGTGGCCATGGCCGTGATCGGGTCCAGCGTGGCCAACACCAGCTTCTCTTCCTCTTCCGTCAATTCCACGTATTTGACCGGGACCGCCGGCTCATCATTTCGCAAAGCCAGCGCCACCCGCAGGTGGCCATCCACCACATGCCCCGTCACCCGGTTGACGATCACATCATCCACCCAACCGACTTCATTCAGTGCTCCTTGCAAAGCCTCCTGCTGATAGCGTGGATGGACCCGCCAGTTATTGGGATTCGCCAACAATTGATCTGGCGCAACATTATCATACCCAACGATGCGATTACGCCAGTTCTGCGGTTGTTGGTCTTTACTCTTGCCGGCCATCTCCCATCCTATCCCTTTCCCTCTATCATCTCATCCTCAGCCGGCCCATCCTCACGCACCACCCGCGCCCACTCCTGAACCCGGGCCGCAAACACCACCTCGCGCCCCCGCTTCAGCACCAGGGTTCCATTCGAGTACACATCCGCCACGTCCGCCGGCATCTCGATGTGTTCGACTTCACCCGTTAGCTCATCATAGACCTTAACACGATAAACATTCATTTCCCCTTTTTCCCTTTCTCCCTTTTTCCCTTTTCTACTTCATCACCGCCCACACCACCACCGCCCCCCACAACCACACCACCAGCCAGAACAACACCCGCAACCGATAGCGCAACATCTGGCGCCGGCCACTACGCGCCTCCGCCATTGCATTCTCCATCTTCGTCGCCCCCACCCGTTCCTCGCGTTGCGCCAGAGCGAACCCGCGCCCCGCCACGAAGGAAGCAAACCAGATAAGCCAGAACCACCAATCGCAAGAATCCATCATCGTCCAACAGCGCCAGCATCAACAATCCCCCGGCCAGGCCGGCCGGCAATCCGTTCCCACCAACGGCAGATAAATCCGCCACACCGGCGCCGGCGTGGGCGTCTCCGTCGGAATCGGCGTGGCCGTGACCACGATAATCCACGGCGTGTAAGTCGGATAAGGCGTATACGTCGGATAGAGCGTGTAAGTGGGATAAGGCGTATACGTTGGCCAGGGCGTCGCCGATGGGACCACTGTGGTCGTGGGCATGAGTGTGGCCGGCAGTGTCGCCGTGGGCGTTAGCGTGGGCGTCAGGGCGACCGTCGGCGTGCTGGTTGCCGGTAGAGTAGACATCACAATGTCGGGAGTCATGGTCGCCGTCGGGCCGCCCTGACCTGCCACACGCTGGGCCAAAGGAGGTGGGTAGAAGAAGATAAAGAATAAAGCCGTAAACACGACAAGC
>RFGV01000552.1 GCA_003696605.1 Chloroflexota bacterium | reverse complement strand
TTGAGCCAGGGGTTCCGATGTTTGCAAGGTAAATGAGGCATCAAACTCCTCGATCGTTGGCGGGTTGGTCGCAATAACCTCACTAAAGCACAACTCAACGTTTTGGCCCTCGAACGCGGCTGGCCTGGCCATAAAACCCAGGTAGTAAGCGTTGCGTTCTACCATCCACTGCCTCCAAAAGAGGGGAATAAGAAGCGCCGCAAGTAGCAAGGCCAGCCCGCCGGCCAGGCGGGGCCGGGTCAGGCGCAGGATTAACGGCGGCCATTGCTGCCGGTCGCGCAGGGCCAGACCCAGAGCCATGGCCGAGGTAACCAGCAGGAGTGTGGCAAAGTTGCCCTCACTGTTCCAGCCATTGACCGGCTTGCCAAAGTAAAACGGATAAAAGGTTGTGCTGCCACAACCTACCCAGCCCTCCAAATCATCGAGCAAAAAGTGAAAGGCAGCCGCAGCCATCATCAGGCCAAAAGCTTCACCGCTGCTGCGATCAGCCGCCGGCAGGAGAAGGGCAACCGCTCCCGCCAACAAAGCAATTATCAGCAGGCTATGAAATGGAATCAGGTAGGTGAAGGTAGCGACGGCCGGCCAATCCAGCACATCAACCAAAATAATGGTAAACCGGGTGGCATCGGGCAACAGCGCCCCGAGGAGCAAGTGCCGCACACTCACCTGGGTGGCCGGTCCCGGGCGTAAACGACAGGCAACCCGGCTGGCAATATAAGTTGTGCCCAAATGTGTGACCCAGTCTGGCAAAACCTGATCTCAATATAACAAAAGTACGTACAATGCCACCGGATTATAGTATACAATGGCCAAAATGTGAAGTATAGAACCGGTCGAAGAGTGCCGAAATATCAAGGAGGGCCAGAAATGAGTTAGGCGAACCCAAAAACGCATTCTGAGTAGGCAATAGCCGTATCGAAGGGGCGTTTTGGGGCCGTTTTCGATTGCTTTGATACACCTCCGCAGGGCACTCAGCCGCCGAAACCAGCCAATGCCAACAGGGCCTAATAATTGCCAAAAAAATTTTAAGTTACTTTAAGGCAGTTGACATAAATAATCTGTGCAAGCCAGGCCGGTTACCTTTTTTA
>RFGV01000551.1 GCA_003696605.1 Chloroflexota bacterium | reverse complement strand
TTTTGAGAAAAATATGGATGGCGTTAAACCTGTGAATTTCACTTGTGGTCTCTGGCTTTTCGCGCTGGAGATAGGCAATCAGGATTGGCCAGTCTCTACCCTGGAATCTAAACTCCAAATTGGAATAGCGTTGCTTAAACTTCTCAAGAACTTTATCTTCGAGTTGCTTTGGCTCAAAAATGCGATACCAGAAAACGGCTATCCGATCCACGACAAGCCCCACAAGATAAGCAACGACTATGAAAATCAAGCTCTGCACAAGCGACAAGTTGCTTAATGTTGCAAAATCAAGCTTGATTCCGCTGAACGAAGCCAGTAAATAGATGAACAAAAGCAGGTACAACCCACCCGGAACAGCATACGCAAAGAAGTCATAGATACCGAGCTGAATAGTCATCTACACAACCTGTATTCAACTGGGAGAGACTGCCCAACGAAAACGAAAACGAATAAGCGTTTCATGCGGTGCAGTCAACAACAACTTCCATAAACCATTGTGTAAGCCGCCGTATAAACGCTGTTGAATTAAGCCGGAGGTTCCCTTGAGGATTAATGCTTTCTCCGTTCTGGCCACACCCGGGAACGCGACCTAATCCCAAGGTCAGTATAGCCGAAATGCCAAAAACAAGTCAATCGAAATCCCGCCCCTTTTAACTCAATAATGGCGATAAAGTCGAACCAAACGAAACAGGTCGAGAGCAGGCGGCGCACAGGCAGGCCAACATACCGGTGTCCCGGCCCAAATAGATGAAGAAAAGTTATCAAGGCAGCGGTGGCCAGCGGCTGCGCGGCCAGATGCGGCCTCCCTTGACCATCGGCTGGCCGCAGCGGGGACAGGGAGGCAACCACAGCGGCGCTGGCGTCTTCGGTTCCGGCGCATTTGTTGGTGGCGGGGCGGGCAACTGCTGGCGGATGGCGCGCAGATACGCTTCTTGCGTTTTCGGGGCCAGGCCGCGCAGTTGCATGTCGGCCAACATGCGTTCTCTTAAGATGGTCATGGTTATACCTTCTACAAACAATTGAAGTGGATAAGGTTTGTAGAAACTATAACCTGTCAGAGGAGGGGACGTCAGCCGGGCGGGTTCCTGCGCGTAGCGTTTAGTTCAACGTGAGCGTTAGCGGCAGCGGCGGTGACTGCACAACCACCACGGCCAACCCGCTACTCCCTTTGCTTTTCGCGCCCGCCTTTGCACGCGGCGCAGCCGCGTCCGCTGCACGCGGGGTTAGGCAAAAATTACTACTACTACTACTACTCTTTTAAGAACTCGCTGCTTACACGGTACTCTTGCAACGTCCCAATAGTGT
>RFGV01000550.1 GCA_003696605.1 Chloroflexota bacterium | reverse complement strand
TTGTCGAGCTCAGGCGGTTTTGTACTGCCCCCAAGTCACCTCGATTGCTGTCAATCTGAGTGATGGCAGCATCAATGACGTTGATGGCGGTTTGGGCACCATCCACAGTGGTGATGTCGATGGTGCTGACATTGTCAGGGGTAAGTGTGAAAGTGCCGTTGCCTGCTGCTTGGGTGCCTGCTGTGGTGATGCCACCACTTGTGTCGCTGGAATAAAGAGCGCCTGATTTTGCGGTGCCAGTGAATTTGATATCACCAGTGACATAAATCCCGTTTCCAGAAGTAAGCGTCGTTGCTGTGCCAACAGTCCCCCCATTGTAATCAAGTGCTTGGAAAGTGATTGAGCCTGTAGAAGCACCACTACCTTGGGCAACAGTGATGTCATCAAAGACAATGTCTTCACCGCTTTCGTCTACTATATTGAGCACACCATTGCCTTGGTCCGTTACGGTTAGGTTAGCGAATCTGGCATCGGCTTCAATCGCATCTTTAATTGCTTTACCGTCGGCAGCATCAGTGCTGGCAGTGATAGAGCTTACACTGATGCCGTTGAGGGTGATGTCTATGGTATTACCACTAACTAAGCCAGAGACATCAAGTTGTACACTGGTTTTCGCATCCGCTTGTAAGCCGGAGACGTTTGAATTGATGAGGTCTTGTATATCTTGGGCAGAAGAGCCTGCGGAGACTTCGAACGAAGTGCTTTTGTTGTCAAGCACAACGGTCAGCTGCTGATTTGTTACTGGGCTAATAGGTGTTGCCGCTTGCGAAGCAGCGGCGAGTGAGAATCCTGCAAATGTAACGTCATTAATTTTTCCTAGGTCGGCAGCTCTGGCAGAGGCAATAGATAGAGAGATCGTTTCATTGGCTTGCGCGCCGACCTGGAATGCGACATTCTTCAATGAGCCATTGAGCAAGGTCCTACCACCAAATCTTGTGGTGTTGGCAATTCGGTCGACTTCTTTAATCAGCTGGGTGACTTCTGCTTGGAGTGCTTTCCGTTCGTCGATCGAGTTTGAACCATTGGCTGATTGGATGGCCAAGTCGCGCATCCGTTGCAAAATATTGGTGGTCTCTTGCAAAGCGCCTTCTGCCGTTTGCGCCATTGAAATGCCGTCATTGGCATTGCGCACGGCCACGTTCAGGCCATTGATTTGGCTTGTCAGTTTGTTTGAAATTTGCAGTCCGGCCGCATCGTCACGAGCGCTGTTGATGCGAAGGCCGGAGGACAGCCGTTGGAAACTGACGGACAACGCTTGTCCAGTTTTGAATAGACTTCTTTGGGCGTTGATCGACGCCACATTGGTTGCAATGACATTTGCCATGATGGGTCTCCTATTGCTTTGATGTGTCACCAATTGACACTTACAAAGGTTGCTTGACGACAACCAAATGCCGGGAACGTTTGAATGCCGTCAATCCAAGATATCGGCATGGTGATTCGCTTCTTTAGAAATTTTTTCGGATTGTGGT
>RFGV01000549.1 GCA_003696605.1 Chloroflexota bacterium | reverse complement strand
GTCTGCTTATGGCCTGACACAAGAAGGATATACCAAGCCGGATATTGTTGCTCCTGGTGTGAATATTGTCAGTTTGCTTTCGCCACATAGTGCTTTGCCACTGGAACACCCGGAGAATACATTGCCCGGAGAAGCAGGATTGTATTACTTCCGTATGTCTGGCACTTCGATGTCTTCAGCAGTGACAAGTGGAGCAGTTGCTTTGTTGTTGGAGCATGAGCCAAATCTGAATCCGGATCAGGTGAAATATCGGTTGATGGCAACGGCCGTTTCTATGCCCGATCAACCATATGCAGCCGGTAATGGTTATCTGGATATTTACAATGCTGTACATACTTTCACTTCAGAAACTGCCAATACAGGCATCCCCACCAGTCAACTACTTTGGACGGGCGAAGCCCCAGTGAACTGGAGCAGCGTCAACTGGAGCAGCGTTAACTGGAGCAGCGTTAACTGGAGTAGCGTCAACTGGAGCAGCGTTAATTGGAGCAGTGTCAATTGGAGTAGCGTTCATTGGGATGATTAATTGTCGATAACCGACTAACAGGATCATCCGTTAGTCGCTATCGGGGAAGAGGGACTACCGGAGGAAGGTTAGGGTGAGTGTTGAATATAATACTCACCCTAACCAAATGTATATCCGGAGGCGTTCTTTATATGTCACGAAAAGCCTGGTTTTATGTATTGGTAATAATTCTTGTGGGAGTTGGGTTGAGTATCGGCACCTATTTTGTGACCCCCATGCCAGAGCAAGCCCAGTTTTCAATCTTTGTTGTGTTGACCGTGCTGGCCACATTTAGTCAGCTGGTCGAAGCTCTGGAGATTCACAACCAAACCTTCCACCCCACAATGGTTTTTTTTATAGCTGGTGTTTTGCTATTACATCCATTCTTATATGTATTACTCGTCCTGATTCCCCATTTAGTTGAGTGGATTAAAGAGCGGTGGCTAAAAAGCCCCCGTTTGGCTGTTTGGTATATTCAACCATTTAATATTGCGATGCATATCATTGCTGGGTTGGGAGCCAGATGGATATTACGCACATTGGCTGTCGACCCCACACGATCATTTAG
>RFGV01000548.1 GCA_003696605.1 Chloroflexota bacterium | reverse complement strand
TACCCAAAAGGCAACACCGGCGGTTGATACCGCCGGTGTTCTTTTTCTTCAGTTCGGTAAGGTTATGGGTTCACAATCTGCCAAGCTGTTGGCGTATAACTGACAATCCCCGTGCTAAGTATTGCTGTGCCGTTCATCAGCCACATGTCCACATCGCCCGCTGTCGAATGACGCCAGACAATATCAAACCTGCCATCACCGTCGTAATCGCCAACAGAGGCCATCTGCCAGTTCGTATCAACCGTGCTCACATAGCCACTGCCTGTCTTCACCGTCAAACCATTCATCAGCCAGATGTCCACCTCGCCGCCGGACGCGTCATACCACAGCAAATCTCCCTTGCCATCGCCATCAAAGTCACCGACACCCTTGATCGTCCAGTTCGTGCCTAGCGTTGTCACAGCACCACTGCCTGTCTTCACCGTCAGACCATTCATCAGCCAGATATCCACTTCACCGCTCACCGTGTCGCGCCAGACAATGTCATCCATCGAATCGCCATCAAAGTCACCGACACCCTTGATCGTCCAGTTTGTGCCTAGCGTCGTCACAGCACCACTGCCGGCCTTGCGTGCCAGCCCGTTCATCAACCAGATGTCAACCTCGCCGGTACTGGTGTCGCGCCAGACGATATCTCCCTTGCCATCACCATCCATATCACCAACGCCAGCAACCGACCAGTTCGTACCAAGTGTCGTCACTGCGCCACTGCCAACCATCACTCCCGCGGCGTTCATTAGCCAGATATCTACTTCGCCGCTCGTCGTGTCGCGCCAGACCACATCCATGACACCATTGGCATCAAAATCACCGCTGCCAACAGTTACCCAGTTCGTTGGTACACGACCAGCATTACCGCTACCGGCGCCAATCGTTCTGCCGTTCATATACCAGATGTCCAGATCACCACCAGTGCCATTACGCCATGCCAGATCACTCTTGCCGTCTCCGTTGAAATCACTTTTCCTTATCAATGGCAATATCCATGGCTCCGAACCAGTCCCGTCATCAGCTCTGAAAAACAGAGACCCATTTAGTTCAGCAAACCAGAATGGAAAACTTCCTCCTGCCGGATTGATCTCCATGATTTTTACCGTCCCAGTTGTCGTGCCATCCGTTTTCCATAATTCCTGATTAAAAAGAGCATCTTCAGCGGTAAAAAACAGTTGACCATGAACGTTAATAAAATTTCCAGGACTGGAAGTATTCAGACCCGGTCGGATATCCTTCACCATCACGGTACCTGCTGCCGTGCCATCACTTTTCCATGGCTCCTTACCTGCAATCCTGTCATCTGCAGTGAAATACAGCATTCCATTTGAGTTATATAAATCCCCAATGGTTGTAGAAGCCACACCGGTTCTGATATCCTTTACCAAGATAGTACCCGCTGCCGTGCCATCGCTCTTCCACAGTTCCAGGCCATGGGTGCCATCATTGGCAACAAAATAAAGGGTGCCGTTTACATTAGTCAACCAGGCAGGCCGATCTGCTCTTGCCGTCGGATTTGCACCAGCCCAGATATCCTTCACCATCACAGTACCCGCGGCAGTCCCATCACTCTTCCATAGCTCAAAACCATTGGTACCATCTTCTGCACTGAAAAAAAGTTGGTTATTAAAAACGATTAATTTATTCGGCGCCCGCAAGAAACCTGTAGGGTTCGCGCCCGGATAGATATCCTTCACCATCGCGGTACCCGCTGCCGTGCCGTCACTCTTCCATAATTCATAACCATTAACGCCATCATTCGCAATAAAAAACAAGGCCCCATTAAAATCAACAAATTCTGTAGGTGAACTTCCTAAAACTCCCGGATAGATATCCTTCACCATTACGGTGCCCGCAGCAGTGCCGTCACTTTTCCACAGTTCAACACCGTTGCTGCCATTATTCGCAGTAAAAAACAAAGTACTGCCAACAACCGTCAACAGTCCCGGACTTGAGTGCCCCGGATTGACAATATCTTTAACCAGTTGCGTCCCCGCAGCAGTGCCGTCGGTTTTCCACAATTCCTCCCCATGGACTCCATCATTGGCTCGAAAAAACAC